>CP107199.1:3288620-3621400 GCA_025758065.1 Lachnospiraceae bacterium
TTCCATTAACCTCTTATTTTATGGGTAATACCGATATTAAAAAAGTGCTGAGCCATAGATTTTAGTCCATGGCTTAGCACTATTTCTTCAGTTCAACTCCGAAAGACAGGTATAATGTCCTCCCTGACTGGTGTCAATCCGTATTCTGCTCTTTTCTTCCATCTTTTCCGTTCTTGCTTTTCCATGTTTTCTCGTGCTACCCATTTCCATAATTTCCGTATAAATCAAAGGCGTTTGGAGTGAATGCTTCGTGCCTGTTTTTACGGAAGGAGAATATATCATGATGCACGAGTTTTATGATCCTGCAAACCTGCAAAAGCTTAAGGTTACGACTCCGCTGCTGTATAGTCAGTTGGAAAAACTTCTTACCGGGATACACAAGTGTTGGCTGGTTTTGATATCTGATCCGGCTCCATCAAATGAGACCAGAATTCTGTATCTCCTGGATCTGATGGATCTGATGGATGACTTTTCGAAGATTTGCAAAAGCCTCCGCGTGGAATATCACATGCGGACCGGAAGGCAGTTTTTCAAGCGGATTAATAATTTTAACCAACGGCGAACGATGCTGAGGATTGCTCTGGCCATGTATGATGACCTCACTTCTCAGTAGCACGAACCTAACGGCCTCCTGTCATTTTTGGCGGGAGGTCGTTTTTTTCTCAGATGTTATCAGCTTTCGTGATAGCTTATGGTACAGCAATATCAGTTTCGTGATAATCACGGTTGGGCTACGGATATCAGTATACGTGATATCCTGATGATTACTGGATATCAGCTTTCGTGATAACTTACAGTACTTACGTATATCAGTTTCGTGATAGTCTGTAATTTTTCATAAGTTATCACATACGTGATAGCTATGATTTTCCAGAAGTTATCACCTTCGTGATAGTTTGCTTGTCAGAAAAACTCGTCATTTCCCTCACCATACGTCATTTTGCTCACCATACGTCATTTCCCTCACCATAACTTAAAAGCAGGCCTGTTTTTCCAAAAATGTGGTGGAAAAAAATACGATAGGAAATGGGGAAAAGTACGTCATTTTGCTCACCTCACTTACTTTTCCTCACCGTACCACCCCCAAATACGTCATTTTGCTCACCATAAGACATTGATAATTCCTCGGAAACACCTGTAATTCCAACGATTTCTGGGTGGCACCGCCGTCTCCGTAAACAGATCTATAACTATGCAATACTATAAACGTACAAAAATGTACGGCAACAATTTTTTGCCCCCAAAAAAGAAACAAAAGAAAAGAAATCTCGCAATAAAAAATTTTATCGTAGAACAGACCATGAATTGACTCAGCTACAATAAGTTTATTAAATCGATTCCTCATAAGCAGAAAATATCGATACAGTTACTATTAATTGTATCAGTAACAGTATCGATACTAGGGGAATGTATTGGCATCTTCTACACAGTGAACCCTTTATGGAGAATGTGGATTATCTGAGGTGAAGTTATTGGAGAGGTAACATAGTGGCAGAGATAACTTATCTTTTCGAGAAAAGAATTAGCACACCACCAAAATATTCTCCAACGTATAGATATAGTTCTCGGAATAAAAAACTGTACTGGTTATCAGTGACCGAGTCGCATACGCTGCCTCCCATCTTATGGAGAGGTGGTAATTGGTGAAGAGAAAATTGTCGGTTAACAATGACTGTATTGGCAGAAATCACGTACTTTTTTCGGAAAAGACATAGGAACACCGCCAAAATTCCACTTAGGAAATGATATAGCCACCATTGGAATACGGAACAGTTCCGTTTATCAGTGCCTGAATTGACATACGGCACCGTGTAAATGCTGTTGTGGAGACGCGAAAATGGCATAAAAACTTGTATTGTCTTGCAGAAAATGGCTGTCATACACTAAAAAATCCGTTTCCTTCAGAAGAAAATTGATCCATCAATACCAAAATATTCCGTTTTGTCTCCATAATTACGGCATCAAATCGGTAGTAAGGAGACCAGTAATCAATGAAACATTATCCCCAGCCAGCAATACACGACTACAAGATCTTTGAGCGGAATGATATTGCCAAATACGGCATCATGTTTATCACCTATAAGGCTCTTGATCCGATCCAATATAAGAGCCTTATGTATCTGCTTTGGAAAAGTTTACAGCAGAATTACAGACATATCGATGGTGTAGCATTGTCCATCAGCGAACTTTGTCAAGCTCTCGGATACTGCAGCGACCGGAATTGCAACTTTGCCCGGTTAAAAAGGCGAATTGTGCTGCTTGTTAAGGAGTTAATGAATGAAACGCTGACAATCCATGACAAAGATCAGGACATGTATGTTTCTTTTGTATGGATTCAGACGATGAGTTTTTCTTTCAAGAGAGACTGGCTTACTATCCGCTTCAATACGGACCTTGCACGTTATTTCGGCTATTCGCTGAAAGAAGACTTCACTGTGGTAAAACTGAAATACCTGAATCGGCTCAAGAAACCCGCTTCCGTCATACTGTATCCGTTTTTCTGCCGTTACCAAAATATGCATGTCTTCAATTATGATATTTCGGATCTCACAAATCTTTTGACAGGAGACATGGATTTTCCGTACAAATATCTGAAACGGGACCATATTTTGCCGGCCATTCAGGAAATTAACCGCTGCACAAATCTTAACGTAACCGTCTCGGAAAACTTTTCGGATCGGAAGGTAAGCAGTTTACGCTTTGTCATTTCACGTTTTCCTGCCGAGGACGAGATGGATCATTACATGCTCCATGAAAATATCATGTTCGATGAGTTGTCGATCTGTCCGTATCGGAATGACTGGATGAATGACTTTGATTACGATATGGCTACCCAGGAATACATATCTCATCAGGATGCCACAGTCTCGAAGATCGATGTCGATTATTCCAGTTCCATCTATGATGATATCATCGATTCATCTTATAAAGGCTAAGGAGGCACCATGTATTCCACTGATTTGTTATTAAAAGTTCCAAAAACCATTTTGTTAACCGGGATTTCCGGGATTGACGGAAAGCCGATTTCCGCAATCGCCTGGAAGGCCCTGCTGTCCATCATGTACTTTTTCCCCGAACGCGATCACTGTGAAATCACTGTGCCGATCACGATCCTGCACATGATGTTTGGATACTATTCCAATTCGGAGTGCAATCGCAATCGCTCACACCATGTCCGTCGCATCCTCTCCCATCTGGAAGATCTTGCCGAGCAGCCTCTTGTTTTTGGAAGACACCGTAAGAATAATACATCAGGCATGGTCTGTATAGAGTCTGTACGGGTGGATATCCTTTCAGATCTGTGTTCCGTAACTTTTTCCCATGACTTTATTCAGTATTGGGAAAACAATACCGAAAAGACTTACAAAACTGTAAATCTCCAAAACCTGTATTCGCTTCATACACTGCCTGCCGTTATTCTCTACCTGCGCTGTGTAGTATCCAACTCAGGCGTTATTACCATTTCCACAGCGGCGTTGGCAAAGCTGCTTACCGGAGATCCGGACTATCCGTATAAGTTGCTCAAAAAGGATAAATTTCGTCCGGCCATTGCGGTTATCTATTCGAATACGGGTTTTCGCATTCATTTTAAAGAAATATTAAGCGGTAATCGTGTTCAAAAAATACAATTTACCTTTAGGCGAAATCTGATCGTCCCAAATAATGGATGACGAGGCGCTCCAGTACAGTTGAAATCCCTGATTATGGGCTATTTGGAGATTGCCATTATTATTCTTTATAACAGGCACAAAATGTATTATAATGGGCTTAACCCAAAGATTGGTATGTCAGGCTGCCATGCAGCACTTATCAATTTGGGAGGAATGATTTATGAACAAATGGGATGAATTACGAAAGGAATGTTATGGGAAAGACACTCTCGAAAGATATCAGAACGGTCGGATAGACTTCTCTCCGGACAGCATGCGGGATGTGGAGAATGGCGATTTCAAGTCCTATGACGAATATCTGGAGGTGCAGAAACGTTCCTGCGACAAGGTCCGGCAATTTTTCGAGTTGTGCTACTATCACGTTTCAGGCTCATCCGCTGACTTTAAAGGCCAGATTTTACGGTTCGATCAGCAGAAAAACAAAGTACTTTTCAAACGTATCATGGTAAACGACATGTATGGTGACGGTATCGGTTTTGTCGGCAAGGAAGATCATGTCTGGATGGACAGAACCGGTTTTGAATTATTTAATCCCGGCGACTGCCTCTGGGTCGAAGCGGATATTTACCGTTACATGCGTAAGAGTGACGGTAAACTGATTGATTACGGACTGCGGAATCCTGACAATATTGAAAAGATTGGATCTTATGAGGTTCCTACCGACGAACAGCTTATCGATCAACAGATTGACCAGCTCGTCTGCGAGACCTGCAGGTACTTCGATCACTGCTATCTCAGGATGTGCGTGGCCAATGAAGCGGAACGGAAGGAACGGTTCGAGACACTGAAAAACTTTCAGCCCGGCAAGTTTACACCCTTTACGGTCATGCTTGCATATGAGCTGGAATATCGTGTTATCATGCAAACCAAAGACTTCCGATGCGATCCCACGGACCCCAATTTCGCGATTATAAAGAAAATGCTGGAGATCTGTCAGGCGCACCCGGTCTACTATGTAGGAAATCCGCAGGAAGCATTTGTTAAAATGCTCTTTTCCGATAAACCGCGTATGTATATCGAATAAAAAGAAGGAGGCAACACAATGTACGACAGCCATATATTCTGCAAGGAATACAAGGACCTGAAAGATCAGATTGTGGATATTGTGAATGGAGACACCGAAGATTATGACATCGATGCTCTGGCGGAGCACATTCAGGAACTGTATGATAATGGCGAAATGTCCTCGTCACAGTATGATGATCTCATAAGCTACATACAGGATTTACAGTAATATAAAAGAAACATACATAACGAATAAGCGCAGGCACTCGCACCTGCGCTTTCTTATCATTGTTCCTGTAGTATACTGCTGTCGCTTCTTTCATTTCTTTTTTATTCTTAATTTTTTGAAATCAGCATTGTAACCGTTTATGGCCTCTGCAAGTTCATTTTCCAGATCTGCATTCCACAGTTTTAATTCTGACAGCACCACTACCCGATACAATTCTACATATTTTCTGATGTAAAATCCACACTGACCGCCCGTCATTGCATCTTCTTTTTTCGCATCAACATGAAGCATTTTATTTCTTGTGTTGACAGTCCTTTTTAGAATTTCAGGAATATTATCGCCATTAAACGCTGTTCTTCCGTATCCTTGTATCACCGAATCTATCTTATCCTTGAAGGAGGGAATACTCGGTATGGAAATTTTATACTTGCAGCCACATTGTGGGCATTTTGTATTCCTCTGTTTTGGCGGCTGTGAACAATTAATTTGGATTTTTTGCAATGATGCAAGATACTCTGATAACGGCTCAAATATCTCTGAGAATAATGCCAACCTCAAATCGGCTGTCAAGCCATCACCGAACCCGATATAATAAAACATCTGATCCATTTGTAATGCCTTTTTATCGTACCTCTCCCATGCACAAAAACCTCTTTTATAGGCCATATCATTCACTGGTTGACTGAATATTGTATATGCCCGTTTACCTTCATAATATGACAGCATGTTTTCTCTCATGTCAGCCGTGATATCAATACCGTCTACTTCATATTTATTCATTTTGAAAAAACGGCCATCAAAAAGACATTCATACCTCAGAATTTTGCAGAGTATCGCATGTACCCTTTCAAAAGGTACCGAATCTGACAGCTTTATCGTTATTGATTTCTGATTCAGCTTGGTTAAGATTTCTATGTCATAATTTATTTTGGACCTCTTCAGTTCCCAGTTCCTTTCAATGGCGTACGGAAGCAGGCTTTTGCCATCGTAAAGACCATGATATTTTACTTCCGTACAAGGTCTCTTTTTTAATGTATTTTCCATATAATTGCTCTACTCCATTCAATGAGGTATTTATAAGGTGTACATAAAAAATCTCTATACGAACAAATCCCAAGTCAACCGCCGCGCGGCACTGACATGGGATTTTATTTATAATTTCCGATCAAATATACTACTGCTCTATTCTGTAAACCGAATCACGTCATTCGGTGTGCAATCCAGATAGGTGCAGATACGCTCCAATGTAATCAACGTGATGTTCATGTTCTTTTTCAGACGATCAAGCGTATGATTATCGAGGACCTTATCCTGCAGAATCATATATTGCGTTATTCCGCGTTTGCGCATTGTGTCCCACAGCGGGCTGTAATCAACCATGACAAGTCCTCCTCCTGCGAACAATCATAGCTGATTTTCTTTCAGATCAATATTGTGTATATATCCACAATACGATATACTATTCATAGTACAGCTGGATTTTTCTTGAAAACAGAATTAAAATAGTTCTTTTGGATATCGGCAGAATACAAAAGCATTGTCAGAAATCACCCAAGGAACTATAATAAGTCTATAGCGCAAGAAAAAGGGCTAACGAACAAAGGAGGAACATTATGGGTAAAAAGCAAATTTACAAAAAAGCGGCAGCGCTTGCAATGGCAACGGCGATGGCCGCGGGTTCTGCAACAACCGCATTTGCCGGGCAATGGAAACAGGACGCAACTGGATACTGGTGGGATGAAAATGGTAATTATCCCAAAAATGAGTGGCGCTGGCTGGATGGTAATGGGGACGGCATTTCCGAGAGTTATTATTTCGGTGCAGACGGTTACCTCTTAACCAACACCACAACCCCGGACGGCTATACCGTAAATGCAGACGGACAGTGGGTAGAGAACGGCGTGGTAAAGACGCAGGGGACTGTAAAAAGTACCGGTTCAACAGGAAAACCCCAGTCTTCCGCAAAATCCAACGTCAAACAGTCGAGCCTTGTCAGCTATATGAGAGATGTCGATAAACCGGAGAATACTACAAGAGTAAACCCAGTTGGAACTGGTGTCGCATTTCCAACAACCGATTTGAAAGTTGGCGACAATATGTACTGGCGCAACTGGAACGGTGGTAACGAATATATTCTGTATTATCACGGAAAAACAGATACAAAAGCAGCGGGAGATATCGGAGAGCCGACATCTGCAGGTTACCAGATGAAACTTTATCCGAATGCGCAGTCGTATTGGACGTTCGATAAATGGACAACTCCTGACGGAGTGACAATCGATTACCTGTACCGCGTACTGGATGAAAACGGCAAAATTAAAACTGCCACTGCAGAAGAGCTTGGCTTGACCTATGAAGGCGGCAAGGTGCGTGATGTAGCGTATGATAGTAATTATCCACTTAAAAGGGTCGTGGATCTGTATGCACTGAATATTGAAGCAACTAAAGACTGGCTTGAAAAATATTCGGAAATTAATCATCACGGACTCGCGGGGCATAATCAGTTTATCACAAACTATGGTTATTACATCGCACAGCTGACCGGTCAAACAGATCCATTCAATCGTGTAAATTCCATGACAGACGAAGAGAAAAAACAGGCCGATGAAGTTATTGCTGTGTTGAGGAACTGGTTAAATAGTTTTGATTTCGAACATGCTACAGAACCAGAGAGACTCGCAAAGATTTCAGAATTGTTAATCGGATCAAAATACGACGATGAAGTAAAAAACAATCCAAGTCTGCATACGTACGATAAATTTTATCAGGTGCTTATCAACAAAAAGGGCGTATGTATTGATTTTGCTGATACAGGACATCTGCTTGCAACGTTGCTTGGTTTAAAATGCGCCGTTGTCGGGGACACAGTACACGCATGTTGGATTGTACAGGCAGACGGCGTTCCGCATATGGCTGAAAACGGAGCTATCGACCTCGTTAATGATTGGAGAGAAACTTCAAAACTCGGAACAAGACAGTCTTACAATTTCAATTTCGGTGAATACATTAAATACGAATAAATCGTTTCTCCAACACAAGGACTTTCTCTAAGAAATTAGAGGAAGTCTTTTTTGTATGTATAACAAAATCACATCAAAACCAAATTTGCATCATTTTTCTCCATAATTAGCCTATAAAAAAAGGAAGGAAGGAGAATCTATGCAAAAACATAAAAAAGGGAACTGGAAGCGTCCGGTTGCCGGGCTGCTTGCTGTATTGCTCGCAACTGGTACCATTGATATCAGTCAATTTGCATCATTGACATCCTATGCGTATAGTAAAGACTACGGAATTTGCACGGATAACCATCTGTACAGCGACACCGGCGCGAACTGTAGCGGTGATATTTATGTACGCACCACGGAATTAGCACAGGATTTGCAACATGAATCAGACGCATGCAAGATAATAATCATTCATAATCTTTCCTTATATTGTTCTTTAGACCAATATATAGTTTCGTAGATTCTGTATTGCATCCTGCCCAACAGATATAATACCTTTAGACCATTTTTTTGTGCTAAAGGAGATGTACGATGGATTTAAAAGCAGTAGGATTGCGTATTAAGACCGCAAGGGAAGCAAAAGGCTTGACACAGGAAAATCTGGCTGCCATTGTCGATCTCAGTTCAACACATATAAGTGTCATTGAACGCGGTATGAAAACTGTAAGATTAGATACGTTTGTTGCCATCGCAAATGCCTTGGATGTTTCCGCAGATACTCTCCTGGTTGATGTTGTGACATATTCCGTGGATGGATTCGCGAATGGTCTGCCGGAAGCAATCCGTACTCTTCCACCGGATGAACAGAAAAGGTTGATGAAAGCTCTCAAGGCTTATCTTGAATAGGAGGATCCCTTTGATCCTCCATTTTTTTGTCGCTTTTTGTCGAATCCAGTCGAACGAAAAGCGTTTCTTTCCAATCTTTTATATGCTATATTTGTTCTAAAGAACAATTTACAAATCTATGGAGATGATATTTTATGGAACAGAATGAAACTTTGGAAAATGATGATGTGTTGGAATTTGATTATACCGGTACGGATCAGGCCGATAATTTAGCTGATATGGCAGAAAACCTCTCACAAGATGAAGCCGCTGCTGCCATGGAGGCCATCGAAAGCGTTAGGCAGAAACGGGCAGATGACGCGGTACGGGATTTCCGGACGTGGTTTGATGCGGCTCTTCTGCCGATCCTGAAGGAATTTGCAGAACTGGTTGGTGCCAAATTGACTATCCGGCAGGATCACTTTCACGATATTACCGCTGCTTTTACAGGACGGTGCGGTTTTGATATCATGGCTACTCAGAAGCGGATGCGGATGGCCCTGGCTACGGCCGATCACATCAGTGTAAACAGACATATTGACGGTGATGGAGTGGAATTAGTCCTGGTCTATGGGTTCCCGGAAGGAGCGAATATTGAATTACGGTAGAATTTTTAGCGATTACAAAGAAGAACTGGAACTTGCCCTGATACAAAACTGTGCCGTCGAGTGTGAATTATATTCCATCGTCGCCAGTGTGTTGCGCGAATCCGAATCCGGCAGAAAAGTTTCTATCCGGGACGTTTCAGAAAGACGAACAACCACTGAATCCTCTTATCTGAAAGGCGAATCCGGATTTCCCGATTTTGTGGTGCTGAAACGGGAGAAAATCAAGCATGCTCCCATTCTTGGATGTGTTGAAATTAAACGGCCTGACGTGAAGCTGACCTATACCGATCAGCTTGACGGTCACGTCCTCTCCTATCGCAAAGTCATCTATACAAACGGGTTGGTTTGGCAGTTCTTTGAACCCGGAAAGAAAATGGAAGAAATCTGTCTTGGAAGTTATACGGAACAGGATATTCAGTGGGGCGATGCTTCTCACTGGTTTCAGTTACTGAAAAAAATCAATTCATTTCAGTGGTAAGAAGCTTTTTTACGAACTCAATCACTGCGAGGAGAAATGATTATGAAAATGGTCTTGGAGAATGGAACCTGGGGTTTCTGCTTCTATTACGATGATCCAGATTTCCCGGAACAGCTGCGTATCTGGCTACAAGCTGTCGATTCAGCTGACCTTGTAGTCAGTGCGCTTGTTTCATGGCTGGCAGAACAACGCGTGATGGGGAATGCATATGTCATTTCCTCTTCATTCTTAAAGACGCGTACATTTTTACCGTTATAAAGAATGCCAATTACCTTGTTATATTTTGCAGAAACAATATTCATGTTTTTCTGCAGCTCTTTCACCCATTTTTCATTTGCCACATCTTCTTTTTCTGCTTTTGTTTCCAGAACAATGGCAACTTTACTGTAATCGTCCGGAAGGTACCATCCATCCGGCTTGTCGATCACTCCTGTAAATCCAAGTTGATTGAAGGTGGTGATCTGTCCGGTTCCCTGGCGTACTCCGGCTTCCACTTTATCAAATCCTAAAATCTGTCGTGCCCCGTTTACAAATGCAGTTCCGTCAGACGGTGCATAACCATCCCGTACGGCATCTTCGGTTCGTAATCCCATAATCACTCTTTCCTTTCCAGATTTATTCTTGCGTGAATTATGGAAAGAAAAAGATGATTATTGGTTATGCGCCATAGTGGAAGCATCAGGGTTCAGCTCTCCCATTTTGGCTGTAAAATTTTTGGAAACTAACAGGGCATGTGTCGCGAAAGTTGGTGTTTTACATCAAAAAAAGAGACTCCTTTTTCAGGAAGCTCTTAGCGAAATATCTTTAATACTATTTCTCCACAAGGAGAATTTTAGCAGCTCTACAAGTTTAATGCCTCATAAATAGCATCAACGTTATAATCCGGAGCGAACCTCGTAGCTACATCTATGATTTTCTGGATTAAAGGCACGTCCCGTATCGTCAGATCATCTGCAATTTCTTCTGCTGAAGAAAATTTCTGCATTTTTGCGCAGACTTGCTCAATTAATAACAAGCGTCTACCTTCCTCAACGCCTTCCTCATGTGCCTGATTTCTCATGATTTCCATTTCATGACACATAATCGCCACTCCTCTCTCATCTTCTTTAAACACAATCGCAATCCCGGTAAAAAGGGCAGACTCCTGATGAAGCACAGATGCAATCTTCACGGTTATCAGTCTCTTCCATCACTCTCAAACCGGCTTCTCTTACTATTGATTAATAACGGAATGTGTTATACATCTTCAGACTTTCCTTTCTTCTGACCGGGCTCTCCAAAAACTTTCTTTAAGACGGCCGGTTCTCCTGTCTTCCGGTACTGCTTTTCAACATCCTTATATTCCTTTTCCGTCAGTTTCAGCGGCTTTTTTATCATGTGGGAAAGCCCGTAGATATCCGCTTTGGTGGTCCGGGGAACAATCGACGCAATTTCCGTCAGGGAATAGCCTTTCTTAATCATATTGGCACATACTTCCGCGCATACCATCGTGGTCTTGTCTTTCGCAACCAGATCCAAAAAGTGTTTCTTTGTCTCCCAAACATCGACTTCGCGGGCATACCGTAATGCTTTCTCGACACGGAGAATGGGGTCTTCCGTATTCTTGATTTCCTTCACCCATTCCAAGCGTTTCTTCTCAAAAACATCCATGGTAAGTCCCTGATACGTACCGTCTTTGATATCGTGCAGTAAGTGCTCGTATGATCTGTCGCCCCACATGGTCAAATAAAAGCAACGGTCCAGAACCGGCGTACACAGCACCCGGAGCAGATAATCCGGGGACGGATCTGTGGATACCGTTGCACCTTCGAGAGCGTTCATTGAAAATTTCTCTTTGGAAAGCATTTCTTCGAGCAAACCGTGTAATTCCATCATTTCATCGTCATCCATATATACATAGTTTTCTCCCATCGCTTGTCTCCTTTCGATTCTTTACGCTCCCATCACCCGCTTAAACACTTTGAAATTCGTATCATCCCGCGGCGGGCAATACACAGCAAATTCAATGGTTTTCAATGCGTGCAGATAATCCGCAATCACTTCTTTGGCAGCACGCGCCACCACTTCCGGCTTATTCTGAAACGCTCCGCATCCAAATGCGCCCAGAATTACCACTTCGTCACCGTTCAGTACTGCAACATCCAGAATCCTGGTCAGCCTCTTCTTATGGATTTCCAGGAGTTCCCGGTCACTGACTTTGACCGCCCGGTCACCGTTACCCTGATTGAACCGATTGCTCGGCCGCTCTCGCAGGTTCGGCGCTGCGCAGGTGATTACATCCACATCATACCACTCTGTTTCATTCATCAGCTTCGGCCTGCCCGTATCCGTCTTGAATACGGTCACATCCGGCGTATAGATGATATCCGCATTGTTGAGCGGATTCTTTGCATTCCGATGAGGGTAATAGAATCCCTTCATCATTTCCGGCACACTCAGACAGAAATACAGGCCGGAGCATCTGCACAAGCACTCTTCCTGCGCGCTGGATCCCCTTGTCACGCCGCCGCCCGGATTGGTCGCGGAAGCAAAGTTATGTACCGCCACATTCTGACCTGCATAACCTGCAGCCGCCTCGAAAGTCCGCTTTGTGGATACGATGATCTTCGCCTCATCTGAAAAATACACCTTATCCACAGCAGGCAGCTCTGTTCCTTCCAAAATGAGCTTCTGGTTTTTCACAGACCGTGTAAGGGCATTCTTAATCTTTCCATTTGTTTCACACATTCTTTTTGTATCTTCAAAAACCTCTACATTCTCAAAACTGCTCATACGTTTATCATTCCTTTTCTCTTTTGTTAAGTTTAACTTTTCGCCTCATCATCAGTTACAGTCGATCATATGTTTGGCTACAACTATATCATCATTGCGGTGACATTGCAAGACAGCTTTTTCTGCGGATAACGTTTTTCGGATAAAACCACTCCGCAAGGTTCCAGGCTGAAATCCTTCTTACCATGAAAAATGGCTGCGGAATTGCTCCCGCAGCCGTCGTGCCTGAAAACCGTACCTTGGCACCGTGATCTCTCACGGGTTTTTTACAGGGCGATTTGAAAATCTGCATTGTATGCTTTCCCAAAGTCGTCTCCATGAACAGGAACACATAACCTGATAACAAATAACCGATAAGCAATGACCATAAACAGTAACCGCCTGTAAGTTTTGTTAGAAGTATGCCCTGTACGGAAATCCTGTTTAGATGTCCACCTCAAACAACACCGTCTGGTTGTAGCGATCCAGTGCGATCTGCATTTCCATGATCGTATTGGAGATACGGTCGTATTCCTGCCGGATCAGTTCTGGATCGTAGTTGATATACTTATACTCCGGTGCCGAACCAGAAGAGCCGAAGGAACTGCCATATACACGAGTTTTCGGCAGTCTCTTGCGCATATCGTCAAGCACGGCCTTTCTCTTGTTGAGCTGCGCCATCCGGATCAGGATGCCATCAATGCTCATCTCCTGCTCACCGACCTGCACTTTTGCGGTGGCATTGGTCAGATTCAGTGCGTGCTTGATAGTAACGATCTTCCTGTCAATCTCGTCAATCATATTCGCAACGGTCATGTAATCGTATTCCGGAATGACCGGCTCCTCATTGACCGCAGCCACGTAAGTACTGGATGCAGCTTCCTTGTTTACCCAGAATGCTTTGTCTTCTTCCAGGCTTCTCAGCATTTTGTTTGCATAAGCCGATGTAATTTTCTGCATGGTTTTCGCCTCCCATAATGTTTTTTCAACGCAAATGATCTCAGTCCCACAAATTCCAGAAATATCTGGCAAAGAGCTTCATACCTTCTTTCATGCATCGATCCCGGTATGTTGTCAGTTCATTTTCCGCTGCCAGCCACTGATCCGATATTTCCTTATATTCCGGTACATCGGACATGGTGTACATACGGCTGAATCCTTTCTTTTTTTCCTGTTCTTTTTCTTCTTTCGTCTTCAGTTTTTCGCCGAACATCCCGTATTGTCGAGTGAATGCCGCCATTGCTTCATCATGCGCATCCTGATACGGGTTTTTCCGGCGGCAGGTTTCCTCGTTTGCCTCTCGAAACAAAAATTCCATACGCTTCAGGATCCTGTTCCACTTCAGTACATTTTCTTCTTCGGTTCCAGTGAAGTATCCAGGATACCCGTGGCTGTTGATACGCAGATCGTGAATCATGTTCGGAACAACGGTAACGAACCACCAGTCAATCGACCAGACATCACGGTAGCAGTATCCGTAACGCAATCTCTGGCAGATGCAGATAATGTCTTCTCTCCAGCGTTTTATCCATTCCATGGGAGAACCGTGAGTCGGTCCGTTAGTAAGAAAAACTGGATATTCCGGTTTTCGTGTTTTACTTTTCCGTTTCTTTCGCGGAATATCATTTAACATACATTTATGTACCGATTCCATGCTTTTCCGTCCTCTCTGCCCTTATCTTCCGCTATTTGTTTCTGCTCCGATTCTAAATCATACGGCGGCGGATGTCATTCAACCATCGGTTTAAAATTCCCCATAAACGAGGAATATCCCCGTCAATGACGAGGATATCTTCAATCGTAGTATGTAATAATCTACTTAAAATAATGAAATTGTCTATGCTGGGTAACGATTTGCCGGACAACCATTTATAAATGGCCTGTGGATTTTCAAACCCGAAAGCTCCCTGGATTTCCCGAATCGTATACCCCTGTTCCAAAAGCAGCTTTCTTATGCGTTCCCCGGTCTTTTCCGGCTGGATTGACAAATACATTGGTTCCATACTTTGCGCCTCCATGATTCAGGACCGTGTTTCTTGATAACGTAAATATTGTACCACGGAAAGGACAGGCTCGCCAGTACCAATCATAAGGGAATTGTAGTTAGTTCCTGTTCGCAATATAAAAGGAAAATGCTTTATCTGTCTTGTTCGCGATATATGGGAAAACACAGATTTCAAATTTACATTCCTTATTCGCGATAAAAGGGAAAAACCATACGCAGGTTTTTCCCTCTCTGTTCGTGATATAAAAGGAATTTTTTACGCTTTTTTTACCCCTTGTTCGCGATTAGAGGGAATGTTCGCGAAATAAAAGGAATTAAACAAACATTTAATTAATCTCATTTACATCCACAAATGTCTTTCCATCTCTCCAGATACGCTCCAGATCATAGAACAGACGGTCTTCGCGGCAGAAAATATGCACGATGATATCTTTGTAGTCCATAAGAATCCAGTTTGCACTCTGATAGCCTTCAATCTGCTTACACTCACAGCCTGCTTTGCCAAGCATCTCTTCTACATTGTCGGCCATTGCCTGTACCTGGTTTGGGTTGCTTCCGTCTGCAATAATGAAATAATCAGCAAGAACGGATACAGACTGGATATCGATGATCTTAATATCCTGTCCCTTTTTATCACTTAACGCCTCATAGGCAATTTTTACCATTTCCTTAGAATTCATTCTATTTCTCCTTTACTTTTCGGCGGCTACCAGCTGTCTGAAATACTCATAAGCCGTAGCAGTCATAGGATCAGCTGCTGCGCCCTTCTTTGCCAGATATTCCAATGTGCTTTTTAAAATCTCATACATGGTCTTATCCAGATCTTCATATGCAAGTTTTCTCATCTGAGGCAGATTATCTGCTTTGTATCGCCTTGGCTCAATATAATCAGCAATATATACGATCTTATCCAAAACAGACATATCTGCCTTACCTGTTGTATGACAGGCAATGGCGCTTATGATCTCTGGGTCTTCGATTCCGTATTTATTCTCCGCCAGCCAGGCGCCATATTTGGCATGAAGTACTGGAAGGGCTTTCTGTTCTGCATCAGTCACAAGAATCTTATGACTGATACATTTCTTTAAAATGATCTCATCTGTAAAACGCTTTCCACAGTCATGCATCAGTCCTGCAAGTTCTGCCTTATCTATGTCATACCCATAACGCATGGCAAGATTCATACAGGTAAAGGATACACTAAGTGAATGCTCATAACGCATAGGATCCAGTTTTGTTTTCAGTTTACTGCGCAGCATCATGATCTGACTGCAATGATTACTCATCTGCATATCTGTACACTCCTTTAATCATCAAAGGCTTCTCTGTAAAGTCCATGTATTCTGATATATCCGGCAACCGAACCTGGTACCAGTTTTTCAACAGACTGGCCTGATCCAACTGCTTTTCGTATCTGTCTGGAAGATATATCCATTTCTTTGAACTGAATCATACCAATCCTGGCACCATATTTTTCCTGCAGATAATTTATCTGCTTTTCAAAATCACGGTGATCTTTTTCATAAGTTCTTGCCGCAGCCAGCAAAACAGCCTGTTTCATGACCAGCTCCGGATGATACCACTGTTCGATCTCATAAAGGGAATCTGCACCTATGATAAAATAAAACTCATGCTGGGGATATGCTTCCTTAAGCAGTGTCAGCGTCTGGGCTGTATAAGTATTTCCTTCCCTTTTTAATTCAAAATCGGAATATACAAAATAGGGAACTGACGCAATGGCCAGTTTTACCATATCTTCCCGCTCTTTTCCCTCTGTTACCAGGCGACCCTTTTTATGAGGAGGATGGCCAGAAAGCATAAACCAGATCTCATCCAGCCCAAATTGCTCGTATGCCTGTTTTCCAAGGGCAAGATGACCATTATGGATCGGATCAAAGGTTCCTCCCAAGATTCCTATTTTCGCCATGTCAGACCTCCGTAGTCATCTGATGTTCTCTCTGAATCTCTCTGTGCCTGATTTTGTGAAAAGATTTCTTGTCAGTTATACCCAAATTTCTGAGGCATACGCAGTGCGTACGGTGATAAAATCCAGGTGCAGCTGACGGAAAATCAACCACAAAAACAGGTGCATAAGTCTGTTGTCACATGCCGCCGGCACTTACACAACTGCTGCCAGATATCTATACTTCCCCGGGTGCAGACACTCAGACCCTATAGCCACCTGGCAACACTTTCATAGTTAATTAAGGTAATACGATCTTTCTCTTAGTCTCATCCTTAGCCGGACGATACAGTACGATCTTTCTTCCGATCACCTGTACTACTTCTGAATGAGTACGCTCACCCAATACTTCTGCGATAGATCTGCCGTCATCCAGGCAGTTCTTTAATACAGTGATCTTTACAAGCTCTCTAGCCTCCAGTGCTTCAGAAACAGCCTCTGTCACTTCTGGTGTAAGGCTGGATTTGCCGATCTGAAAGATTGGATCCAGGTTCATTGCAAGACCTTTTAAATAGGATCTCTGCTTACTTGTCATTTATTTCTCCTTCATCTATATAAACTAAAACGATCAATAGTAATTGTAGTAATTATTTGCAGTAATTATTTATAATAATCAAACTCCAGTCCATACATACGGACAGTATCGCCTTCATTGATACCAGATTTTTCAAGGTCGTCTAAAATACCGGTATTTTTTAAGAATTTCTGGAAGAAATCAAAGCCCTTCTCAGAATCCAGATTCGTATAACCCAGCATCTTTTCAATTCTCGGTCCCTCTACTACATAAGCACCATCATCTGCTCTTGTAACTGTATACGGAAGGCTGCGGTCGCCCTGATACTCAATCTCAAATTCCTTCTCGAATACAACCGGTGCAGAATCTACAGTCTTTAACAGGTCATTTACATGCCATAACAGCTCTTTTACGCCCTGTCTGCTGACTGCAGAGATTGGAAATACTTTAATACCCTTTGGCTCAAATTCTGCCTTTAATCTGGCAATAATATCGTTGGAGTCATCTTCCGAATAACATGCATCCATTTTATTGGCTGCGATCACCTGTGGGCGTTTTAAAAGATCCGGATTGTATGCCTCCAGCTCTTTGTTAATAGTTAAAATATCCTCTAACGGATCTCTTCCTTCTACAGAAGCACCGTCTACTACATGGACTAACACTTTGGTACGCTCAATATGACGCAGGAAAGAATGCCCCAGTCCTACTCCCTCAGAAGCTCCCTCGATCAATCCCGGGATATCTGCCATAACAAAACCTGCACCATCACCCAGATCCACCACACCCAGATGTGGATTTAATGTAGTAAAATGATAGTTTGCAATCTCAGGTCTTGCGTTGCTGACTACGGATAACAATGTAGATTTTCCAACATTTGGAAATCCTACCAGACCTACATCTGCGATCACCTTAAGCTCCAGAGTGACCCACAGCTCCTGTCCAGGCTGTCCAGGCTGTGCATACTTGGGAACCTGCATGGTGGAGGTTGCGAAATGCATGTTTCCAAGGCCGCCTTTTCCGCCTTTTAAAATAACTTCTCTTTTATTATCACCGGACATGTCTGCAATGACTTTTCCGGATTCAAAATCTTTAATTACAGTACCTTCCGGTACCTTTACGATCAGATCATCGGCATCTGCTCCATGACAGCGGCGTTTTCCACCTTCCTGTCCGTCTTTTGCCACATATTTATGAATATGACGGAAATCTACCAGTGTGTTTTTTCCTGTATCTACCTGGAAAATAACATCGCCGCCTCTTCCGCCGTCCCCGCCGTCAGGACCGCCATTTGGAACATAAAGTTCTCTTCGGAAAGAAACATGGCCATCTCCGCCTTTACCGGACTTTATAAATACTTTTGCTCTATCTGCGAACATTATACAGCACCTCCTGTTGGTGTTGAATGTGAGGATCCTCAGTAGGCAGAACGCACATCCCGTCACTAAGGATACAGAAAAAAGGGGCTCCATACATACTTGTATGGGGCCCTCAGAATTACTCGTTGATTGCTCTTGGGTAAACAGAAACCTGCTTCTTGTCTCTGCCCTTTCTTTCAAACTTAACAACTCCGTCTACTAAAGCAAATAAGGTATCGTCGCCGCCCTTACCTACGTTGTTGCCAGGATGAATATGTGTACCGCGCTGTCTGTACAGGATGTTTCCTGCCAGTACGAACTGTCCATCAGCTCTCTTTGCGCCAAGTCTCTTGGACTCGGAATCACGGCCGTTCTTAGTAGAACCAACACCCTTTTTATGAGCGAATAACTGAAGGTTCATCTTTAACATGTCTTACACCTCCTTAAACCGGATATTAATGTATGATCTTCCATAATCATTCTCAATATTCTGAAGTCCCAGAATAAGAGAATTCATAAGGAGCTGTGACTCAGGGCTTATATCTGAAGTGAAGCGGAAGTCAAACTGAATGTCATCCTGTCCTGCTGTTCCTTCAAATCCGTCATCCGTAAATGTCTCTACTGAATTATAAAAATTAATAGCCAATGCAGAAACTGCTGCGCAGATAATATCTTCACCTTCTTCAGCATAACCTGCATGTCCCTTAATCACGATCCCGCAGTAAAGATCATTGCCTGAATCTGTGGATTTCTTAAATACTGTTGTCTGGATCATACCATTTACAATTAAGCGTTGATCTTTTCGATCTTAACCTGTGTAAAGAGCTGTCTGTGACCATTCTTTTTGTGATAGCCAGTTTTTCTCTTATACTTGTAAACGATAACTTTCTTTCCCTTGCCTTCCTTCTCAACTGTTGCTGTAACAGTTGCTCCGGCTACGGTTGGGCATCCAATCTGCAGTTCGCCGTTGTTAACAGCCAGCACCTGGTCAAATGTTACGGTCTCGCCTGCGCCTGCGCCCAGTCTTTCTACCTTAATGACATCGCCTTCTGCTACCTTGTACTGCTTTCCGCCTGTTGCAATAATCGCGTACATAAAAAGGCACCTCCTATGTTCATTACTCGCCAGCTTCGGTGTCTCTTACGAAATCTTTTACCTCGCTGTGCGGCATACTTAAGTATAATATCACCCGACTTTTCAATTGTCAAGGATATTTTTAATTATTTTATCCTCTTTTCCAAGTTCCCGGAGAAAGAAGAACAAGTACCGGGAACAGCTCCAGTCTGCCTGCCAGCATGTCAAAGATAAGCACTGTTTTTGACAGGTAGGACATCATAGAGAAGTTAGATGCAGGACCTACAACGGAAAGTCCCGGTCCAATATTATTAAAGTTGGCGGCTACTGCTGTAAAGCTGGTGGTAAAATCATAATTATCCAGACTGACAATAAGGACAGAAGCCACAAACAGCATAAAATATACAATAATATAGCAGTTTAAAACACGAAGGGTATCATTTCCGATCACTTTCCCCTCATATTTTAAGACCTTTACACTTCTTGGGTGGATCATGGTAGAAATTTCCCGTTTAGCTTCTTTAAAAGCGATCATAATACGGGAAACCTTCATTCCGCCGCCTGTACTTCCTGCGCAGGCACCAATAAACATCAACAGCACGATAATGCATTTTGAAAACTCCGGCCATTTATCAAAATCTACGGTAGAATAACCAGTGGTTGTAATAATAGAAGCAACCTGAAATAATGCATGGTGAGCTGCCAGGAAAAGAGATGGGAACATGGAGCGGATATTAATAGTGATCAGCACTACCGCTGCCAGGATGATCGCCAGATAACCACGCATCTCCTCACACTTGAAGGCTTCTTTGGGCTTACGAATGAGAAGCAGATAATAAACATTAAAGTTAATACCAAAAAGAATCATGGCAATACTTAAAACTGCCTGCTGGTAAACGGTATAACCTGCCTGTCCGCTGTTGCGGCAGGCAAAACCTCCTGTTCCAGCTGCGCCAAGGCTCATACAGATGGTATCAAATATAGGCATTTTCCCGATCAGCAGGAAAACTGCAGTCACAGCGGTAATAAAGAAATAGATCACATATAACAGCTTTGCGGTAATGCGGATCTTCGGTACCAGTTTCCCTACAGAAGGTCCCGGACTTTCTGCTCTCATGATGTGCATATCATAGTCTCCTGCCATGGGAAGAATAGCAAGGATAAATACAAGAACGCCCATGCCTCCGATCCAGTGGGAAAAACTTCTCCAGATCAGGCTGGCTTTTGACAGCTTCTCCACCTCTGGAAGGATACTGGAACCGGTAGTAGTAAAACCGGACACAATTTCAAACAAAGCATCAATAAAATGAGGTATCTCCCCGCTTAACACAAAAGGAAGGCAGCCAAAAAAGCTTAGAACCAGCCAGCCTAAGGAAACCAGTACAAAGCCTTCCCTTGCAAAAAACATCCTTACCTTTGGCTTTTTTCTGGTACATAAAAAACCAAGAACTGCACATACAACTGCTACCCCTGCGTAACAGCTGATAATTCCTTCTTTATAAACGACTGCTGTCAGGATAGGGATCAGCATCAGCGCCGCTTCTATATTCATAATCCAGCCTAACATATAAATAATAATACTATGATTCATTGCCTAAACCCCTTTACTTTAATATGTCGGTCAGATCATTCAGGCCTGTATGGGTCGTAACAATGATCACGGTATCGCCAGCTTCAATCGTATCTTTGCCTCGAGGGGTAATAATACAGCCGCTGCGGTTGATACAGGCTACTAACAGATTATTTTTCAGTTGCAGCCTTTCCAACGGAATACCAAGAAGAGGGGATCCTTCTTTTACGCGGAATTCCAACGCCTCTGCCTTGTCAGCTACGATCTTATAAAGAGTTTCTACATTGCTTCCCATAGAATTCTGCATTGCTCTTACATACTGAAGGATCAGGTCTGCAGTAAGCATTTTCGGCTGGATCAGGCTTCCAAGATTCAGGGAATTGATCACACTTTCAAAAGCAATCCTGTTTACCTTCGTGATCAGCTTTGCATTGGATTTGCTGGCTGCATACAGGGAAAGCATGATATTTTCTTCATCAAAGCCTGTTAAAGAAGCAAAAGCCTCTGTCTGAAGGATACCTTCTTCCAATAAAACCTGCTGGTCAGAACCGTCACCGTGGATGATCATGGCATTTGGCAGCAGTTCACTTAACTGTCTGCACCGTGCTTCATCCTGCTCAATGATCTTGATCTTGATCTTTGTATCCGCCAGCTGGTTGCAAAGATAATATGTCAGCTTTCCGCCGCCTACAAACATGGCAGTTTTTACGGAGTTGTTTACGATTCCGGCTTTCTTAAAGAAGTCCGCACTGTCTGTATGGGATGCGATAAATGAGATCTTGTCTCCTTTCTGCATCACAAAATTACCATCCGGGATCACAACGTCATCCCCGCGCTCTACAGCACAGATCAGCACATTGCTCTTTAACTTATTTACCACATCCATGACCTTTAACTGGTCTAAATTGGAATGATCCGGGATGAGAAGCTTTAACAGCTCGATCCTTCCTTTGGCAAACGGCTCGATCTTAATAGCAGATGGGAAACGCAGAAGTCTTGCGATTTCTCTCGCAGCTGCCAGTTCCGGGTTAATGGCCATAGAAAGGTTTAACTCTTCTCTGATATAACCGATCTCTGCGGAATACTCAGGGTTTCGGATACGTGCGATGGTATGACAGTTACCTGCTTTTTTCGCGATCAGACAGCAGAGCATATTCAACTCATCTGAGTTTGTAGTGGCGATCATCAGATCTGCCTCCTGAATACCCGCTTCCATCTGTACCTGGTAAATAGCGCCATTTCCAGTTACGCTCATCAGGTCTACATTGTCAGAAATGTTTTTTAATGCCTCATCATCGGTATCGATCAGTGTGATATCATGATTTTCCCTGTTTAACTGCTCTGCCAGAGTTGTTCCAACTTTGCCGCAGCCCACGATTATGATCTTCATGTTTGTTTTCCCCTATTCCCTTGTACTGTTATATAATCCTGCCGCCTGTTCGTATAATGGACGTCTTACCTTTTTGCGGGTTATCTCCACTAAATTCAAACGGGTCATTTCTACTACAACTGTTTTTACCGGATCTTTCGCTACAGCTGCTTTTAATGCTTCCATCAGCTGCATCTTACTTTCTTCCTGGTTCATATCAATAAAATCCACCATAATAATACCGGAAAGATTGCGCAGCCGCAGCTGTCTTGCGATTTCTGCCGCCGCCTCTAAATTAATCTTTAATACGGTTTCCTCCAGCTTCTTTTTACCTTCATATTTCCCCGTATTTACATCTATCACTACCATGGCTTCTGTTGGCTCGATCACCAGATAGCCTCCGGATTTCAGCCATACCCGTTTATCAAGTGCCTTGGAAAGAGCATTATCCAGACTATAAAGCTTTCCAAGTGAAAGCAATCTGTCTGTATACAATTTTAATTTTCCTGCATCCTCCGCCTGGCTGGTTTCCAGATATTCTTTTAACTGCCCATATAGATCCGGACAGTCTGTAACGATCTCCTCCAGTCCTCCGGCATAAGAATCCCGGATACCTGCAATATAAGAAGGAAGTGTCTTATACAGACAGCTGTAGCAGGTGCGGCTGCCGCTCTCTTTTATCAGCTGTTTTAACATAGCTTTAAGCTTTTCGCACTCTTCTAATATCTGTTCCGGCCCTGCTGATCCTGCATTGGTCCTTAAAATAATGCCAAAGCCTATAAAATCATTTTCCAAAAGCATTTTCCGGATCTGATTCTTCCATGCTGTGTCTGTAAGTTTTGCCGAAAAACCAATCCCTGTTCTGCCTGCTGTGAGAACGCAAAAACGCCCAGGCAGAGACAAATTAGAGGTAAGCACAGGCGCCTTTGTCTTTACGGCGTCCCGGCTTATCTGAACTAAAAGCTCATCTCCTGGTCTTAATTTACCACTTCTTCCTTTCTGGGTAAATATATGTTCTTTATTTTCATCCAGACTATAATAACCAACCGTCACGCCCAGATCAATAAAAGCTGCATTAATACCTGCAACTACCTTCTGGACTTTTCCAATATAAATGTTATTAAGGATTGATGCCTGGTCTTCCTCTTCCAGGATAATACCTGTTACCTTTCTATCGGATACGGAAGCTGTACATATTTTTCCCTGCAAACGGGTAATGACTAATTTATCCATTATTCTATATCCTGTCCCAGATTGCCCAATGTTACAAATTTATGTGTGCCAGCCTCTGCTTCTTCTGCAGTGGCTGCATCTGCATATACTTCTTCTCTCTCAGTCATAAAAGCGAACTGGGGACGTTCTTCCTCTAAAGAAGTATAATACGCATCCAAAACAAGCTCCGGTTTAATATTTGCAGCACTGCCTGCAGACACTTTCATAAAAAGAGCAGGGATCTCCCCTTCTTTACGAACTTTTAATTCATAGACAAAGGGCTTAAGGTCCATTTCCCGTTCTCCCTTTTTTGTCTTTTTCATGATCATTACATGGTCTGTATCAAAAAATTGAACCAGCTTTTCAAACCACTCCTGTGGACTTTCATTTTCCGGCTCATAACCCGGCCGGAAAGTAAGACTGTAATCTGCTGCTGCCACAATAGACATAGCATTTGCTGCATCATCTGGAAGAAGCTTGTACTCCAGGATTTCAAAGCCTTCTGACATCACTGCATTTAAGCGGTCCACCATTTTTTTTGAATTTTCAGTATCCAGTACCTCAATATCCACATATTCACCCTTGCTGGTGATACCTACACCTAAAGGCGCAGCAAAGGACATGATCTGATGAGGGCTGAAGCCTTCGCTATAACGGATATTCACTTCAGCTCTGCGGATCGCTTTCTGGAAATAACGCATCACATCCAGGTGGCCGATGAATTTCATGGTGCCGTATTTGCGAAATTTTATACGAATTTTCATCATTGTCTGTATTGTTCCTTTTATTATTTATATATTTACATTAATTTACGAATTTGCACTCTTACAGTTTTATGGTCTTATCTTTTCTCAAAGCAGACACCGCCACCATATTTGGCAGCACCGCAGCCAGAACATTTCTGACGGCAGTTTTGAGTCACTTTTTCATCAAGCGCATTCTGCCACTCTCTCTTCAAGAAAGCCTTGGAAACACCTGCATCAATGAAATCCCATGGGAATAACTCATCTAAGCTGCGTTCTCTGGTGGTATAAAAATCAATATCCACGCCGCAGGTTTTAAATGCTTCCATCCAGACTTCATTTTTAAAGAATTCAGACCATGAATCGTAAATAGCCCCTCTACGGTATGCTTCTTCAATAACTGCACCTACACGGCGGTCGCCTCTTGCAAGAACGCCCTCTAATACAGTCAGTTCTGCTTCATGCCAGTTATATTTTAAACTCTTAAAGTTTTTCATCTCACGGAACTTTCCGCGAACGATATTGGCACGCTCTAGGAATTCTTCCTTAGTACACATCCTTGCCCACTGAAATGGGGTAAATGGCTTCGGAACAAAGAATGATGAACTGGCAACTACCTGTACCTTACCATGCCTCTGATCTTTTGGGATCTCATCATAATAGGTCTCTGCAATCTTTTCAGAAAGAAGGGCGATCCCTTCCATATCTTCCACTGTTTCTGTAGGCTGTCCCAGCATAAAATACAGTTTTACGCGGTTCCACCCTGCGTGGAAAGCATCATTGGCACCCTTTAAGATCACTTCTTCTGTAAGTCCCTTATTAATAACGTCCCTCTGGCGCTGGGAACCAGCCTCAGGAGCAAATGTAAGGCTGCTTTTTTTAATATCCTGGACCTTGCTCATAACATCCAGGGAAAAAGCATCGATACGCAGGGATGGAAGGGAAATATTCACCCCTTTTCCCTTAAACTCATCAATAAGAAAGTTCACAAGACCTTCCAGATGCGTATAATCACTGGAACTTAAAGAACTTAAGGAAATCTCCTCATGTCCGGTGCTCTTAAGCATATCGTATGCATAATGCTTTAAATATTCCAAACTGTGTTCTCTTAACGGACGATACACATTACCCGCCTGACAGAAACGGCATCCACGGATACAGCCTCTCTGGATCTCTAAAACCACTCTGTCCTGAGTCACCTTAATAAATGGCACCAGCGGTTTTTCAATATATGGCACACTGTCCATATCAGCTACTACCTGCTTAACGATCTTTTCCTTTGCAGTTGGACAGTTTGGTTTAAAGCTTTTTAATGTGCCGTCTTCATTGTACTCTACGTCATAAAAAGCCGGGACATAGATTCCCTCGATCTGGGCTGCTTTCTCTAAAAAGTCTCTTCTGCTTCCGCCGTTTTTTTTGTTTTCCTTATAGCAGTCTAAAAGTTCAAAATAAACTGTCTCACCTTCTCCGATATAAAACATATCAAAGAAATCTGCCAAAGGCTCCGGATTATAGGCACATGGGCCGCCACCGATGACAATTGGCATATCTTCCCCACGATCTGCTGCATGGAGCGGGATCTGTGCCAGATCTAAGATCTGAAGCACATTAGTATAGCACATTTCATACTGAAGAGTGATTCCCAGAAAATCAAAGTTCTTTACAGGCTCCTGGGTCTCAAGGGTAAACAGCGGGATATTCTTCTCTCTCATGATCGGATCCAGATCCATCCAGGGGCTGTATACACGCTCACAATAGATATCTTCCCTGGAATTAAACATAGAATACAGGATCTGGATGCCTAAATGGGACATGCCTATCTCGTATACGTCCGGAAAGCACATGGCAAACCGAATGTCCACAAGGGACGGATTTTTCATGACACAGTTCACTTCCCCTCCGATGTATCTGGCGGGTTGTTGAACGGTTAATAAAATTTCATCACTTAACGCTAACTTTTTCATAAAGCCTTATTTTACCTACATTTCTCACGTTTTTTGCGATATATTCATCGCTGTTTTTTGGTTCTTTTTAGTTCTTTTTCTCTGTTCTTTTCCGTAAGCGTAAAAACACAAATTCTTGTCAAGTGTTTTTATCTCACGGATAGTTTACATAATATTTTTCGCTCTTACGACAAAAAAAATTGTTTCTGAAATACGCACAATTCGGATTTTCCATCATTTTACGGATAAATCCGCTTTAAATGTACAGATCAGACCGCATTATTATACGGTATTTCCCGTGTTTCCGCAATAGATTCTTTCCCGAAATCAATTTTTCGAGCTTCTATCGTCGAACTTTTTATTAAGTTTTCCGAATATTCGTCAAATCCAGGAACCTCAAAAATCAGGTTTTCCTTCAGAACGATCTCATCATTTTCCAGTTTTACTGGCATGGCATTCAGGACAATTTCCTCAAATTCCGGCACTTCTTCACAAACTTTTTGACTCGGAACAACATAGTGTTGCATCGTGAAAATTCCGCTGGAATGTCCGAGCACGACGGCCAGTTCTTTGATATTAACCTGGTACTGGACCATTAATGTTGCGTATACATGACGCAAATCGTGCCAGTGAAAATCATCCGGGAGACCGTAAAGTTTTTTCAGGGAATTGAAATCATCCTTATAGGACCGGCGGTTATAGGCAGTGCCATCCGTCCGGTGCCAGATCGTTACCTCTCCTGCGTCCTTCCCTTCTGCCTCCAGCGACTGGGTCCATCAGGGAGCAATCTCCACTTTTTACTTTCCATTTATCACTGTTCAATGACCTGCATTTCGATACCCACCCCCCCCCCCACACAAAACCGCCGCCGGATTTTATGCTTCTGATCGTCTTTTCCAATACCTTCATCTCAACCGGTTTTGAAACATGGGCATTCATACCGGCTGCCAGAGAATGCTGAATATCCTCAGAAAACGCATTGGCGGTCATAGCAATGATCGGAATTGTCATTGCCAGTTCATGAGAACTTCTGCGGATTGCTTTTGTTGCCTCATAACCGTTCATGACAGGCATCTGCACATCCATCAGGATCATGTCATAATCCCCCGGGGCAGACTGTTCAAATGTCTCCAGAACTCTTTCACCATTTTCACAGATGATGCACTCTGCGCCCTCAATTTTTAACAGTTCCATCAAAATCTCTGCATTCAGCTCATTATCCTCCGCACACAGGAATCTCATTCCCTGAAGGATATTATCATCCTGTTCATCTATTTCTTCTTGTGCTGCCAAAGCAATTGTTCTCTCCTCTGCAATTCTCATATCTATGAGAACCTCAAAACAGCTTCCCTGTCCCAGTTCACTCTCCAAATCAATGGTGCCTCCCATTGCTTTAACCAGATTTCTGGTAATAGCCATTCCGAGACCGGTTCCCTGTATCTTATTAGTCATAGAACTTTCAGCGCGGGTAAACGGATCAAAAATCGTCTCTTTGAAATCTGCAGACATTCCCATACCATTATCGCTGACTAAGAAACGGTACTTTGCATAGACAGATGACTTTGTCTCACATTCTTCTACCAGAAACTGAATTTTTCCACCTTCCTGCGTGTACTTCACTGCATTAGAAAGCAAGTTGCTGAAAATCTGCATCAGATGAACCTGATCTCCGTTCACCCATTCGTGCCGGATGTTTTCTTTTATGATCGTAAGAGTCTGTTTTTTTTCATCTATCTGTGACTGAAATAAAGTATTGATTTCCTGTATAAAATTCAGAATGGAAAAATCATTGTATTTAAAAACTGTTTTTCCTGCTTCAATCTTACTCATATCCAGAACATCATTAATAATCCCTAACAGATGCTGTGATGAAATATCTATTTTATCTGCATACTCTATTACTTTATCTTTATTCCCTGCATCATATCTGATTAATGATGTCATACCAATAATTGCATTCATTGGTGTACGAATATCATGTGACATATTGGACAGGAAATCTGTTTTCGCCTTATTTGCATTTTCAGCGGTCTGCAAGGCTTCCGTTGTAATGTCCTTTGCTTTTTTCAGTTTTTTATTGGACTCCTCCATTTCCTTCATTGCCTGCGTCTGAACCTCATTATTTCTTTTTTCATATTCAGCTTTTTGCTCAGCAAGACTGCGTCTAGAAATACTGTAGAATAATCCGGCAAAAAGCAAAAGTATAAAACCTGCCATGAGTATTGTTTCAAACACTATTGTTTTCTGATAATCTTTCAGTACATTATCTACAACACTCTTTCCTACAATACAGATCAGCATGGTGTTATTATTTTCTATCGGACAGTATCCCAGATAGTAAGGTTTGTCACTTCCCAGAAGTTCTACCCCCTGTTCTCTGCCATCCAGCTTTTTTTGAAGAGAATCAGCCTCTTCCTCAGTGATAGCCTGATCTCCTTTTAAATGCTTTAACAAAAAATAGTTCCTAAAAAATTTATCTTCTTTCTGATTTGTATAAGTAATATTTCCGTCGTTATCCAGCATAAACAGATACGCATTCCCGTTATAGCTTTTCACACTTAACATGGAATCTAATTTTGAATGATCATACAAGGTTCCAATTGCCGTATAAGTTTCCCCATTAATCGTATATCCCTGACATGGAATTGCAACCAGATAACCATCTTTTTCCTTCTGGTTGTAATCAAGAGAAACCAATTTTCCAATATTATATCCGTTCCTCAAATCCAACAAGCATTTACTTGGCATGTCAACCCGAAGTTTTGTTCCATCAGTGGTTATTGCCTTTCCATTTTCCTGGAGAAATATAAGTGTACTTTCAGATTCTTTCTGCCATGCCTCAAAGAACTTCTTGTTTCTATCCAGTTCAATAGATCTCACTTCCTCTTGAATAAGAGAATCCTCAAGCAAATGCAGCTGGCTGTAGTATCCATTCACCTGCAGATCATAGGTCTGCTGTATCTGTTCAACAACAGCTCCCATATTGCTTTTCCCGTTTTCCGCGATATAGCTGTTCATCCTGTTCAAAAGGAGCTTTACAAAAATTAAGCTTAAAAAGATAAGAATTAAAAAGAACAATGGCACTATAATCTTTTTTCTTTTTGTTATTACTTGTTCTATTCCCACTTTTATTTTTCAACCTCTATATAATCTTCCGGTGCTGACGGCTGCTGTCCGTTTGCCATTGCTACGGTCCATGCACTTGATAATGTTGTGTTCCCAAGCTGCCTGATCTCACACTCCGGATTTATTTTTTTCAAAACAGACATTGTGGTTTCTGTAAGAAGAATAGAGTACTCCTTGTCTTTGTCTATTTTTTTCTTATTTACTTCTATGTCCTTTAATGAGAATCCGTTTTCCTCCTGCCTGACGATTATTTTCATACCGGATGCAATTGGCAATTCGTATTTATTGGTTATGTGAAATTTCTCATCGGACTCAGCAAGATATTTCTCCGCAAGTTCATAAATTTCTTTGCCATTGATTTTTGCCAGGTATAAAAATGTATCTGAACTCTTTGCCGTCAGCAAAGCAACTCGGCTGCCGGTGCACTCCCCTTTGTAAATGGAAGAAGTAAAATAATAATATGGCACCAGAGCCAGCTGCGCATCATTTTCTTCTCTGATCGTAGTTAAAATAGAAGATGCCGCATCGCGACCGTTTTTATCATTTAGCGAAATGGCATATTCGTTTTCAAAATTAACTGTGGTTTCTTCTTTTGAATCCTTGCTGTTCATTGTGCTGCGAAAAGCATCATAAGCCTGTGTTTCATCCATTTCCCCTGACAATAATCCGTGAACAGCCTTAAGGCTGGCATCAAATGATTTTTGAGCAGAATATCGGATATAAACAGAATTATTATTAATTTCATCTTCAAGGCCAGGTACATCTTCCATCATGTTTGGAACATCTACATTTAATGAAATTACACCCTTTCCATCTGCGATCAGCGTTTGTCCTTCTTTTGAAATCATACACTCCAGGACATCGAATGCCAGATCCAGTTTTTCCTGATCTTTTTCCAGGTCTTTGTTGAATGCAATATTCAGAGAAGGGGTCATATTTATAAAAGCTTCATCCGAAATCTGTGAAAAAAACGGTATACGAGTTAATTCTGCATCCATCTGTTCCTGGAGTTCCTGCATAAGTGCCGGATATCCATGAAACATTGCTGCTTTTCCCTCAAAAAACATATGAGTTGCAGTATTAATATCGACACTGATATCATCACCTGTAAAATGTGAGTCCTTCAAAAATGTATTGGTTTCTGAAAAAATACGTTTCCATAACGCATCATCAAATGCGATATCCCCTGATGCACTTTCAGCTGAGCTTCTCCATTCGATTCCATCCAGACTCATGAATTCACCAATTGCACCTGTCTGAATCACCTCATGAGCGGACCAGTCTTCTGCAAGATCCAGGGAATACGGTTTTATACCATTATCATAAAATTGCTGGCATGCCTGTGCATATTCCTTATAGTTTTTCGGTATCTTGATTCCATACTGTTCAAACAATGTCTTGTTGGCAATAATCGTCTGCGGTATACCGCAGATAGGAAGCCACTGAATCTCATTTTTTGAATTTTTATAATATTGCAATGCATAGGAGTAATACCTGGAAACCACATCATAAGAAGCAAAATCCATTAGATATGGCTCCAGATCCTGTGCATCTTTTCCAGAAAATCGACGTACGGTTATGATATCCGGCAGTTCACCATGCTCCTCAAAATAGCTATATAAATCGGTAACATTGTTACCGGTAATAAACTCAATATCCTGATCTGGAAACTGCTCATGGATATAGGGTACAATATTTTTCATTAAACGATTTTCCCACAGATACACGGTAAGGTGATCGTCATTTTTAGATACTGCTTTTTTAGATTGTCCACAGCCAGACAAAACAGTAGCTGCTACAAGCACCCCTGACAATAAAACTATCAGATAATATTTTGCCTTTTTCATACTCTTATTTTCCTCATTCTTTCCTGATAAAAACCATAATTCAATAATCCCATCTCAGACTTTCATCTTATTTGCCGATTATTCTATTATAACTTGTAAAGCGGATGTTCGCAATCCGCTTCGCTACTTGCTCATGCAAAAATATTAATGCTATTATACCTCTCTCTACTTTTTCAGGAGCTTTTCACATGCACCTGTGAAGCAATTACAGCCAGTTTTCCAGAACATCATTCAGCTTATTCATATCCAGCGGTTTCGCGATATGTCCATTCATGCCTGTATTTTTGGCCAGCGGTACATCTTCTGCAAAAGCATTGGCAGTCATAGCAATAATAGGCAGTTTTCCCTTTTCACCCGGAAGGCTCCTGATTGCTGCAGTTGCCTCATAACCATTCATGACAGGCATTTGGATATCCATAAAAATAAGATCATACGAACCTTTCGGAGAAGCTTCCACTTTTTCAACTGCGATTTTCCCATTTTCTGCTGTTTCCACTTCTGCCCCTGTCATCTGCAAAATTTCAACACCAATTTCTCTGTTCAACTCATTATCCTCAACCAGCAGAATCCTTTTTCCTGTATAATCTGACGGTTCAACCTTAAAGGTATCAAAAGTATTCGCTTCCAGATTCACATAATACTCGCACAGATCTGCTTTCGTAAAAGCCCGGTGGAAAGCAGCAGATTTGTGTGCCTGCATGATTTCTTTTTCTCCCCATCAATGTTAATAAAAATCCCGGCAATCCTGCTGGCAGAACCATCCAGACGGCGTATTACTTCTGCCGATGCCCGAAACCACTGGTATTGATCACCCTTCATTCTCATACGATACTCTACCTGGTATTTTATCTGGTTCGTCTTATCCTTAATTGCCGCCTGAAGCTGTATCATTACTCTTTCTTTATCCTGTGGATGCAGAAGATCTGACCAGGATTCCAGTTTATTCGGAAAGTCCAGAGTGTCATGATAGCCAAGCATTTTTCGGAATTCATGACTCCAGTTTGCATTCACAATCTCACTGTTTTCGTCACAGTCAAAATACCAGAAGCCGGAATAGATAGCCTCATTGAGCAGTGTCAAATTTACATGATCCCAGTTGACCTGTACGGACATAACCCAGATCTGTCTGCCCGCCTCATCTGTCGCATCCTCTTTACAAAGCCGTACATTATTCACTGTACCGTCTGCTGCAAGGATCTGTGCTTCCCCTGTTCCGTGAAGCTGCAAAAAACGGTCTCGCTCCAGTATATCTTCCTCGTCATAAAAGAAGTCTCTTAATGAGCCTTTTGTCTGTTCCATGAAAGTATCGAATGTATATCCTGTACTATGCAACAGCAGATTATTCACAGACAAAATAGACAGGTTTTGGTCATAAGATCCTGTCATTATACCTACCCCGCCATTATTTTCCAGTGTTTTCTGTACGGCCTGTGACATGGCCTGTGTCTGCCCCGTTACAGTCTCACCTAAGGAATATATTTTGTCTTCATAATTTTTCATTTTATAAAAGTCCTCTCTCCGTCTTATGCCTTCTTCATCCTGCTTTTATCTGTATACAGAAAACCTGTCCCTGCTAGTTTTGTTACCCATTTTTGCATACAAAAAGGACACTTGCAAAAATCTGCCAGTGTCCTACTACATTTTTTTTAAATCACACATCTATATAGTATAAAAGGTATCGGAATCTCTTCTGTTCAAACATCTTTTCCATATATTATGATGATATGGAAACAGTGGCAACCGGCTGACATGGTCAAGCTTTCTGACTTTAGTCCCTTCTGGCTTTGCGCCCCTGCCTTTCAACAGGTTTGCCTTTAAAATAATCTCTTTCTTCAAAAAACCATACCACGCGTTTTTTCGCACGTCAATAATTTTTTTTTAAATCTACACATATTTTACTTCTGTTTTTGAACTTCTCTTTATAAAAAATCTAAATCGATGAATCCTAAAAACCTAACATTTTTTTCATATGAAGCTCATTCATCTCTGGCCTCTTGTAAGTCCAGGAGCAGATCTGGCACACGGACGTACTTAACGCTGTAATAACGCTTACATGCATTGATGAATTAACATATCGTAAACAGTTTTCGATACAAATCTAAAATACTGGGAAATCATCAAAACAATTGCTATAAAACAGAGTGTTTTCCATAACAGGATATGCCACATTTCCCCCCACTGCTTTGTATTTTTCTATTTTACAGTGTCAAAATACCCGATAATTCCTATGCATACGTCTTTCTTCATTGGCGACCACAGCGTATGCAATTTCATTTTATACATCTGACTATTATTTTCCACTGTCGCTTTTATCTGCACAGAGATTTCTTTATTTTGTACAGATGTCTGGTGTAACAAAACCCGAATATATTGAGCATCTTCTTCATTTACTCCGAATTCTTTGAACAGATCAATTTTCGGATTATTTCTCTGACATAATATCTGCTGATTTCCGTTTAATATAGTAAGCTGACCTGAAACCGCATTGTAATCAATCGAATTCATGCCACTGTTCGATTTGAAGAAATCGATTTTTTCCTGCATGACCTTGACAAGACTCTGTGAATAAATCTGGCTCGGTAAGGATTTATCACTGAGTATTTCATTCAAAAGCCTTTGTATTTCATGAGAATATTTATTATCGTCCATTTCTTTATTAAGCATTTTTGAAAGCTGAATACTCAGTTCTTTCAGACACTTAAGAAGGATGGGATTAAATTGTCCGCATTGTCCATCCAGGATCATTTGAATCGCTGTGTCATGATCAAATGCTTTCTTATAGCATCTTTCACTTGTAAGTGCATCATAAACATCAACAATCGCTACCACCTGTGCGGAGATTGGTATTTCTTCACCTTTCAATCCATCCGGATAGCCCTTTCCATCCCATCTTTCATGGTGCCACCTGCAGATTTCCCATGCGGTATGTACCAGTGGATGATCTTGTGGAAAGTCCATATCCTTAATTATAGCTGCACCAAGCTCACTATGGTTTTTCATAATCTTAAATTCTTCATCGGTAAGTCTGCCCGGTTTGTTCAATATTTCTTCCGGAATACGAATCTTACCAATATCATGAAGGGAAGAAGCAGTTGTAATCAAAGCAATATCTGCCTCTGTCAAAGGATAAGCATCTGTTACTTTTACCAGTTGTCTCAGCATCATCTCCGTTGCTGTTTTAATATGCAGGATGTGCTCTCTGCTCTCGCTGTTACGGGATCCCAATATATTACTCATAATCTGGATCATGATATTATTATTTTCTTCTTTTTCATAAACCTGATCATAAACCACGTTTATCAGATGTTTTTGGTTCATATAGAGACCCAAGGTATTCTGAACTCTTTTCTTTACAATCACAGAATCAAACGGTCGTGTGATATAATCTGTGATTCCCAACTCATATGCCTTACGCATAGTATTAACAGCATCTTCAGAAGATATCATGATTACGGGAGTTTCAGCAATACACTGGCTTCTTTTCATTATCTCCAAGACTTCAAAACCATTCATCTGTGGCATATTGATATCTAAAAGCATCAGATCAATTCCAATATTTTCTCCTATCATCTGGATTGCCTGATTTCCATTTTCAGCTTCCAGATAATTATAGGTATCTCCAAGAATCTCCTTCAATATGTCCCTGTTGAATTTCGCATCATCTACAATTAGTATTTTTTGTTTTTTATCCATATTTTTTATTTCCTTTATCCACTCATTTTTTATGATGTTCCAAGCACTTGATCCAAGACAAAAGGTCGTGTCGCATCACTTAATGCGACAGACCCTTCTTTATTTCTTCAATCGTCATCTCATATACTTCTGTTACTTTTTCCATTGCTTCCGGTATCCCCGGCTTCTCTCCGGTTCTATCTCTCAAAAGTTCTGTCAACTCATTACTAACCTCATACAGACGGTCAAAGGAAAGCTTCTGACACACCCCCTTTCAATGTGTACGCACTGCGGAAAGCGTCTTCATAATTTTTATTTTCCAATGCCTGTTTTAACTGTAGATAACTCTGGTCTTCAAAGAACTTTAATGTAAATCTCTGAATCAGTGCTTCGCTGTGAAGGCGTCCCAAAACAGCCTCATACTTTCCTCCGATAGCTTTATAGCACTCCTGCATTGTCATCTTTTAGCCCTCCTGTCAATTGTATTCCACTAATTCATGAACCTCTGCTAATCATTATGAACATACCTTAAAATCGTTTTTATAACTTCCTCAATCACAATCGGCTTTGACAAATGTGCATTCATTCCTGCATCCAGTGATGCCTGAACATCTTCACCAAATGAATTGGCTGTCATTGCTATAATAGGAATGTTTTTTCCATCCGGGGTGAACTTCACGGCATTGCTCAGAATATTAACCAGCACATCTCGCAGACGTACAGGATCCACAAGTACATTTGGGATCTTTGCTTCTTCACGCTGGATCTTAAAGCTGATATCCCTGTTCGTAAGAAAGCCTTTTGTAATATCCAGTGCAGAATCTGTGATACTTTTCAAATCTGCCGGTACCGGATTGCATTTCACTTGAATTTTATGCTGTCTGGTCAACCGTAGTAACAACATTGATTTCTCCATCAAAGTCACGCCGTGTCACCCTTGCCAGCTGCATTGTAATGAAAGGTGCAGTAAGCCCCCATTTTTTCGTCTCAGCATAGTTATCTGTTTCCAGGCGTGCATCGATACTCATCTCTGTGGCTTCCTTATTTTTCTGATAAGCAATATACTCATCTCTGGTGGCAGGTGTAAGAAACTCATAGGAAATCCCGGCATAGTCTGCAATTTTCCGGAAGTAATCCGGGATAATCCCCTTCATCTCACCATTTTCATTATAAGAATATGGATAACGGGACGGATCACACAGAACATGAAGCGGGTTGTCCTTGGAATATTGTGCAATAATACTTTTTTCTTGCTCCGTATATTCCAGATTCTTAGTTTCTATGCTTTCATAATTTTTATTATAAAGCGTTGTTTTCCAGTCACCCTCAACTGCATTCATCTGATCGATCGCATAATTGATCTCATTCAGCAATTCTGTATTGCCCTTTTTAACAATGACATAGAAATCGCTGCTGTCAAATTTATCCACGATACGCTCATTGTTTGTTTTTCTCAGAGAAGTGGCAGCAATAGCATCAACATTTCCGCTCTGAAGAGCTTCCTCCATCTCTGCTGTCGTATCAAAATAAAATGGATCATATGTAAATCCTTTGTTGTCTGCAAAATCCGCAAACTCTTTATCTCGTGAGCTTCCGTTCAAAAGTGCTACACGCATACCATTGTAAGTACTGTAATCGCCATCTACAATCGTGCTGTTGTCACTGCGGACGGTCAGAATCGCATTATTGGTTCCGATCGGACGTGAAAAATCAAACTTTTCTTCTCTGTCCGGTGTTTTGCGGGGAGATGTTACCATATCAATCTCGCCATCTTCAAGCATCTGCTGCATATCATCCCAGCTCTGATCGTATCCGACAATTTCTCTATACGTCTCCTGGTCAACCTCCTGGTTTAATAAATTTTCACCTGTCCCTACTGCTTCTCAATTCTTCGCATATAGTCTGCTTGATTGTTTCATCATCCAACGGCTTTGCAAGATGTGCGTTCATTCCTGCTTCCATACACCTTTCGGCATCTTCCCTAAATGCATTTGCAGTCATAGCAATAATAGGGATTGTTTTTGCATCCTGCCGTTCCAGGGATCTTATTGTTTTTGTGGCAGTAAGCCCATCCATCACCGGCATCATGATATCCATTAAAATAACATCGTATGTTCCTGATTCGCAGGCTTCAAAGTGCTGAACAGCTTCTAACCCATTTTTCACTGTTTCTACTTTAGCCCCATTTTCCGTCAGTATAAATTCTGCTATTTCCGCATTCAGCTTATTATCTTCAACCAATAATATCCGGACACCTGATATATCTGCATTGAAATCTTCTTTTTCTTCCGGTCGTGCATTCGTATCAATTTCAAATGGAAGTACTACAGTAAAACAGCTCCCTTCACCCAGCTTACTTTCAACTGTTATGGTTCCACCCATCTTTTCTACAAGTTGTTTCACAATAGGCATTCCAAGACCTGTCCCATTATAATCAGAACGTGGGGAATTATCTGCCTGTACAAATGGAGTAAACAATTCATTTTTTATAAATTCTTCTGACATTCCAATTCCATTATCTTTTATTTTAAATTCACATGTCATGTGATCTTCTGATCTTTCAATCGTTCTCATACTCATGTAAATAAAACCATTCACCTTATTGTACTTCATACTGTTTGTAAACAGATTCATCAATACTTTTTTCAGATGAACTGCATTGCTCCAAACATATATACCACTGTAATCATCATGTTCTCCTATAACATGAAGTCCTTTTTCTTCTGCCTGAAAAGATAGTGACTCCGTGATTTCCTGACATACCTGATCCAGATTGATGGATTCATCACCAAAAACCACAGTATCCGATTCTAACTTTGCCATATCCAAAACATCATTTACCAATGATAATAGCAGTTTCGAAGACTCATTTATTTTATTCAGGCAATCTTTTGCCCGCTCACCATCATTTCCGCTTTTTTCAAGAATTGTAAGCATGCCCATAATGCCATTGATCGGTGTCCTGATGTCATGAGACATGTTATTTAAAAAGGAAGTCTTAGCCTTATTGGCACTCTGTGCTTCTACAAGTGCATTTTGTAATTCCTGCTGTTTTTCTTCAAGCTCCTGATTCAGCTTCAATGCTTGCTCAGCAGACTTCTTGGATTTTTCTTCCGCACGTTTTGATTTTTTCAAAGAATCAAGAATTATACACAGGACAACAAAAATAGAGATTCCAACTATGAGTGAGACAGCCAGTAAATTATCCTGAATAAAATCCTTCGCTGTAACTTTTCGTGAAGAAGCATTATACGAAACTACTGCACCTGAAAATTGAGTTGTAGGCATAGATGTCAGTGTTTTATTCAGAATGGACAAAAGAACCGGTTCTCCCTGCTGAACAGCAAATGAAACATCAGCTTCTTTTGTCAGAAAAACACTAAGAAGCTTATTATTTTTCAAATAGTCTGAAACAGTACTTGAATTGCTTACAATACAATCCGTCTCCCCTTTCTGCATTGCTTTTACTGCTGCATCTGATGTCTCATATTCCACAACCTCCCACTGCGGATAATTGTATGAAAGATATGCTTTCAATACAAAATTATCTTTTTCAACGGCAACTATATTCTCTTTATTTTCATCAAAAGAATCCTTTGCCGTAATTGCTGCCATATTGAGAGTCAATAGCGTATCCGACAAAGCAAATCCATTTGTTTCTGCAAAGTATGGATTCTGGTTTGCATGAAAAATCAGGTCTATTTTTCCATCCTGCAATGCCTGAAGCAGTTCACTTCTTGTATTATATCCATTTAATTCAAATTCCAGAGTCTGACCTTGCAGACAATTTTCTGCAAGATCCACATAATCTGTGATAACACCTGTCAATTTGCCTGTTGATGGATCTACACTGCTGATACCTCCATCCTGATTCAGATACCCTATCCTGATTGCTCCATGCTGCCCGATCCACTCCCTTTCTTCTTTTGAAAGAAACGAGCTGCTCTGTGCAGAAAAATAACGCCTGTAGAGATCATCTGTGTAAAATGGGTTGTCATCCTTGATTCTGCGCATAGCACTATCCAGTGCTTCTTTGATATCCGGACGTTTGGGATTTATGGCAAAATAGATTTCTGTCTCTCCAATACTTGTAATCGGTGAAATATCCGATTCTTCCCAACGGGATTCTTCTACTGAAACGAAGCAGTCAATTTCATGTTTCGACAGTTTGTCCATAACTTCTGCGGTATTAGAAGCATTGACATGCTGCGTATGCAGACCATACTTTAACTCCCATTCGTTAAGCACATCCTCCGGTATATGATCTTTAAGCACACCAATATTTTTTCCCTCAAAAGAATCCAGATTTCCTGCTGTAAGATCCATATTGGATGCATCCGTATAGATGTAATATTTCTCTTCCCCCATAGGCATATCGGAAAAAAGCATATTTTCAGCACGTTCGTCTGTATAGGAAATGCCACCAAGAATATCAATCTCTCCATTTTCCAACTGTGTAAAGCAGTTTTTCCAATCACTTGTTATGTATTTATATGTCCATCCTGCATAACCTGCAATATCTTGAAGATACTCATAACCATAGCCGCTTCTTTCTCCCTTTTCATTGACTACATTATAAGTTTCCTCAAAAGATCCTACCCGGATAACATTGTCAGAGTTTTCTTTGGCAAATGTAGGAACGGATAAAACAATAAAACATATAATTGTGCAAAATATAATGTAACAAAATTTGAAATTCATTATATTCTGTACTAATTTGCACTTCTTCATCTTTCTCCCATCCTCTAGGCTACAGTTGCTTGCTTGCTTGCTTGCTTGCTTGCTTGCTTGCTTGCTTGCTTGCTTGCTTGCTTGCTTGCTTGCTTCCAGATTTTAATTTTACATTCATTAATTATCAATAACCTCCCCGCTATTTTTCACAATATTTTTCCAAAAGCTTCTGTATTACTTATTCAAGTGCTCTACCATAAAAAAGCACTGCCAAACAGACAGTGCACCTCATTTCATGCAACTGGCTGCCATTTTACAGGCCCTGTAGCTTTGCGTCCCAGATTTTCATCTGGTTTGCCGATCATCCTTTTTAAGCTTTTAAACTTATGCAAGAAAACTGGTTTTATTATACTATAGCGCTCTACTGTACACAAGAAAAACATTACTGTTTCCTGCTCATTTGTACTCAGATCGTTCCATATCTTTAAAACTTCTTTCTGCTCTTCTGTCAGATTCTCTGAATTACCTTCCTGAAAAAACTGCGATAATGTTACGCCCAATGCTGTACATATTTTTTCAAGTGTGATCAGCAACGGCTGGCTTTAACATCTCTTTTATTTGACAAGTTTTGTCATTTTTGATATGATTATATGTAACAATTTTGTAATATTTCGGAGGATGCTGCTGCTTATGAAAAAAATAACCCTTTTTCTATCTGCTTTACTTCTTTCTGCCTCTTTAGTTGTTCCGGCCTTTGCTGCTTCTCCCTATGACGGTCTTGCAGTTGCAAATGTAAAAAACGAACCGCTGAACATGAGGACCGGGCCTTCTACAGATGCTGATATCATCGGAAAATGTTACCGCGGCTGCGGCGGAACTGTCCTAGAGCGCAAAAACGGCTGGACACGTATCCACTCTGGCAAACTGGAAGGCTGGCTTAAAGATGACTATCTGTTGTATGGTACAGATATAAAACCTCTTGCCCAGGAGATGGGACTTTTATCAGCCAGCGTCACTGCCGTTACATTAAATATACGTGAAGATCCTTCAACGGATGCTGCGATCATAAAGCAGGCCGCCCAAGGAGAAGCCTTTCCGGTCTCAAGTACCTCAGAAGGCTGGATCAAGATCCAGCTTCCGGCTGATACATATGGATATATTTGTGCAGAATATGCGAAGATCTCTCCGGTTCCAGGTAAAGCCGTTGATGCAAAAGAAGAGGCGGCTGCTCTTCATTCCGTTGATAAACCCCAGGAAAAACCTGCTTATATCATTTCCGCAACAGATGACGAGATCTATCTCCTTGCTGCCTGCACAGCAATGGAAACAGGAGATGGTTCCTACGATGAGCAGCTGGCCGTTGCAAGCTGTATTATCAATCGTGTCCAGTCAAAGCAATGGGGACAGAGTATTTCCAGTGTCATCTATGCAGATGGGCAGTTTCCCGGCGCACATTCCGGTCTGTTAGACAGCTTTCTTTCCCAGGGGCCATCTAAGACTGCTCTTAAGGCTGCCAAAGCTGCTCTTAGCGGTTCCAACAACATCGGGGATTATCTTTATTTTAATTCTGTCAGAAGGATCTCCCCTGAAAATTATTCATCCTATAAAATTGTGGGTGATAACTGTTTTTATAAGAAATAAGTTACAGGTCATCCATAACATTTTCCTATTTCCATTTCCAAATTCATGAAAGCAAAAAGGAACCGCCAGGGGGCAATGTCATTAAGTTAACATTGTATAATAGTTGACTCAAAAATAAAATGGTAGGAGAGTTTTGTACTTTCCTGCCATTTTGCATTTTTAAGCATGCTAATTAGACAGATTTGCATCTGCCTAAAAAATGATTCCATTTTTGTAAATTTATGCTACTCTATATAGGAAACCATGAAAGACTTTGATCGTAAGATTTCTTTTACGATGTCTATCATTCCTTACAGGAATGATATGTCTTGCTATAATGGTTTCTAAATTGGGTGATGTGGCTTTTCCTCTATAGAATAATCTGCACATGTGAGCTGCAATCGAAAAATTGGCTTTATATGTATATTTTCTTTGCTTCTTTTCAATGACTATGTGCGAGGTAATCATTTCTGCAAAGTTATACATAATTAGATGTGCGTATATTTCTTGATGGATACACATCACCTTTTTGGAATGAAAATCTAACATTCCTACAGTATATTTTAAATCTCTAAAAGATGTTTCAATCCCCCATCGTGATGCATACAATTCTCTTAGTTTTTCAGGTGGGTATACATCCTTATCTAAATTTGTAAGTACTGTTTCATAGAGTTCATCTGTCACCTTGAAGCGAACAATTCTGAAATTAAGTTCGTAAAAAACTGCTGGATCATTTTTCTTTGATTTCAGAGGAAGATACTCAAAGGAAGTAGTACTTGGTACGAATTTATAGTAATTTTTTCTTTTGAATAATTCTTTCGTTTCTTTTGTCTGTTTTCGTGTTAATCGCAAGTTTATTTTTTCGTCAAATTCATCACTATCAGGTAAGTCCAAGCCTTGCTTTATTCCATTTTTTCCATCCTTGATTCGTATTAAAAAATACCATCCTTTTTCTTGGATATGTGCCATGTTGTTATATGACTCATAACATCTATCAGCAACAACAAGTGCCTTTGAAATATCTGATCTATCAACCATTTCCTGAAGTGCGGAATGTTCATTCCAATTCAAGCGACCTTGAATAACGGCATCTGTATAAATATGATGTTCTAAATCATACAAAGCATTTAAATGTAAGAGATTATACGGTTTTTGTCCATTACTTCCTGGATGATAGGAAGTGGAATCGCCAGGATTCGTAGCTATTTGAACATCTGAGCCATCAACTGCAAGGATACGAAGCGTATCAGATTTTTTAGTAGTGATTTTTGAGGTGAAACTTTCAAAAATAGTTTTAAATGCATCTGGTTTAATTTTACTTCGTTGCTGTACAAAGGCAGATGCTGAAGGCATTTCAGGTGATGAATCAAACATATCGATTAGTTCATTTGTTAAGCTTTTACTTTCCATCCCTATAATGCCTCGTATAACTGTCTCAAATGATAGTTTGCGTTTTCTAACGAAGCACTTACCAGGATTAAGACAGAATTCATCTGCTCTATCTGAAACTTTTTTAATTTCAGATAATAAAATTTGTTTTACCTGTTTGGGTTTCATATGTGACCTCCTTGTAATCAAGATTTACTTAATTACAAGGGCCGCTCTCGCAACTTCTAAATATAATCAGTAGCGAGAGCGGCCACACATTTTTGTGTTCCTGTCAAGCTTTTGATAAAAAAAGACCCCAGTATTATTTTCTAATACTGAGATCTTGATTTGTCATGTTAACTTAATGACATTGCGCCAGGGGGCGACTCTTTTTTTGCTAAAACTGCTATATGCTTTTATACGCTTACAGCATAATATACTTCAGTACAAAAAGTACTGCCAGAATATAAAGCAGTGGACTGATCTTCTTTTCGTTTGCCTTACCACATACCAGATTGATCACTACATAGGAAATGATTCCTAAAGAAATACCTTCAGAAATACTGTACATAAAAGGCATTGCAATGATACCGATGTATGCAGGAATGGATTCCGTATAATCATTAAAATCAATTTTAAGAATAGATGAGATCATTAAAAATCCTACAACGATCAGCGCCGGTGCTGTTGCAAAGGACGGGATCGCAAGGAAGATCGGTGATAAGAACAGGGACAGTCCAAAAAGGATAGCTGCAACTGCAGCGGTCAGTCCGGTTCTTCCGCCTTCTGCTACGCCGGAAGCACTTTCTACGAACGTAGTTACAGTAGATGTACCAAACATAGCACCTACAGTAGTACCAATGGCGTCAGACATAAGAGCGCCGCGGATCTTTGGAAGCTTGCCGTCTTTGTCCAGCATATCTGCCTTGGAAGCAACACCGATCAGTGTTCCTAAGGTGTCAAACAGATCTACAAACAGGAATGCAAATACAACTACAAAGAAATCCAGTGAGAACAGACGGCTGAAATCCATCTTCAAAAAAGTTGGGGCCATGCTTGGAATCGCAATCCCATTGGAAAAATCCGGGAGAAGGCTGTAAGCTCCTGCCTCCGGGTTTACCTGGTAGATACCTGCTAACTGGCAGATGATGCCTAAAATCCATGTAGCAAGGATACCCCAAAGGATACCTCCCTTTACCTGTTTTACCAGTAAAACAGCTGTGATCAAAATACCGATCAGCGCTAACAGGACTGTGATCCCTTCTGTAGAAAATGTACCATTCTGAACAGCTGCCTTAAAGGAATAAAGACCTACCAATGTAGCTCCGTCTACTACGATCTTTGCGTTCTGCAAACCGATAAAAGCGATAAAAAGACCAATACCGGCAGATACAGAATGTTTCAATGTCATTGGGATAGCATTGAAGATTTTTTCACGTACATTGGTCAATGACAGAAGAATGAAAATGATACCTTCTGCAAATACAGCCGTTAAAGCCATTTCCCATGAATAACCCATCTGTAAAACTACGGTATAAGCAAAATACGCATTTAAGCCCATACCAGGTGCCAGTACAAATGGATAGTTTGCCATAAATGCCATACATAAGGTAGCAAACAATGCTGAAACTGCAGTTGCTGTAAAAACAGCACCGCTATCCATACCTGTAGCGCCTAGGATACCCGGATTAACAGCCAGGATATAGGCCATGGTCATGAAGGTGGTAATTCCCGCTAACACCTCTGTTTTGACGTCTGTGTGGTTTTCCTTCAGGTGAAACAATTTTTCCAGACTCATATAAGATCCTCCTTCTCATATATTGATCTCTGATCATTAATCTTTGGTAATCACCAAAGATCAGTTCTTCTTTCCAGCTTTTTAAGAAGTCCCCTGCCTCCTTTTCCCCGACCGCCAGAAATCAGAATATTTTTATATTTGCATTTTAGCACTTTTTTAATATTTTGTATATACAAAATAAAAATTTCTAATGATCAAAATGAATCTTTATATATAAATTTGAAATTTTTGTTCATTAATCCACATTTTTTCCTGTTGCAAAGCTTTTTACAATTTCTGTAAGGATCTGGACAGTCTGTTCCATAGACTCCACACATACATATTCATACTTTCCATGGTAATTGTGTCCCCCTGTGCAAAGGTTGGGGCAGGGCAGTCCCATATAGGATAATCTGGCGCCGTCTGTTCCCCCGCGTACTGGAGAGATCACCGGTTCAACGCCGTTTTTCTTCATGGCTTTCTCTGCAATATGGATCAATTCCATATGGGGTTCTATCTTCTCTTTCATATTATAGTAAGAATCTTTTACTGCAACAGTTACTGTACCTGCTCCGTATTTTACATTTAAAAACTCAGCTGCTTTTTCGAAAAATGCCTTTTTCTGTTGGAATTTCTCCCGGTCATGATCCCGGATGATATAAGCCATCTGGGTGCATTCTACATCGCCTTCCATACGGTCTAGATGATAAAAGCCTTCGTAGCCTTCTGTATACATAGGATTTTCAAATGCCGGAAGCAAAGCCTGAAATTCCATAGCTACCAGCAATGCATTTTTCATTTTTCCCTTGGCGCTTCCCGGGTGGATACTCTTTCCCTGTATCACCACATGACCAGAAGCCGCATTAAAGTTTTCGTATTCCAGTTCGCCTAAAGCTCCTCCGTCTACTGTATAAGCCGCCTCTGCCCCAAAATCTTCTACATTGAAGAAATCAGCACCTCTTCCCACCTCTTCGTCCGGCGTAAAAGCAATGCATATCTTTCCATGCTTTTCTTCCGGATGGCTTAAAAACCAGGCTGCCATAGTCATGATCTCTGCCACACCTGCTTTATCATCTGCTCCCAACAGTGTAGTTCCATCTGTAGTGATCAGTGTTTTTCCCTTATACTTTTTTATTTCCGGAAAATCAGAAGTAAGGAGCCAGATATCCTTTTCTTTGTTTAAGCAGATATCACAGCCATCATAGTTTTCTACTAGCTGAGGCTTTACATCTTTGCCTGAAAGGGCCGGTGACGTGTCCATATGGGCGATAAAGCCTAATGACATAACTGTCTCTTCTGTATTTGCTGGGATCTCACCGTAAATATATCCATGTCCGTCCATACGCACATTGGATATACCCATTTCCTTTAATTCTGCAGCAAGAAGTATACTAAATTCTAACTGCTTCTTTGTACTTGGAACCTGTTCTTCCTCTTCTTTTGACTGGGTATCATAGGAAATATAGCGTAAAAAGCGTTCCGTAACAGAATAATCTGTTGTTTTCATTTTATTGTCCTCCACAAACATATTTATATCATAATTTTACCACGAATCTATTCATTATGCAAAAAGGACAGCCAGTCTTTCGATCCAGCTGCCCCAAATACAAATCCTTCATATTTACATTTATTCCGGTTTTACCGGTTTGCCAGTTCCTCTGTGATTTCTTCCCAGGTAACACCCTTTTCTGCCATTAATACCATTATATGGTACAGAAAATCAGAAATCTCATATTTTACTTCTTCCGGATCCGGATTCTTGGCTGCAATAACGATCTCTGTAGCTTCTTCTCCTACCTTCTTTAAGATCTTATCAATTCCCTTGTCAAAAAGATAGTTTGTATAAGAGCCTTCCTTTGGATGCTTCTTACGGTCTAAGATCACATTGAAAACATCTTCAAATACCTTTAATGGATTGGTCTCTTTATATTCCTTTTCTGCCAGCGTGGTGTAGAAGCAGGAACGATTTCCAGTGTGGCAGGCTGCCCCGATCTGTTTTACAGTTGCAAGCAGGGTATCATTGTCACAATCAATCTTTAAGGATTTTACATACTGGAAATGTCCGCTGGTCTCTCCCTTTACCCACTGTGCCTGACGGCTGCGGCTGAAATAAGTCATACGGCCGGTAGCAAGTGTATTATCAAATGCCTCCTCATTCATATAGGCTAACATTAACACTTCGTTGCTCTTATAATCCTGAACGATCACCGGAATCAGACCGTCACTGTTTAACTTAAAATCCTTCCAGTCTACAGAAGATTCAAAGGTATCCACAGAGATCCCCGCTGCCTTTAAAGACTGCTTTATGGTCATGGAAGAATCCATGTTATCTTCTGTAAAGGTAAGAACTGCACCGCAGATATTTCCACAGCCAAAGGCATTTTTCAGACTTTCTGCTGTATCTTTGGCATCGTCCTTTGCCTGTAAGAAGAATAAAAATGATGCCTCACTGTCGCTGATAGAAGCCATTTCCAGTAAAGAGGGCACACTGCCTGCTGTATTAAGAAGCATAACAGATGCGCCTGCTGCCTCATAGTCCTTTACACTGTCAATATATTCGTCTGTTGGCAGATAAGCGTAAATTTTCTCTTTTCCAAAGCGGTCCGAAGCCTCTTTGATCATATCTGTGTTTTCTTCTTTGCTCATGTCTAAAAATACAGCACTGGCTCCTGCATAAAGATATTTCTTTACATCTTCCATGCGCTTTACTCTGCCGCCTGCAATAACCGGGGCATCTGCTTCCCTGCACACCTCTTTGATCACTGCAATGGCAGCCTCATGATCCTCATCTGTTACAGACCAGTCATAGACCAGTATCTCGTCAACCCCATTATCACAGCAGTGCTTTGCCATCTGTGGCACAGCCTGTGTATAAGTCCTCTTTCCATCCCAGCTGCTGATGCGTCCTTCCTGATAGCCAAAACCTGCGATCAGTTTTTTATTATCCATTTTCATTTACTCCTTGTCCGTTCATTTTTCAAAACGGCAGACTGCTTCTTCTAAGTCCACCCGGTTTTCATAAAGAGCTTTTCCGATGATCGCTCCTGAGATCCCTGCATCATAAAGAGACTGCAGATCTTCCATACAGGATACGCCTCCAGAAGCAATAATGTCAAGTCCTGTTTCCAGAGTCAGTTTCTTTGTTGCCGGGATATTTGGACCTGAAAGCATACCATCTCTGGAAATATCTGTATAAATAATGTGCTTTACACCGTATTCTTTCATTTTCAGGCAAAGTTCTGTAGCTGTAACTGTACTTACCTGTTCCCATCCCTGGATCGCAACCATGCCTGCTTTGGCATCAATGCCTGCTGCAATAGCATCTGCTCCGAATTTCTCCACCATATCTTTTAAAAACTCCGGCTCTTCTACTGCCTTTGTTCCTATGATCACACGCTTTACCCCTAAAGAAAGCATATTTTTAACAGCTTCTTCAGAACGGATCCCGCCGCCGATCTCCACAGGGATATTCACAGAAGAAACTATCTTTTTAATGGTCTCTTCATTCACAGAACGTCCTGCCAGTGCACCATCTAAATCTACCAGATGTAAAAAAGTGGCTTTTTTTTCCTGCCAGAGAGCTGCAATCTCCTCTGGATGCTCAGAATATACGGTAATATTTTTAAATTTCCCCTGGCACAGGCGGACACATCTTCCATTTTTCATATCAATTGCCGGATACAGCTGCATAATTTGTCTCCTTTTTCTCTTTTATGTACTCTCGGAATCTTTTTGTACTTGATTTTGTGAAGATTTTTTCTACAGGCTTCCCTTTGTAGATAATACATCTGTCAGACGGGGATCATAACCGGTTGCCTCATCCAGTGCCTTTGCAAATGCCTTAAAAGCCCCTTCAATAATATGGTGATTGTTGCTTCCGGACATCTGTCGCAGATGAAGGTTCATTTCTCCGCCATATGATACTGCGTAGAAAAATTCCCGCACCATTTCTGTCTCCAGATCACCAACTTTTTCCCGGTCAAGATTTAAATCATAGACCAGATAAGGTCTTCCGCAAAGATCCAGGGCACAGATTACTAATGCCTCGTCCATAGGAAGAATCTGGGAGCCATAACGGCAGATGCCTTTTTTATCACCTACTGCCTGGCGGATCGCCTGTCCCAGAACGATTCCCGTATCCTCAATGGTATGATGGGTATCTACCTCCAGATCCCCATTTACCTGAAGATCCAGATCAAAAAAACCATGACGGGCAAAACTGTTTAACATATGGTCAAAAAAACCGATGCCTGTATGGATATTGGCTTTTCCGCTGCCGTCCAGGTTTAAGGTCATTTTTATCTGTGTTTCATTGGTATTTCGTGTGATCTGCGCAATGCGTTCCATATTCCTGTACTCTCCTTTATCCGGACCTTTTAACTCCTCTGATATTGAATTGCTGCGTGCTTTGCACTCTCTCAATTATTAATGTCCTCTCGGCATCTCTCATGCACCTGCCTTTGTGGCTGAGATTCCGAGAGAACATATCATTCAAATCTTACCCTTACAGAATTTGCATGTGCAGTCAGATGTTCTGCCTCTGCAAAGTCCTCAATATCCCTGTGAGCCTTTTTCAGGGCTTCTCTGGAATAATAGATAATGCTGGATTTCTTAATAAAGTCGTCTACACCTAAAGGTGAGAAGAATTTCGCTGTCCCGTTAGTAGGAAGGATATGGTTTGGTCCTGCAAAATAGTCTCCCAGCGGCTCAGAGCTGTATTCACCGATAAAAATAGCTCCTGCGTTGCGGATCTTTGTCATTACTTCAAAAGGATTCGCCGTTACCAGCTCCAGATGTTCCGGAGCAATGTTATTGGCTGTTTCAACTGCTTCATCCATGGTATCCACTACCAGGATATAGCCGTAGTTATCCAGAGATTTCTTTATGATCCCACTTCTGGATAATACCTGTAAAAAGCCATCCACTTCTTTAGAAACTTTCTCAGCCAGCTCCATGCTGGTGGTAACTAAAATAGCACTGGCTAACTCATCATGCTCTGCCTGGCTTAACAGGTCAGCTGCCACATATCTTGGATTTGCTGTTTCATCTGCTACTACTAAGATCTCACTTGGTCCTGCGATACTGTCAATGCTTACATGGCCGTATACAGCCTTTTTTGCAAGCGCAACAAAGATATTTCCAGGTCCTACGATCTTGCTGACTCTTGGAATAGACTCAGTGCCGAAAGCAAGGGCTGCGATGGCCTGGGCACCGCCTACTTTATAAACTTCCGTAGCACCAGCCAGATGCGCTGCTGTTAAAGTAACAGGATTTACCTTTCCATCCTGACCAGGAGGTGTGACCATTACAATACGCTTAACACCTGCTACCTCTGCCGGGATAATGTTCATAAGTACAGAAGAAGGGTACGCTGCTTTTCCGCCTGGTACATATACACCTGCACTCTCTAAAGCAGTGATCTTCTGTCCTAAGATCGTACCGTCAGGCTGGGAATCAAACCAGCTGTTCCTTCTCTGTTTTTCATGGTAACGGCGGATGTTTTCCATGGATTTTTTCATTACTTTCAGCAGGTGGGGATCAACTTCTTCCATAGCTTCTTTAATCTCAGCTTCTGTTACCCGGATATTTTCTGCATTGATCTGTGCTTTATCAAATTTTCTGGTATAATCAAAAACCGCCCTATCACCTTCTACTTTTACCTTATCTACGATCTCCTGCACGGTTTCTGTATAGGCATCATAGTTATTTGGGTCTCTTTTTAACATATCTGCCAGAATATTTTTCATAGATGCTTCGTCTAACTTTACGATCCTCATTTGTCCGCCCTCTCTTTTTCTTTTAAAAGTCCCTGAAAATCTTTGATGATCTTTGTGATCCGCTCATTTTCTGTCTTCATGCTTACCTGGTTGACTACCATACGTGCTGAAAGGTCACAGACCTCTTCTAAAACTACTAATCCGTTTTCCCTCAGGGTAGAACCTGTCTCCACGATATCCACGATCACCTCGGAAAGCCCTACAATAGGTGCCAGCTCAATAGAACCGTTTAACTTAATGATCTCTACAGTCTGGTATTTCTGATTATAGAAATAATCTTTTGCAATATGGGGATATTTGGTAGCTACGCGGATCAGCTCGTGATGCTTTAAACGTTCCCTGGCTGACTCAGGCCCGCAGACACACATCCTGCATTTTCCCATCGCCAGGTCCAGTACCTCATAAAATCTTCTTCCTTCCTCCAAAATGGTATCACGGCCTACAATGCCAATGTCTGCAGCACCGTACTCTACATAAGTAGGAACGTCATTTGCCTTGGCTAAAAAGAAACGGATGCCCAGGTCTTCATTTACAAAGATCAGCTTTCTGGAGTTTTTGTCCTTCATCTCCTCACAGGAAATGCCGATCTGCTCAAACATATCCATTGCCTTTAAAGCCAGACGGCCCTTGGCTAATGCTATGGTAAGATATCTCATAATCTCCTCCTTTATATCCATATGTTTTCCGGGTATCCTATAAGATCCCCCTGACTCCGTATGCAGATACAGGAGTTTCATCTACATTTCCTGTGAGCATATCAAAGGCAGTTACTGTATTCCCTGCATCCTTCAGGCAGAGGATAGTACGAAGACCTCTTTTCTTTGCCATTTCCTTGTAGTCTTCCAGGCTCTTTCCTTCCTCCATGACCATGGCCTGCACCGGAGTGCCTTCGGAACGGAAGAATCGGCTTAAACGCACAGCACTTTGTCTGGCTGATGGCTCATAAAGGATCACTGTATTCACTAACTGCACCGGAATATGGATCTGCTGTCTGGATAAAGCTGCCATAAGCTGGTCTACCACAATGGCAAAACCAACTGCCGGGGTATCTTTTCCAAACTGTACTAACAGCTTATTGTAACGGCCGCCTGTAACAATATAATCGCCGGTCCCGTAAGTATACGCCTTAAAAATGATGCCTGTATAATACTGGTAACGGCTTAACATTCCCAGGTCATAGGATACATAATCTGCCATGTGGTACTCTTCCAGCAAAGTATGTACCCGTTCCAGCCTCTCAATAGCTGCTAACGCCTGTGGATTGTGAGTTAATGTTTTTGCCTTTTTAATCTGGCTAATACCGCCAAACAGCTCCGGAAGCTTTAAAAAGGCTTCTTTTAAGCTTTCTTCCATATTCTGGTTCTTTAAGAACTCTTCCACACCAAAACGGTTTTTATTCTCGATCAGGTCATTTAACCGTGCCTGTGCATCTTCATCCAGTCCGGACTGCAGCAACAGGCTTCTGTAAAATGCAACCTCTCCTAATTCTACCTGGAATTCTTTTAAACCTGCCGTCTTTAAGCAGTCAATGACCATAGCGATCATCTCTGCATCAGCATCTGGTGAGTCATCACCGATCAGCTCTGCACCAGACTCAGCCCTTTCTTTTAAGTAACCTTGATAACTGGTGTTGTTCTTAAAAGTGCGCTCTAAGTAACACAGGCGCAGAGGCATGTCATCATCCATAAAATATTTTGCCACGCATCTGGCCACTGCCGGGGTCATATCCGGCCTGAGTACCAGCATGTTATTGTCCCGGTCGAAAAATTTGAACATTTCCTGGGCGCCTACACTTCCACGGTCTTCATTAAAAATATCCGCATATTCAAAACTTGGGGTCTGGATATGCTCATAACCGTACAGATATAATGTATGGAGGATCTTCTCCTGGACTGCCAGCTTTCTGCGGCATTCTCCGTTGTAAATGTCCCTGACTCCTTCCGGAGTATGGATCAGCTTGTTTTTCTTTGTCATGGCACATCTCCCTTATCTTCCGCCGGTGTAAATGGCTCTTTTTTTGTCCCTTATTGCTTTATCATGGTAGAGTGGTAATTCATTAACGTGGTTCTTATTATAAAGGTTCTTATTTTTCTTGTCAACGTATTTCTGGATTTTTCATAACTACGTATTTCTGGATCTTCATAACTCCTGCTTATTTTCCCTCTGGCTTAGATCAATGGATAAAGGCTCCAGATAGTGAACATACATATCCCTGTGGGAACGTATTTTCCAGTTTTTGTCAATTTCATCATAAGTAAAACTCTTTCGCCCGCCTGCTTCCATGCGGTCCCAGAATTTTTTTACATCTGCAAAGGGTACATAATACATTTCATCCATGGCTGTATAATGTACAATAATAAAAGATATACCCCCCTGCTGTTCAAATTCTTCCATGAACTTAATCTGGTGTGGATGGATATTTTGCAGAGGAAATGTTTTTACCGCACATTCCTTTGCATCAAAACACACCGGGATTCCCTGCACTGCCCCAATATAGTCTACTGTACTTTTCTGTTCAAAATAAGCCAGTGTAATATGACGGCTGCTCTTATCTATTTCAATGGGGGTAATGGGGGTAGGGATTTTCTGGATCAAAGCCAGCTTTTTTTCCCTGTAGCTTTCATTTGTATGATTGATCAAATCTTCTAAGGTAGATCCACGAAGGCCTCTTGTTTTCCATGTTCCCATTTTTATGCTGTCCTTTCCGTAAAACAAATGTCTGCCGCCGCATCCCCTTTGTTTTTGGCTTCTTACTCATGTTTTTGTCGGGTCCCAAGTTCAAAAATCCTCCTTCAAGCAAGCTTGCATCGGATTTATGACCTTTTGACCCTGGTATCATCAGTATACCAAATTAATTCTGTATTTGCCATTCTTCATTTTTTGCATTATACTATAGAAAAATTTCACACAAAAGCGAGGTATTATATGGAACCATCAAAAGTTTATTTCACTGATTTTCACACAATTGCCTTTGGTGACGGACTTCCAACCAAATTAAAAAAGCTGATCAAAAAAGCTGGTATTGAAAAACTGAATATGGACGGCAAATTTGTTGCCATTAAGATGCATTTTGGAGAACTGGGAAATATTAGTTATCTTCGTCCTAACTACGCAAAAGCAGTTGCAGATGTAGTAAAAGAACTGGGTGGAAAGCCATTTCTTACTGACTGCAACACCATGTATCCGGGAAGCCGCAAAAACGCTTTAGAGCATCTGGAATGTGCATGGGAAAATGGATTTACACCGCTGACTGTAGGATGTCCCATCCTTATTGGCGATGGCCTGAAAGGTACAGATGATGTAGATGTGCCGGTAGAAGGCGGGGAATATGTAAAAGAAGCCAAGATCGGCCGTGCTATTATGGATGCCGATGTATTTATCAGCCTGACCCATTTTAAAGGCCATGAAATGACCGGCTTCGGCGGAACCATAAAAAATATCGGTATGGGCTGTGGATCCAGGGCAGGAAAAAAAGACCAGCACAGCAGCGGCAAACCACACATTGAACAGGATTTATGTAAAGGCTGCCGCAAATGTCAGAAAGAATGTGCCAACAGTGGTCTGGTCTTTGATGAAGCTGCCAGAAAAATGCATGTGGATCAGGAACACTGCGTAGGCTGCGGCCGCTGCCTGGGTGCCTGCAACTTCGATGCCATTGCCTTTGACAATGACACTGCAAACGAGCTGTTAAACTGCCGTATGGCTGAATATACCAAGGCCGTGGTAGATGGACGTCCAAACTTCCATATTTCCCTGATAGTAGATGTATCTCCTAACTGTGACTGCCACGGTGAAAACGACGTGCCGATCCTTCCAAATATTGGAATGTTCGCTTCCTTTGATCCACTGGCACTGGACCAGGCCTGTGTAGATGCCTGTCTTAAAGCTGCCCCAATGCCTGGAAGCCAGCTGGCAAAGAACATGGCAAAGAAAGGCTTCATAGACCACCACGACCATTTCTGCAATTCCACACCAGAATCTGAGTGGAGAAGCTGCTTAGACCATGCAGAAAAGATCGGACTTGGTTCCAGAAAATATGAATTAGTTGTTATGTAAATGATGTAAAACAAAAAATCGCCCGGATCTGATCTGTCCGGACGATTTTTTTACAGTTGCTTTTTACGCATCTGCCTCACTTGAAAATCTTGCTGCCTGCTCTGCGATCAGCTCTTTATCTTCAAAATAGTTGATCTTCATAGCACGCTTCATTTCTGCAAGAGTCTGTGCTGCTTTCTTTTCTGCCTTGATGCTTCCTTCTTCCAGGATCTTGTATACAGCCGGGATATCCTTTGCGATCTCTTTTCTGCGCTCCCTGATAGGGCGCAGTTCATCCTGGATCACGTTGTTTAAGAACTTCTTCACCTTAACATCGCCAAGTCCGCCTCTTGTATAATGAGCCTTTAATTCATCTAAATTCTTGTAATCTGGCAGATATTTTTCAAAATGCTCATCACGGCAGAATGCATCCAGATAAATAAATACAGGATTTCCTTCAACCTGTCCCGGATCCTGAACACGCAGATGGTTCGGATCAGTAAACATGGACATGATCTTCTTCTTGACCTCTTCTTCAGAATCAGACAGATAGATGCAGTTTCCTAAGGATTTACTCATCTTTGCCTTTCCGTCGATACCTGGCAGACGCAGGCATGCCTTATTATCCGGAAGCAGGATATCCGGCTCTACCAGATTGCCGCCATATACAGTATTGAACTTGTGAACGATCTCACGGGTCTGCTCGATCATTGGAGCCTGATCCTCGCCAACCGGAACTGTGGTCGCCTTAAAAGCTGTGATATCAGCTGCCTGGCTGATAGGATAGGTAAAGAAACCAACTGGAATACTGGTTTCAAAATTACGCATCTGGATCTCAGATTTTACAGTAGGATTACGCTGTAATCTGGATACAGTTACCAGATCCATATAATAGAAGGTCATTTCGCAAAGTTCCGGTACCTGGGACTGGATAAATAAAGTAGATTTTGCAGGATCCAGACCACATGCCAGATAATCTAAAGCTACCTCGATGATATTCTGACGTACTTTTTCAGGGTTATCTGCGTTATCTGTAAGAGCCTGCGCATCTGCGATCATAATATAAATTTCATCAAACTCACCGGAATTTTGAAGTTCTACTCTTCTCTTTAAAGAGCCTACATAATGTCCTACATGAAGGCGTCCTGTTGGGCGGTCGCCGGTTAATATGATTTTTCCCATTGTATCTTATCCTCTCGTTATATAGTTATTTAATTCTATCCATACTTATGATGTTGGGATCAAAAGGTATTTTGACCCCTCTGATACCGAATTGCTACGTGCTTTGCACTCCCGCAATTCTACTACTTATTGTATAAGCATACCCCAAAGCTACTTTTCTGTCAAGAATCCGCATCCAGGCCTTCTCCCTGCAACACCTTCTTAAAGGCCGCCGGCAAAGGGGCAATAAACTCTTTTCCAGCCAGATAATCTAAAGGCTGCGCCATTTTTCCCGGCATCACCAGTTTCCAGGAATGGAGCAATTGGGAACGTACCTTGTATTTCTTCTGGATCTGCTCGTTCACCTTTGGGTCTCCATACTTAAAATCCCCTAAAATAGGATGTCCGATAGAAGCCAGATGTGCACGGATCTGATGGCTGCGTCCGGTGATCAGTGTGACCTTTAAAAGTGTTGCTGTATCGCTGCTCTTTACAGGCACATATTCTGTCATAATAGGAACGCTTCCTTCCACTTCCAGCGGATAAATCTGCACTGTATTTTTCGCTTCATCCTTCTTTAAAAAACCGGCGATCATCTGAGGCTTATGGATCTTTCCCTTCACAACGCACTGATAATATTTATGGATACTCCGGTCCTTTAAAACTGCATTCATGATCTGAAGCCCCTGCAGGGAAGTTCCTGCTACAACCAGACCGCTGGTATTGCGATCCAGACGGTTGCAGATAGAAGGCTTAAAAGTACGCAGCTGGCTTACCGGCAGATGACCGGAATCAATAAGATAATTTAAAATATGCTCATTTAAGGAAACATCCCCTTCTTTGGCTTTCTGGGAAAGCATGCCGGAAGGTTTGTTCACGATAATGACATTCTTATCTTCATATATAATGGATAACTCCTGCTTTTTCTTCCTGCTGCCATTTTCCCCGTTTTTTCCGGCTTTTCCAGATTTTTCCAGGTTCCCGGCATGTTCTTTTCCTAACGCTTCTAACTGCGGCAGAGGCGTTGAAAACTTCTCTATGGTCTCATCTGCCATAAACAGGCTTATTTCATCTCCCTCTTGTACACGCTCCGAACCATCACATTTCTTTCCATTTAAGGTAATATTTTTCTTGCGCATCATTTTATAGAGAAAGCCTTTTCCCGCCTGGCTTAAATATTTTGCCAGCAGCTTGTCAAGTCTTTGTCCTGCTTCATTGGAAGTTACTTTCAGTTTCTGCATTTTACCAACGTTCCTTTCCCGGTGCATACTCGATCTTTTCCATAATATCCAGGATCAGGCTGTGAGGAAAGACTTTCGCAAGAACCCAGAATACCTTCATCCATATCCCATACACGGAAACCTCTCTCCCTGCAATACTGTCCCGTATTGCTTTTGCCACAACCTTTCCCGGATCAGCCATGACCAGTTTCTTATACAGTGGAATTTCACCCGTTGTCTGTGCAATATCGAAAAATTCCGTGCGCACCGGTCCCGGACAGACAGCCGTCACAAATATCTTTCTGCTTTTTAATTCCCTGTTTAACGCCCGGCTGTAGCTTAACACATAGGCCTTTGATGCTGCATATACTGCAAAGCCAGGCTGAGGCAAAAAGGCTGCGCTGGAGGCAAACTGCAGGATACGGCTGTTTTGCGGCATAAAAGGAAGGACCATGGTGGTAACAGCAGTCAGGGCCGTACAATTTACCTGTACCATTCCTGTCTGGTCTTTTTCAGGAAGATCACATACATTGCCGATCTTTCCAAAACCAGCAGCATTTACAAGAAATTTTACCTGTGGCTTTAAACGGACCAGTTCCTCTTTTAAGAGCTCCCTGTCTTTTTCCTGACTCAGATCCAGTGCAAACTTACGTACCGGGATATTCACTTTTTCTTCCAGCTTTTCAAGACGGTCTTTTCTTCTTCCTACTGCCCAGATCTCATCCAACCCTGAAAACTGTTCCCACAAACCAATGGCACTTTCCTGACCCATTCCAGAGGAAGCTCCTGTTATAACGGCTATTTTCATTGTCAGTTTCCTTTCTTTTTATGAACGTTCCGGATGCCTTTTTTCTTTCCTGCAGATCCTGCTGTGTTCATTTTGCTGCCTGGGCTTTTTTCCATGTTTCTGCTGCCTGGACCTGCATTTCTTCCCCCTGCACTTTTTCCATTTGCATTTCTGCCCTTTTCATTTCTGGATCCGGTGCTTCTGCTGCCAGAACCTGCCCCATGTCCATGGAATCCTTTCTCATCACGGACACTCTTATCAAAATTTCTTGGCCTGATGAGGCACTTCTTTTCAAAACCGATGAGATCCGTCCTGCCTGCGATCTTAAGAGCCTCTGCCACCAGATCATAATTCTTCGGATTTCTGTACTGGATCAGTGCTCTCTGCATAGCCTTTTCATGAGGATTAATAGGCACATACACCTTTTCCATGGTCCGGCAGTCATAACCTGTATAATACATGCAGGTAGAGATGGTAGACGGTGTTGGATAAAAGTCCTGCACCTGCTCCGGCATATAGCCCAGATCCCTTAAATACTCCGCCAGCTCCACTGCCTCTTTCATAGAGGAACCTGGATGGGAGGACATAAGATAAGGCACCAGATACTGGTCTTTTCCCAGCTTCTCATTCATCTGCTTATATTCTTTTACAAACTCTCTGTAAACACTGTTTTTCGGCTTGCCCATGCGCATAAGCACTTTATCTGCCACATGCTCTGGCGCAACTTTCAGTTGGCCGCTTACATGGTACTCACACAGTTCCCGCAAAAACTTCTTTCCCGGATCCTTTAACAAATAGTCAAAACGGATACCGGAGCGGATAAATACCTTCTTTACCTTTGGGATCGCCCGCAGCTTTCTAAGTAAGGAAATATAATCGCTGTGGTCCGCCCGCAAGTTCTTACATGGTTCCGGGAACAGGCACTGCTTATTGGGGCACGCCCCCTTTGTCAGCTGCTTTTCACAGGCCGGGAAACGGAAATTAGCAGTAGGCCCCCCAACATCATGGATATATCCCTTAAAGTCAGGCTCCTGGGTAAGAAGCTTTGCCTCGTCTATCAGAGACTCATGGCTTCGCGCCTGGATGATCCTTCCCTGATGGAAGGTCAGCGCGCAGAAGCTGCAGCCACCAAAGCAGCCCCTGTTGCTAATAAGGCTGAATTTTATCTCACGGATCGCAGGAACACCCCCGGCAGCCTCATAAGAGGGATGATAGCTTCGCATATAAGGCAGATCATACACATCATCCATTTCTTCCTGTGTTAACGGCTTTGCAGGCGGATTCTGTACTACATAGAACTTGCCTTCATATGGCTCTACCAGACGTTTTCCGGAAAATGGGTCCGTATTGCTGTACTGCACAAAAAAGCTTTCCGCATACCTTTTCTTGTCCTCCAGAAGCTCTGTATAGTCCGGCAGCAGCTTATAATCATAAACTGATTCCAGGTTCTTTGTCTTATAGACAGTACCGTCAATAAAGGTAATATCTTTAATATCCAATCCGCTGTCTAAAGCATCTGCCAGTTCCACAATAGAATGTTCTCCCATTCCATAGGAAATAATGTCTGCCTGGGCATCCAGCAAAATAGACCGCTTCATTTTATTAGACCAGTAATCATAATGAGCCAGGCGGCGAAGGCTGGCTTCAATGCCGCCTGCGATAATAGGAACATCCTTATAGACAGACCGGATCAGATTGCAGTAAACTACCACTGCATAATCCGGTCTCTTTCCCATAACTCCCCCCGGAGTATAGGAGTCCTCTTTTCTGCGCTTTTTGGATACAGAATAATGGTTCACCATGGAATCCATATTTCCCGCAGACACTAAAAATCCCAGTCTTGGCCGCCCTAAGATCTGGATACTTTTATTATCTTTCCAGTCCGGCTGGGCAATGATGCCAACCTTATAGCCATGTGCTTCCAGCAGCCTTGAAATAATGGCTGTTCCAAAAGAAGGATGATCTACATAGGCATCTCCGGAAACATAAACAAAATCGCACTGTTCCCAGCCTCTTTTTTTCATATCCTCTTTATTGATAGGCAAATAATCATGTATCATTTATAAAACCTCGTAAAAATCATGGATCAGCCGGTCAGCCAGCTGCTCCTTTTCCTCTTTCATTGTTTCTGAAAAATCATCTTCCACTGCAATGACCTTCATTCCTGCATTTTTTCCTGCCATGATGCCTGCAGGCACATCTTCAAACACCAGGCAGTTTTCAGGCTTCGCTCCCAGACGTCTTGCTACTTCCAGATAAATGTCCGGAGCAGGCTTTCCCGCTGCCACCTCACAGGCAGTTGCTACCACCTGGAAATATTGTTCCAGACCTAAAGACTTTAATACAGCATCTACCATTTCTCTTCCGTTGCTGGTGGCAATGCCCGCCTTAATACCTCTTATGGCAATTTCTTCCAGAAATTCCCTTACCCCAGGCTTTACAGGCACTTCCTTCTGGTACTTTCCCAGAGACATCCCGATCCACGCCTCTTTGATCTCCTCAATAGAATCCGGCAATTTGAAACGTTCTTTAAAATACTCAGCTGTCTCAGAAAAACTCATTCCTTCAATAGCCTTTTGCAGATCTGCAGGGCAATCATAACCAAAACGGCCTAAATATTCAATATCGATCGCTTCCCACATCCACATAGAGTCTACCAGAGTACCATCAAGATCAAAAAGCACAGCAGAAACACCGTCCAAAATATGCGTTCTGTCTTTTTCATTTATCTTTCGTTCCAACTCTTTCAGTTCTTCTTCTCTTAAAGTCCGGTACTCTCCCGGCTTTAAGGAAGGATCCAGCACCAGCGGTCCCATAGTCACACGTTTTAAGTATACCACTTTACATCCTAAAACTTCAAACATACGTTTTACCTGATGGAATTTTCCCTCATGGATCCGCAAAGAGACTGCTGTAAGTCCCTCTTTCATGCCTTCCGGCGGGTCTAATATCACCAGTTCTGCAGGAAGTGTCTTTACACCTTCTTCTATTACAAGGCCTTCCTGCATCTGCTTTTTTGCATCCTTTGGAAGCGTTCCCTCTATGTAAGCCAGATAGATCTTATCCACATGTTTCTTTGGAGACAACAGCTCATGAGCCATTGCCCCGTCATTGGTAATAAGCAGAAGTCCCTCTGTATCCAAATCCAGCCGTCCCACCGGGAACAGATCCTTTCGCAAAGCGGATCCGATCAGGCTTACTACTGTAGGATACTTTCCATCTTCTGTGGCAGATACAGTACCTGCCGGTTTATTTAACATAAAATATTCCGTCTGGGCATAAGAAACCCTCTGCCCATCCAGTACGACTACATCTTTTTCCGGGTCTATTTTTTCATCCGTTGCCTTTAATACAGCTCCATTTACCTGGATCCGCCCTTTTTTTGCCATCTCTTTGATCTGGCTTCGGGTCCCCTTTCCCATTTCCACCAGGAACTTATCCAGGCGCATACTGGAATTAGAAGCTTTTTTCTTTTTATCTGCCATTTATTTTACCATTCTTCCATTCTATGATGTTGGGACAAAAAGGTATTTTGTCCCCTCTGATACTGAATTGCTGCGTGCTTTACACTCTCGCCATTCTGCATTTTACTGCCAGCGCCATCCTGCATAATATTTATTCTTAAGTGTCATTCCACTGCCTTTTGCCCAGCCTAAAGGAAAACCTTCTACTGTAACCAGACACCAGCCTTTAACTGGTCCTTCCTCATTTACAAGGCTTATGGTCTCTCCTTTTAAATATCGGATCACCCGGTCATCTTCTTCCTTCAGGTCAAGGCGCACCGGATACTCCTCTTTTTTTAATGCCATTGCAAATGCCTGATCCGGTTCAAAACGGCCTTTCTTTAGCTCTCCTAAATGCAGTCCCGTACGCAAAAACCGCAGGGGAAGTCCTGTTCTTAAGCCTTCCGGCAGATAATAAACCTGGTCATCACGGATATAAATGCGGTCTAAGTCCCAGTCCTTTTTACAGTTTTTCAGAAACTTCATCAGATCTTCCTGTTTTTTGGCCTCTTTTGCCCGCTTTTTTGCCTCTTTATCATCTGCTCCGTGAGAAAGCTTTCTGCCAGTTTTTGGGCTGGTTTCCTCGCCGGAACTATTTTCATACTCACCCTTTTTATGGAACAATGCCAGGAAATGTCCTTCTCCCTGGATCCGGTGTGGGAACAGGCGGCCTGTCTCTTTATAGCCAAAGCCGTCAGAAAGCCCCTTAAACCTTTCTTTATCAATAGGAACCAGTTCCATGTCCGGATGATTTTCTAAAATAAATGACACATTTTCCTCATCCTCCTTCTTTGAGAAGGTACATGTAGAATAAAGCATCATTCCTCCTGGCTTTAACATGACCACCGCCTGCTCTAAAATCTCCCGCTGGATGGGGCTGTAGTAATCCGGCCCCCTGTTGACCCAGTCTTTTACCATGTCCTCTTCTCTTCGGAACATTCCTTCCCCGGAACAGGGGGCATCTATTAATATCTTATCAAAAAACTCTGGCCATACAGCTGCCAGCTTTGCCGGCTCTTCACTTAATACACAGATATTTTCCGCTCCCGCCAGCTCCAGATTTTTAAGAAGGGCCCTTGCTCTGGAATAACTGATATCATTGGAGACCAGCATTCCTTTTCCCTGTAATTTTGCTGCCAGCTCCGTACTTTTTCCTCCCGGTGCCGCACATACATCAAGGACCTTATCTCCCGATTCTACAGGAAGGACAGCCGCCGGTGCCATTGCACTTGGTTCCTGAAGATAGTAAAGGCCTGCATAATAAAATGGATGTCTGGCTGGACGTTCTGTATCCTCATAATAAAAGCCTTTTTCTGTCCAATCTACAGGTATCAGATTCAGGTGGGACATATTTTTAAATTCCTCTGGCGTAATCTTTAAAGTGTTTACCCGCAGCCCCGGTTTCCACGCTTCTTCATAGCTTTTTATATATGCTTCATATTCATCTCCCAAAAGCTGCTCCATTTCCTTTAAAAACTCTTCCGGCAGCTGTTTTACATCTGTCATATCATGCTCCTTCTATATAAAAATCTCATATCAATTGCCACGTACCTTACACGTTCACCGTCATTTTCAAAAAGACCACGCCATATATTAAAACAAACCCTGTTTTTTCAAGAGGACATATGAAACGGATCCTGTTAAGCCTTCTGGCTTTACTTTTCCTTATCCTGCTCCTGCTCTCTCCGGCCACTTCTTTAGAAGGCGCCAGAAACGGACTTTTACTCTGGGCTTTTACAGTTTTACCCACCTTATTGCCCTTTATGATCGGGACCGGTATCATTGCTTCTTTAGGCACCGTACATCTTGCAATGCGTCCATTTTCGCCTTTACTGTCATTTTTTTTCCACTTTTCTGAACCAGCAGGTTTCGCTTTTCTCACAGGGTTATTATGCGGTTATCCTATGGGGGCAAAAATGGACCGGGATCTTTTAGAAAACGGCCAGATCACGGCAACGGAAGCAAACTGCCTCCTTGCAATCTGCAATCATCCAAGTCCCATGTTCCTTACCGGCTACACAACACTGGAAAGCCAGAAAATGTTCCCGGCTTCAGCACCTTTTCCACTGCCCATTTTTCTGCTCTCCCTTTATTTGCCTGTTTTTCCCATTTTCTTCCTTGCCCGGCATTATTATCAGAAAAATGCAGAAAATACAAACAATATCTGGATTTCAACAAACAACAGCAAAGCAGTCAGTAACCTGACAGTAATGCCAAAAACATTTTCACTGGATGACCACCTTATGAGCTGCCTTGAAACTATGGAAAAGATCGGACTTTATATTATGCTGTTTTCCATCCTGTCGTTATATCTTTTTAAGCTGCCTTTGCCTGGTCCGGACCTTTTTAAACCGGCTCTTATGGGATTTTTAGAGATCACGACCGGCATCAGGAATATCTGTGAACATGCATCTGGTCTTTCCGGTCTTCTCTTAGTCACTGCAAGTGTTTCTTTTGGCGGTATCAGCGGTATTTTCCAGACCCGGAGTGTCCTTATGAGGAACAGTGGTAGAAAAAATGCCGGACTTTCCATCCGGCATTATATCTTCTGGAAAGCCCTTCACAGTCTACTTTCCTGCATATTCTTGCTTATTTTATGGAAGCTTTATGCTTCTTCCTTTTTCTCTTCCTGAGGTGCTGCCTGTGCTTCCGGTTCCTGCTTTACCAGACCTGGAGACAATTCCTTGCGGTTGTTTGTCACAATATCATAGCTGGACTGCATGGAACTCATAAAGGAATCAAAACGTCCCTTTGCAGTTTCCATGGTATGATCCATGATGTTCTGAAGGCTGCGCAGCATATCATCCGTATACTGGATCGCACCCTGACGGATGTTGTTTGCATCATTAACAGCTGCATCTACGATTGCCTGAGCCTGGATATTTGCCTGCTCAACTACCTCATTCGCATGTGCATATGCCCGCTGCATGATCTCATGGTCGTTGACCATCTCTGTAGTCTGGGCATCTGCCTGTGCTACCATGGTGTTTGCCTGCTCTGTTGCCTGTTCTACCATAGTATTGGCCTGCTCTGTTGCCTGTGCGATCATAGAATCAGACTGCTTCTTTGCATCTGCCAGCATAGAATCAGACTGGGCCTGTGCATCACTTAAAATGGTTTCCTGCTGGCTGATGATCTTCTGGTATTTCTTGATCTCATCCGGGATACGCATACGAAGCTCTACTAACAGCTCTTCCATTTCTTCCTTATTTACAATGATCTTGCTGTTAGATAATGCCTGGAATTTGCAACTGTCTATGTATTCTTCAATTTCACCGATCAACTGTTCAATTCTGCTCATTTTATCGTTCTCCTTTTGTTTATGATGTACTCTCGGAGTCTTTCCTGCACTTGCCTTTGCGGTCGATTTTCCGCCAGTTGTACCCGAATTTCATCAACGTACGCACCGCGTACGCCTCAGAAATTTGGGTGCAACTGACAAAAAATCTTCTCGCAAAATCAAGTACAAAAAGATTCCGAGAGTACATTATGCTTTTTTCATCTCATCCAGTTTTTTTCTTACCTGCTCTGCAACCATAGGATGTAAAAATTCTGCGATATCACCGTCAAATTCTGCGATTTCTTTTACAATACTGGAACTAAGATAAGAATATTTCAGATTGGTAGTTAAAAATATAGTATCGATCTCCGGTGCGATCACACGGTTGGTCTGGGCCATCTGAAGTTCATACTCGAAATCAGTGATCGCCCTTAAGCCTCTTACGATCACATTTGCATGGTTCTGGCGGACAAAGTCGATCAGAAGCCCTTGAAAAGACTGTACCTCTACATTGGGAATATCAGCTGTGACCTGCTTTAAAAGCTCCACTCTTTCTTCCGCTGTGAATAATGGCGATTTGGAACGGTTTCTTAAAACACCGATGACCACTTTGTCAAACATCTTAGCAGTACGCTGGATAATGTCAATATGTCCTAATGTAACCGGATCGAAACTGCCCGGATAGACTGCGACTCTCATTTATGCCCCCTTGCCAGCAAATATATGTTTGTTGGTCTTGTATACTTTTTCTTTTATCATATGAAAGCCTGCATCAGAAAGCCAGTAAAAATCAGTCTCCTTGGAAGCTTCTATAATAATCAGGGTATCTTCTGTCACCATAGGTGAATGAGAAAGATATTCCAAAACTCGGTTTTCAAATTCGTGGTTATATGGCGGATCCATAAAGATAATATCAAACCGCGGATTTCTTCCCTCTAATTTTTTCAGTCCTGGAATCACGTCACAGCTTAATACCAGCGCACCTTCTTCTAAATGGGTGCGGCTTAAATTTTCCCGGATACAGGAAACTGCCTCCGGATTACTCTCTACAAAAAATGCCTGTTTTGCACCCCGGCTCAAAGCCTCGATACCAATAGCTCCGCTTCCGGCAAACAGATCCAAAAATGTACAGCCCGGGATCTGGGTATTTAACATATTAAATAAAGTTTCCTTGATCCGGTCTGTGGTAGGTCTTGTATCCATACCTTCTATTGTTTTTAAAAGCAGCCTTCTCGCGCTGCCTGCAATAACTCTCATGTACTATAAGCTCCTGTATGAGCAGTTCAGATCATTCTTCTGCTCTGTTTTCATTCCCAACAAGTATAATATGAAAATTTGCTTAATACAAGGTTTTTTTGTGGATTTTGCATTTTTTAACAATTTACGCAGAACCTTCTAGTGTATTATCTTAAGATGGTCACATACTAAGAACGTAACAAACAACAGGCTCTTAAAAACAAAAGAGCTCTTTCTCAATTAAGGAGGCGTTTTATTATGTCTAACAACACAAACAAAACAAACGTACCTGAAGCAAAGGAAGCCATGGACCGCTTTAAAATGGAGGTAGCTAACGAACTGGGAGTACCTTTAAGCAACGGCTACAACGGCAACCTTACCTCTGCACAGAATGGTTCTGTTGGTGGCTATATGGTCAAAAAAATGATCGAGAACCAGGAACGCCAGATGGCAGGTAAGTAAAACTCCTTAAGTCAGGAAAAGATCACCCCAGGCAGAATCACTTCTGTCCGGGGTGATCTTTCTTTGTAGTTCTATTATTTTTATATGACTATTCGCTCTTAGGTCCATGCATTTTTAATATTTTTATCTTTTCATCTTCCACGTTTGTTATGCAATATTTTTCTTTACCTGCAGGTACAAAAAACTGGGAATTTCTTTCAATCTGATACTCTTTTGTTTCTGTTTTCAAAATTCCCTTACCAGATAAAACATAAAGACAGGAAAATACCTCCTCTTCCTCAAATTCCTTTGTTTCTCCCATCTCAACTGTGTGCTGTTCCATTTGAAAACAGGGCGTACTGTCATATCCCACCAGACACTGTCCGCCATTTTCCAAAGACTGCTCTTTAATGCAGGCATCTTCCCTCGTAGCAGCTTCACCTGCTCCTGTATAATGAAAACACTCAAACATTTTTTCAAATCCCAGCCCCTGGTGGCACATGCTATCGTCAATGGTATAACCAGACGGTGTCACTTTTTCTACACGAATGGTATAATCTGTAGGCTCCTGGATCTCGATCAGAGTGCAGCCTGCTCCAATGGCATGAGGAACGCCTCCTTTTACCAGATAAGTTTCTCCCGGCTTTACTTCCAGGCAGTTCATCAGTCCTAACATCCGATCGTAATCCTGTTCAAAAAAGCATTTTTCCCACTCTTTTCTGGTGATTCCTTCTTTAAATCCCAGATAAAGACACGGCTTTTCCTCGCAGTCTTCTCTTGTATTTAAAATATGCCAGCATTCTGTTTTTCCAAAAGGACTTCCAAAAAGTCGTTTTGCTGTTTCCCGGTCCGGATGCACCTGGACTGTAAGACGTTCTTTGCTGTCGATCATTTTGATAAGAACACCAGGTGTATTACCCCAGGTCTCTACATGCTTTTTTCCCAGTATCTCTTCCGGATCAGAGTCTATATACTCTTTTAATGTTTTTTCATCATATTCTCCCCCTGCAATTTTACAAAGACCTTCCACAATCTCTTCCCGCCCAGCATTAAAAGCCCTTGTTACAGAATACATCCATTCTTCCGGGAAATGGCTGTCTTCTGCTTTTTCATCACCATGGAGCTTTCCGATCTCTCTTCCCCCAAGATAAGTTCTCCACACTCTTTCGCCTAATACGCAAACAGGTTCTCTTTTCATCTTTCACTTCTCCTTTTCCATTTTTTCTTTTATTTTTATTCATTTTTCATTCTTCTACATTGAGCATAAAAAATCGTCAGATTTTTCAAGCAGTAAATCGAACGATTTTTCTTCTAAATATATGATCTTTACAGATTCAGCTTCTCATACCGCTCACCTAAATATAAATCTATCTGGCGCTTTAATTCCAGATGTTCCTCTTTTTCCAGCTCCGGATCATCATCCAGTATCTCATTGACTTCTTCTGAAACCTGCTTTAACAGATTGGCATCTGTAAATACATCGCCAATACGGAATTCCAGGTCGCCGCTCTGGCGCACACCGAAAATATCTCCCGGGCCACGAAGCTTTAAGTCCTCAGAAGCAATATAAAAGCCGTCATTGGACCGGTTTAAGATATCCAGCCGTTCCATGGTATCTTTTCCGCCGGAACCATTGACCATGATACAATAAGACTGGTGGCTGCCTCGTCCTACACGGCCTCTTAACTGGTGAAGCTGTGCCAGACCAAAGCGTTCTGCATTTTCGATCATCATTACCGTAGCGTTTGGCACATTTACTCCAACCTCGATAACCGTAGTTGATACAAGGATCTGGATCTCACCGGCCGCAAACCGTTCCATGATCTTGTTTTTCTCCTTTGCCTTCATTTTTCCATGAAGATACTCTACGTTAATGGTCTCCGGCAGTGCATTTCGCAGTGTCTTTGAATAATCCAGAACATTTTCCCCCTCGATCATCTCACTGGCTTCTACCATAGGACAGATCACATACGCCTGGCGGCCTGCTTCCACCTGTTTCTCTATAAAAGCATAAGCTTTGGAACGGTAACTGGTATCTACTACGCAGTTTTTAATCACCTGACGGCCTGTAGGAAGCTCATCGATCACTGAAATATCCAGATCCCCATATAAAATAATAGCCAGTGTACGCGGGATAGGAGTTGCACTCATAACCAATACATGAGGAGTTTCCCCTTTTTCACTTAAAAGTTCCCTCTGCCCAACACCAAACCGGTGCTGTTCATCAGTGATCACCAGTGCCAGCTTATCGTAGATCACCTTTTCCTGGATCAGCGCATGTGTACCGATAATAATATCTGCCTCATGGGAAGCTGTTTTTTCATAAGCAATACGTTTTTCTCTGGCTGTCATGGATCCTGTGATCAGAACCACTTTTTTATCAATGCCGCAGTTTTCAAACATCTTCGTAATGGACTCAAAATGCTGTCTTGCCAGTACTTCCGTAGGCACCATAAGAGCGCCCTGGTATCCATTCTCTGCAGCTGCAAGGAGCGCCAGAATAGCAATGACCGTCTTACCGGAACCAACATCACCCTGAACCAGCCGGTTCATCACACAGCCTTTTTCCAGATCTGAAAATACCTCCTGTAAGGTACGCTCCTGGGCAGAGGTAAGTGCATAGGGCAGCGACTCCTTTAAGTGTCTGGTCTCTTCCCCCGGGCAGATCACAAACTCTGTTTTCTTTCCTTCCCTGCTTTCCTTTAACCGGCGTACTCCTACCAGGAACATAAAAAACTCGTCAAATACAAGGCGTTTTCTGGCAAATAAAAGTTCTTTCTGGTCTCTTGGAAAATGAATATGTTCTAAGGCATAATTGATCTCTGCAAGTTCATATTTTCTGCGTAAAAAAGCAGGCATATACTCCCTCTTCATCTGCCTGTTTTCCAATGCCTGTTTTTCTGCTTTTACAATGGTCTTATTGCTAAGTCCTCTTGTCTGTCCATACACCGGCTGCATGGCATCGACCACATTGGCATACGCCTCTTCTGTAAATACCTCCGGCTGTTCCATCATCAGCCGGCCTCGTTTTCGTACCACTTTTCCCCGGAATACATACATCTGGCCGCTTTTAATGTTGGCCCGCATATAAGGCATGTTATACCAGGCTAATTGCAAAGTGCCAGTCATATCCCGGACATAAGCCGATACCATCTGGATCTTTCCTGTACGCAGAAGGTCCGGCGGCTTTGGAAGGGCGGCTGCCACACTCATGACCATCTGTTCTTTTAACTGGCCTACAGGCACCGCTGTTTCATAAGTGTCGTAAGCTCTTGGATAATAGGAAAGAAGGTCATCAATTGTGATGACCCCCAGCTTTTCAAATAATTTTCCGGTTTTCTCTCCGATCCCTTTAAGGGAACTTATAGGTTCACTGCTGCTCATTTCTTTGCCTGTTCCAGAGCATTTAAACCTAATTTAATTGCGCCCATGATGCCCTGATCGTCATGAAGACTTGCAGGAACAATGTAATTATCAATATCCTGTAATTCTTTGGTGTTGATATAGCCAGCTACCATATCTTTTACTTTCTCACGGATCAGTGGGAACAGCTGCTCCTGATGCATAACGCCACCGCCTAAAATGATCTTCTGCGGAGAAAGGATCATAATATAATCTGTAAGTGCTTGTGCAATATAATAGCTTTCAATCTCCCAGACTTTCTCATCATTTTTTAATTCAATGGCTTTCTTTCCCCATCTTGCCTCAATAGAAGGACCGCTTGCAAAACCTTCAAAACAATTCGGATGACTTGGGCAGATACAGCCATTCTTATCTTCCGGATGGCGGTTTAACAGGATATGTCCTCCTTCCGGGTGGAGCATACCATGAAGAAGACCACCATTTACCCATACACCTACACCAACGCCGGTTCCAATGGTAATGTAGATCACACTGTCCAGTCCCTTAGCACAGCCGTAAGTCACTTCTCCCAGACAGGAACCATTTACATCGGTATCAATCCCCATGGGAACATTCAATTCTTTTTTAAGGCCGCCAAGGAGATCCTTATTTCTCCATGCCAGCTTTGGTGTTTCCAGGATATAACCGTAATTATCTGCCTTCTGATCTACTCCCACAGGTCCAAATGCACCAATGCCCAGCGCTTCAATCCCCTTATCTTTGAAGTATGCTGTGATCTTCGGTATCGTCTCCTCCGGTGTGGTGGTCGGAATAGAAATCTGTTCCATGATGGTTCCGTCTTCTTTTCCCAGTGCGCAGACCATTTTTGTGCCGCCTGCTTCAAGCGCTCCTATTAACATATTTTTCTCCCCTAACTTAATTTATTTTTATTTCTTTCTTCCTACAAAACGAAGAAGATAAACAAACAGATTAATAAAATCAAGATAAAGCTGTAATGCTGCAAAAATAGAAGATTTTGCTGCCATCTCAGGCACATTCCCATAATAGCTGTAAAATGCCTGGATCTTCTTTGCATCATAAGCAGTAACGATCAGGAAAATGAAAATACCAATAGCGCATACAACTGTCTCATAAGCAGACAGATCAATGAACATCGCTAACAGCCAGAATCCTGCTAAGAAGATCAGTCCGGCCATCATAAACGGACGCAGCGCAGAAAAATTGATATTTCCAAAGTATCCGATCAGTGCCATAATACCGAAAAATGCTGCAGTAATAGCAAATGCCATCCATAAGGATAATACATTGAAGATCAGGAAATACATGCTGAATACAATACCATTTACAGCTGCATACAGGAAAAACATAGCTCTTGCTGTTCCAACTGTCATCTGATCGATCCGTGCAGACAGGTATATAACAATACCGATCTCTGCAATAAATAAGATATAATACCATCCAGGCACCTGACTTACATAGTACAGACCATTTGTCATATACATTCCTATTGCTACGCCAAAGGTGATCAGAAGCCCTATAAACATCCATCCAAAGGTTTTTGCAGTGTATCTGCCAAGGCTTTCACCATAAGCCTGTTCACCATAACTCTGTTCCATTCTGAAATCATCATTCATAATCTTGTTCTCCTTTTTATTGCCAGACTCATTAAGTTGCGGATCTTACAGACTGATCATGTTACTCAGCAGAGATCATGTAATAGTAGATCGGCTGTCCACCATACTGAAGCTCTAATTCCTTATCCGGGAATTCTTTTTCTGCTTCTTCTTTCAGTTTCTCAGCATCCTCCTCTTTTACATCACAACCATAATAAATCGTCACAAGTTCACTGTCTTCATCTAACATTGCCTTTAAAGCGGCCTTTGCTGCTTCTTCCGGGGAATGTTCTACTGCCAGCATGCCTTTATCGCCAATAGCCATGATGTCACCTTTTTCAATCTCCATACCGTCAATGTTTGTGGTACGTACTGCATAGGTGATCTGGGCTGTCTTTACCCGTTCCATCTCAGCTGTCATATTTTCCAGATTCTCTTTGGAAGTAAGATCCGGCATAAAGTTTACTAAAGCAGTGATTCCCTGGGGAACAGTCTTTGACGGGACAACAATGATCTCCTTGTCCTCAGTTAAGTCCCTTGCCTGGTTTGCAGCCAGGATAATGTTCTTATTATTAGGAAGGATAAAGATATGATCTGCATTTACATGTGCAATAGCATTTAACATATCCTCTGTACTTGGGTTCATGGTCTGACCGCCTTCAATAAGATAATCAGCGCCAATACCCTTAAAGATCTCGCTTAAACCATCACCACAGGATACTGCGATAAAACCGTATTCCCTGCGTTCTTCAGGTTCTTCTTTTTCTTCCTGCTTTACAGTATCAGCTTGGGCCTGTTCTTTTGCAAGACGTTCGGAATCCTGGATCACCCGCTCCTCATGTTCTTCACGCATATTGTCGACCTTCATACGGGATAAAGAACCATAAGTCAGTCCCTTTTCAAAGGCAAGTCCCGGATGATTAGTGTGCACATGGATCTTAACGATCTCATCGTCAGAAACCACCACTAAAGAGTCACCGATAGAGCCTAAGTATTTTTTCAGCTCTTCCTCATCTTCGTCTGTATATTTCTTTTCTAATTTAATAATAAACTCGGTGCAGTATCCAAATTTAATATCAGCGGTATCAATATCGGTCCTTGCTGCCCCGTTTCCTGTCTGTACTGTTTTTTCAGCTGCCCCATTTGCAGGAGCTTCTGCTCCGTCTAATGTAAAATCAGTTACATTTCCGGTAAGACCGTCAAAAGCGCCTTTGATCACCTGCATCAGGCCCTGACCGCCGGAATCTACTACACCTGCCTGCTTTAATACCGGGAGCATCTCAGGTGTAAGGTTTAAAACCCTGTCGCCTTCTTTTATCACTGCCTGGGCAAAAGTTTCGATATCATCTGTCTCTGCTGCCATCTCCAGAGCCTTATCTGCCATTCCCTTTGCAACAGTCAGGATCGTTCCCTCTTTTGGCTTCATAACTGCCTTGTATGCAGTTTCTGTGCCTCGGACCATGGCATTTGCCAGTGTAGTGGTATCGATCTCATCTACGGTTTTGATCTCTTTTGTAAATCCTCTTAAAAGCTGGGATAAGATAACGCCTGAGTTTCCTCTGGCGCCTCTTAAAGAGCCGGAAGAAATGGCTTTGGCTAACTGCTCCATAGAAGGATCATTAAGTGCTGCCACTTCTTTTGCTGCAGCCATAATGGTAAGGGTCATATTCGTTCCTGTATCTCCATCTGGAACCGGAAATACATTTAACTCATTGATCCATTCTTTCTTATCAGAAAGACCTTTTGCTCCTGCCAGAAAGGCATTCTTTACCATTTTGGCATTAATTGTACTTACACCCACGGGTAACTTCCTCCTAATCAATCACTCTGACACCTTCCACGAAGATATTGATCTTTTCTACCTCCATGCCGGTGAATTCTTCTACTCTGTATTTCACGCTTTCAATTAAATTGTCAGATACTGCTGATATGCTGACCCCATAGGATACGATCACATGAAAATCAATAGATATTTTATTTTCTTTAATTTCTACATTAATGCCGTGTGTCAGGCTTTCCCGCTTTAAAAGCTTTACAAGTCCGTCCTTCATGCTTACAGCTGCCATTCCGACAATACCGAAACACTCCACTGCAATGGTTCCTGCATATAAAGCGATCACATCTGGGTTGATCTGAATCTCGCCCATTTTATTGCTGATTCTTCCCTTCATATACGCGCCTCCTATCTTTTTCTAGTGACAGTATACACTATTTCACTAAAAAAAGAAATAAATTTTTATTTTTTCGCTTGCAAATTTTCCGGGTTTCTGGTATTATACCATTGTTGTGGATTTTTTCTACTATAAAATCCAAGTAACGTTTAAGGAGGTGCAATAGTATGGCTAAGTGTGCAATCTGTGAAAAGGCAGCTCATTTCGGTATCAAAGTGAGCCATTCCCATAGAAGGTCCAACAAAATGTGGAAAGCAAACGTAAAATCTGTTAAAGTTAAAGTAAACGGCGGAACCCAGAGAATGTACGTATGTACTTCCTGCTTACGTTCTGGCCTTGTAGAAAGAGCTTAATTTCAAACAGAACATAAAAAATCCCGGCAGTTTAGACTGTCGGGATTTTTTGTATTATAACACTTTCTTTATTAACAGCAGAACAGATTATATCCAAGGATAAGACATCCGATCACAAAGAAAAACGTAAATATAGTCTCCGGAACAAAGAAAAGCACTGCCATTCCAAGCCCAAAGCAAAAAAGCATCAGTCCCCAGACTCTTTTCATAGAAAAAACAGCTCCCTTCCATATTTATAATATGCTGCAAGGGAGCTGTCTGATTCTTTTTTATAAGATAATACCATTTTTTGAAGAAAAATGAGCGGATCACGAATGTTTTTCGTTTTCTTTTGGACTCTTTGCATAAGAAGCAGCTGTTTCTTTTGCAATGGCTGCTGTCTCTTCTGATACTGGCGGTTTGCCGCCTAAAAAGCGGTTAATAAGATCCGGAGCCATATCAATGACCTTTGTCACTGCATCCTGGTTTTTCACATTGATCAGTTTAGTAACACCATTCTGGATAATGAGAACAGCGCTGGGACTCATTTTCGCACTCATTCCACCGCAGCCCTTGTCTTTCTGTTTAGAACCTTCTGCAAAAGCTCCTGCTGCCATACCGCAGGTCACATCGATCAGCGGTATAATAATGGTATCTCCTGTCTGGACCGGCTCACCTACTACCGTTTTAGTAGTAACAAACTGATCCATTCCTTTAAATAATGATTCAATTGTAGATGTAAAATGATTCTCTGCCATAATATACCCCTTATTCATCTGAACTATTATCCCGGCCTAACAAGCCCCGCAGCATTTTCCATGTATGTTTATGATGGTATATTCCCCAGAACAACCATAATAAATAGGAAACCCGCACCCGTCCTCTGTAATCAAGCTCTGCTTCCAGGCACTTTTCATCAAATACTGGCTGCAATGTAAGTCTTTTATAAAAGAATGGGTAGAGAAGACTTGCACCTGCCAGGATCTGACCTGTATAATAAGGATCCTCCAGACCGAAAGTAACTGTGCCTTTTCCTCTGCCTGGCCACACATGAGCAAGCAGCTTTTTTAACTGTTTGAAAAGAAGTCTGAAAGATTCCTGGTTCTCTTCATCTTCCAGCCATTCCTTTTTTTTATCTGCAAAGGCTTTTATATCTTTTAGCTTATCACAAAACCCCTGAAAAGAAAACTTAAGTTTTTGAAAGAAGGCTTGCAGACGGGTCCACATTGCCTTTATGCATTCTGCAAGGAAAACACCGCATCTGGATTTGTGAGTGTTTTCCTCATCGCTTGCTTTCTGTATTTTGTCTTCTGATGATTTATGAGTTTTTTCCTCATTATCTGGCGCGGAACTTTTCAATTCTGCTGCCTCCACCAGCCCGCTTTTCTCTAAGTTTTCTTTTTTCTCTGGCTTTTCTATGATTTCTGCTTCCCTCACCTTTTCTGCTTTTTCCCCGGCTTCTGCTTTCTCTGCCTTATCCTCATAATCCGCAGTTACTGCTTTTTCTGCCGCTTTTTTAACAGTTTTTTCTGCTGTTTCTTCTGCCTCTTCTATCTTCTCAGCAGATTCATCTCCCATAGTCCAAAGCTTAAACCACAGAACACGAAGAGAACCTGTCAGTCCTTTTTCCATTTCATAGGCACCTTTAAAGGAGATCACAGACAGCAGCCAGGAAACTTTCACGCTGGCCCATTTATCTTCTTTCCACATCCCCTGAAGCTGATACCGCACAGGAACAAAAAGGACTGCAAGCAGCACCAGAAGCAAAAGCCCCAGTAAGACCAGCAAAAGGATACCCAGTATTTTTAATATAAGCAATACAATATGCAACTGTCCATTCCCCCTACTTGCGGCTGTCCACCTCTGTCCCACAGATCTTTGGCAGACTTTCCATATACGCTGTCCAGTTAAATGCACCTGTTTTCTGATACATATCATCGATCATGGAACGTACCACTTCTGCTGCTTCTCCATAACCTCTGGCAATACCCAGGATCAGAAGCTCCCTGCTTTCCCGTTCTTCTTTACGCAAAAGACTTACAGGACGTATATCAAGTATATGATTGCCGCTTTCCGGCAAAGTAATCACATAAGTATCAGGAAGCAGACTTCCGTTGCGCAATCCTTCCAGGATACGCCTTCTGTTCCTGGCTGCATTTTCACCTATATACATATGCTCCCACCAGCGCATAAAACCAACCTTTCACATGTTGCTGTCCCTCGCAGGAAACCATTTTTCCCTGCGTATCATACCTGTTCCATAATAGAACGTATCATACGGATACAGCCGTCTTTTTCCACTTCGTCACTGCAGCATTCCAGACTGTTTTTAATATATTTTTCAGCCTCATCTGATGACTTAAATGTAATAGGCAGTATCGAAAGACACTTTGCCATGGCAGCCCTTGTCAACACCTTCGGAAGCTCCTTCCATGACTCCCTGATATCCGCAAACAGCTGTTCTAATCCCTTTCTGATCATTTCTTCGTCTGCTGTTTCCTCTAAATCCTTATACTCCAGAGAAGCAAAAGAGCTTCCGGATAAGAGCAGTCCTGTTTTCCACAGCACCTCTGTCACTGGAGAAACATCCTTTGACAATTCTTCCATAGGGATCTCATTGGCCATCCACTGCTCAAAGCTGCTTTCTTGTTTTCCTTCCAGTTTTGGAAGAAGATCTGCTGTTTCTGCAGGTATCTCTTTCCATTTATCTTCCTTAAACAGTTCAAGAACCTCTCCCAGTATCCTTGTCATAACCTGTGTTTCTTCCAGATCCACCATAGCATGGTCTTCACATAAAAGCAGCACATACAGATCATTGACCATATCCATTAACATTAAAATATCCCCAGTCGCTTCACTTAACAGTTCACCTGCTTCCTCCAGCTTAGAAGAAAGGTGATAATATCCTGCCGCTTCTAAGGTACTAAAATCTGCCTGTAAAAATTCCTTCAGAATCTGGTACAGTTTTTTATAAGAATCTTCCTCATTTTCAGTCCCAGAAGTTTTGGGCCTGTTTAAAAGAGCCTCTGAGCGGAGCATATACAGCATATCATCCAGCCCAGCCTTTGGAGCTCCTTTATAAACGCTCATTCCTTCCTCAATAATAGCAAAGAATTTATTTTTAGTAAAACGCACTGGCAGCTGGCTGATGATCTGCTGAAAACGTTCATGAAAATCCGCTGGATCATCAGACTGGGTAAGATAGCTTATGATCTCATCTAATAAAGCATCTGTATCTTCCGGCTGCTTTCCTACCAGTTGAGGCATAAAACGGCCTTCTACCCGGTTCATTACATATTCGTAGGCCTGAAAAATATCTGTATAGGCAGTCAGTTTTTCCATCTCCTTGATCGTATCCTGACGAAGTGCCTCAAATCCATCTAAAGACACGCTCTTTTTTTCCAGAAAAGAGCCAAGAAATCCAAAATATCTCTCATATAGCGCCAGCACACTGGCATTCGGTTCACCAGTCTTTTCTGCCATCATTTCATAACAGGTATAAAAATTCAATGTCATACGGATGAAAGAATAATGATATGCAGCCGTAAGACGACGTTTGAGCTTTTTTATTTCCATTCCAGTTTCTACCTCATATTCTCAATAATGTTCTCTCGGAATCTTTCTGTGCCTGATTTTATGAGAAGATTTTTTATCAGTTGTGCCCAAATATCAGTCTGCCTTTAACACACAGCGGCGCACCAGATCCAGGGCCTTCATCATAGACTGTTCACGGATCTTACCTCTGTTCCCTTTAAAATGATATTCCAAAACTTCTGCTTTTCCCTTTACAGCGCAGGCCATATAAACAAGCCCCACCGGTTTCTCCTGGCTTCCGCCTCCAGGACCTGCAAGGCCGGTAACTGCCACGCACACATCTGTCTGGGAACGTTCAGCTCCACCTAACGCCATTTCCAAAGCAGTTTCACGGCTGACTGCACCATAGGCTGCCAGAGTTTCCTCTTTTACACCTAGAAGCCGTATTTTCGCCTCATTGGAGTAAGTGACCATTCCCTGCATAAACACATCAGAAACGCCGGAAACATTTACAAGGCGGGCAGCGATCATTCCACCTGTACAGGACTCGGCAGTTGCCATAGTCAGATGCTTCTTCTGTAAAAGATCCACTACTGCCATTTCCAGTGTCACATCTTCTTCTGTGGTAAAGATACAATCCCCAAAACGGGCAAACAGTTCTGCCATTACAGGCGCGATCAGGGCTTCCCCTTCTTCCCTGGTAGCTGCTTTCGCAGTAAGACGTACCTGTACCTCTGCTGTTTTTGCATAAGTGGCAATGGTAGGATTGGTCTGTTTATCTATCAGATCCAGTATTTTATCTTCCACCTGACTCTCACCATATCCGCAGATCTTCACCATATGGGATACCAGCTGGGAATTCTGTCTTTTTTCCAGATAAGGAAATACCTGTCCTTCAAATAAAGGATACAGTTCATTTGGCGGTCCGGGAAGTAAAATAGCGGTTTTACCATTTTTTTCCATAATAAGTCCCGGTGCCATGCCATTAGGATTATCCAGCACAACGGATCCATGGGGAATCGTTATCATTTTCCAGTTGTTTTCCGGTATTTCTTTGTAGATATTATTCTTAAAAAAAGCTTCCAGACAAGCTCTGGTATGAGGATCCTCTTCCAGTTCCATTCCCATAGCTTCTGCACATACTTCTTTTGTCAGGTCATCCTCTGTAGGTCCAAGTCCACCGGTAACGATAATGATATCAGAACGGCCCAGTGCTGTTTTTACAACTGACATCATCCTCTCATAATTATCGCCTACTGTTACCTGATAATACATATCCAGTCCTAATGAGGCACATTTCTCTGCCAGATATCTGGCATTGCTGTTTAAAATATTCCCCATTAAGATCTCAGTTCCCACACTGATCAGTTCTGCTGTCATGTTTTACATGCCTCCTTTTGTAAGCACCTCAATATTTTTCGCCACATAATCCACCAGTGAGATCACTGTAAGCACTACTGCGATCACCAGCATGATCATAGTTACAGTTGCTAAAGCCGGAATATTAAAGATCATAAGGATCACTGCGATCATCTGGAAGGTAGTTTTAAACTTGCCCCAATAGCTTGCTGCGATCACAATACCGTTGTCTGCTGCTACCAGGCGAAAACCGCTGATGATGAACTCACGGCTGATGATAATGATCACTACCCATGCAGGCAGCTGTCCTAACTGGATCAGGCAGATGAGGGCCGAACATACCAGCAGCTTATCTGCCAGTGGATCCATAAATTTACCGAAATTAGTGACCAGATTATACTTACGGGCGATCTTTCCATCAAAAAGGTCTGTAAGACTGGCTACGATAAAAATCACGTTTGCAACAATACGCATGGTCTGGCTGCTTCCATTGTCGTATAAAAGGGCCGCTACGAAAAAAGGGATCAGGATCACACGCATAACAGTTAATTTATTCGGCAGATTCATGATATACCTCCCCGATCAGGTCATACTCATTTGCTCCGGTTACTTTTACCCTTACAAAATCACCGGACATCAGCATTTCATCGGCATTTACAAAAATAAGCCCATCTACATTCGGTGCATCCATATAGGTACGTCCCACATATGCAGGTTCATCAGCTACTTTTCCCTCGATCATAACATCCAGAACTTTTCCTACCATGTTTTCGCAGTGTTCAAAAGCGATCTCCTGCTGCAGTTCCATTACATCTGCGCGCCGCTCCTCTTTTACTTCCTCCGGGATCTGGTCCGGATAGGAATAAGCCGGCGTATCCTCTTCTGCAGAGTAAGTAAATACACCTACACGCTCAAATTCCATTTCATCTACAAATTCCATTAATTCTTCATGGTCTTCCTGTGTTTCTCCCGGGAAACCGCAGATGAAGGTGGTACGCAGGGCAATGTCCGGGATCTCACGGCGAAGGGCACTGATACGCTCCTTCAGTTCTGCTTTGTGGGTCCGTCTTCCCATTCTCCGTAAAATACGGTCGCTGGCATGCTGGATCGGAATGTCCAGATAATGACATACTTTTTCCTCAGACTTAATAGTCTGGATCAGCTCATCTGTGATCTCCTCCGGATAGCAGTACTGGATACGGATCCAGTAAATACCTGGGATCTGGGCCAGTTCATGAAGAAGCTTTGGAAGACTCTTTTCACCATACAGGTCTTTTCCGTAAAGAGTTGTCTCCTGGGCAACTAAGATCAGCTCTCTTACCCCATTGTCAGCCAGTTCTCTTGCCTCAGCTAACAGCTGCTCCATAGGCACACTGCGGTAAGGCCCTCTTAAATAAGGGATGATACAGTAGGTACAGCGCTTGTCGCACCCTTCCGCGATCTTTAAAAAAGCATAATGTCCACCTGTGGTCATCACACGTTTTTCTGCCTGCGTCGGCAGTTCTTTTAAATCATGGAAACAGGAAATATGCTCTGCTTTCTTTTCTTCCCCATTTTCTCCAAATAGACGGGTAAGTACATTTCCAATCTCTTCATAAGAAGTAGTTCCCAAAATAGCATCTACTTCCGGGATCTCATCAATGATCTCCTGCTTATAGCGTTGTGCCAGACATCCTGCAACGATCAAAGCGCGGCATTTCCCCTCTTCTTTATAGCGGGCCATATCTAAAATAGTATTAACGCTTTCTTCCTTGGCATCACCGATAAAACAGCAGGTATTAATAAGGATGGCATCTGCCTCTGTCTCATCATCTGTAAAAGAAACACCAAGCCCACCTGCTACTCCTAACATTTTCTCCGTGTCTACCAGGTTCTTATCGCAGCCTAAAGACACACAAAACAACTTAATTTTTTCCATATGATAAATCTGCTCCTAAATCAAATCTGTATTCTCATCCTGACTTTCATTTGTGGTAATATCACCATCCGGCAACATATCCGCTTACAAGAAAAAGCCATCTCTTGCACCTGGCGCCCCGGCTCTTCCGGCGGTGCTCTGATGCAGCAGACGGCTTTTTTCTAAAGTCTTATGCCTGTTCTTCGGTTGTATCCAGTTCTTCCTCTGCGGATGGCTCCTCTTCCGGAAGGATTTTTACCTTCTGCTGATACAGCTCATCAATAGCAATAGATAAAGGTTTTTTCCCTGCAGCGCCTGCAACCATGGCATCATCACCTGCGATCAGCTGTCTTGCACGTTTGGAAGCTGCAATAACGATAGAATAACGGCTCTGGACTACAGGCTGCTCACCTGGTTCAATATCTTTGTTTACAACGTTGATCAGATCTGTGTATGATGGATGTAACATATTACATTCCCCTTTCAATGTGGATTTTATAGTGTTTTTGTTTTATATGATTGGTTTTTGGAATTACCAAATTTTTCTGTATTGCGCTTTTATTTCAGATCATCTAAATGGTACAGTTCTTCCCGCATCCTGCTTAAGAAGTCCAGATGATAGCAGGTCTTTCTGTGCTGTAACTGGATCAGGTTGTGCATCTCTTCCACACAGCGGTCCAGATCATCATTGACCAGCAGATAATCGTAGGCTTCCATACCGGAAGCTTCTTCTGCTGCCCGGGCCAGTCTGGCATTGATCACTTCTAAGGTCTCTGTACCCCTTCCTACCAGACGTTTGCGCAGTTCCTCAGCACTTGGCGGGGTTACAAATAACAACAGGGCATCCGGGAAGCGCTTTTTCACTTTTAACGCACCCTGGATCTCGATCTCTAAGATCACATCTTTTCCCTCTGCCATTTTCTGTTCTACGTATTCCTTTGGCGTGCCATAATAATGATTTACATACTGGGCATACTCGATCAGTTTCTGCTCATCACGCATCTTTTCAAACTGTTCCTTTGAAACGAAAAAATACTCTTTTCCGTCTGTTTCCCCTTCTCTGGGTGCCCTGGTAGTAGCAGATATAGACAATGCATAATTGTCATACCGCTTTAACAGTTCTTTCATCAAAGTTCCTTTGCCTGCGCCGGAGAATCCGGATACAACGACTAAAATTCCCTGATGGTCCATAAAATGCCTCCTGCCATTTTTATTCAGTCAAAAATGTTATTCAATATTCTGGATCTGCTCTCTTACTTTTTCAATCTCTGTCTTTAAAGCAATAGCTTTGTCTGAAATAGCAAGATCACTGGATTTAGAAAGAATGGTATTTGCCTCCCGATTCATCTCCTGGGCAATGAAATCCAGTTTACGTCCTACACTTTCCCCGGATAAAAGCTCTCTTTTTGTATTTTCAATATGGCTTCTCAGACGGACAGTTTCCTCATCTACACAGATCTTATCTGCATAGATCACAACCTCCGCTGCAATACGCCCTTCATCCATAGGAGTACCATTTAACAGCTCTTTCACCTTATCTTCTAACTTCTGTCTGTATTCTTTTAAAATAGCAGGGGAACGTTCTTCGATAAAGTCCACCAGTTCTGTCATATAATCCAGCTTACCTAAAAGATCTTCTTTTAAATGATTTCCCTCTGTCTCTCTGGAAGCAACAAACTTTTTTGCTGCCTCTTCCAATGCAGCAGAAAGGATCTCCCAAAGATGCTCCTCATCATCCGGGACCTGTTCCATCGTCAGAACTTCCGGACATCTGGAAAGAGCAGATACCTGGATATCATTACGGATACCAAACTCTTCTTCCATTTTTCTGAAGTATTCCATATATTCCCCAGCCAGGATCCTGTTATACTTCAAGCAGAGGTTGCCTTCTGTATAGTCTTCGTAATTGATAAAAAGATCCACTTTACCTCTCTGGATGTACTTCTTTAAAAGGGTACGGATCGCAGCCTCAAAATAATTGAACTTCTTCGGCATCTTGATACTTAAGTCCAGGTATCTGTGATTTACCGCTTTCATCTCTACAGAAATCTTGTATTCATCCGTAGCATTCTCGCATCTTCCGAAACCGGTCATGCTCTTTAACATATGAATGCCTCTCTTTCGTTTTCCTATATAATCTTAATTATTATAATTCATCAGGAAAAGCAAGTCAACTGAAAATCATTAACCAGACACAGCCCTTTAAGGATTTCCGGATTTCCAGGGATTTCGCTTTTAGCACTGTATATTTATAAATAGTGCCCCTCTCACGCTTATTTTCTCTTTTGCTTCCTGAATAGCTGAATGCGCACAACGTCCCCCCTTAGTTAAATTTAGCTCATTTCAAAGCGCCTGTTTTTATTTTCCCACTGACAGACTATCCGCCCTTTTCATACAAGATACTTTTTACTTTTTCCAATAATAGCTCATCACAAAACTTCCGGTTCACACTTTTTCGGCTGATTCCACTTTCTTTAAATCTTTGAATACGGCGATACAGGTATAATTCTCTCATGTTGAAGCCGATGATCATCAGATCAAATATTACTTCTGTTGCTGCATGGCAATAGCAATGTTTTGCGTGATAATACGTTTTCAACTGGTGGAATCCATTCTCTTCTATATCCCATCTTCGGTTCATCATCTCCCATAAAACCCGAGGTTCCCCTTGATCCAGAGTCGTTACCAGCCACATCCGGCGTTCGTTTTCTTTCCAGCTTTCATGATATCGGATCACACGAAGCTTATGGGGACTATTATCTATCTCAAATCCTGAAAGATCCCAGACTTCTATATTCTTTTTTCCACAGGTAAACGACCTTTTTTTCCCCTCATCCCGCTTAAACAGGCTTTCCGCATCCTGAAACAGTTCCCTTCGTTCATCTTTTAGTCGGATCACCGCATCCAGTCCGCACTCTTTTATCGTATTGATAAATGGGGCATTCAGATACAGCGCATCTGCTACGATCACATCTGCGAAATGTCCGTGTCTTTCCTTCAGACGTCTGATCAGCTTTTTTCCTCCTGTCAGTTCTCCTTCATCTTTTTCCGCTCCGTCCCTCGGTTTTAACATTTCCTGGCCCAGGATTACATGTGGCGTTTTTCCTACTGTCATACAGACCACGCTCCGGTGGAAATATTCTGTTTCACCTGCACGGTTTTTCCGGCTAAGGCAGTCCGAACAGGACTTTTTTGTGCTGTTGAACAATTCCACTCCATCGATACCGGCTACAACATATCCACCTATAGTCCCTTCCCGAAATACACGGTTGCTTTTTATGATATCGATCGTCTGGTCGTGGATCTCACGGATCTCATCTGGATCTATCTGGGTAAGAAGGTCACGGACCGCATCAATTTTAGGTATTTTTCCATGTATGCAGTTTTTCAATCGTTTTCCCATACTTTCAGGCGCAGAAAAAACTGTATGAAAACTCTCATACTGCAGCATCAGAAAGAGCAGTGCCGGCATGACGATATTAAATAATGGGATCGTTCTTCTTTTTCTTTTGTCCGATAACCCCTTGATTTTCTCCGGGATTTTATATACACTTTTCATATAAGTTAGCAGCTTCTTTAATGCTAATTTTTCATTAAGGACACCTTCTTTCGTGTTGTTTTGTGGGTAACATAATTATACAATAAAAGGTGTCCTTTTTGATTGCTTATGCAGAAAAAACAGTAACTTTTTATTCAATATGAGAATTCCCCGTTCTGCCAGATGGATCCCTTGCAAAACGGGGAACTTTTTATCTTAAAAGCGAAATCCCTGCCGGATTTCTGTAACACTTTTCTATTTGCAGAAAATGTGGTATCCTTATAAAAGCAGTCTGCCTGCAGTACTGCTTTATTTTTTAATTGACAGGAGTGAATATAAATGGCATTCGACGGTATTACCATAGCAAATCTCGTCTGGGAATTTAAGCACACCTTAGAAGGCGGAAAAATCGCAAAGATTGCCCAGCCAGAAAAGGACGAACTGCTTATTACCATTAAAAATAACAAAGAAAACTATCGCCTGCAGATTTCTGCCAGTGCAAGCCTGCCTCTTATTTATCTTACAGCAAACAATAAGACCAGTCCTCTCACTGCACCAAATTTCTGTATGCTTTTAAGAAAACATATCGGCAGTGCCCGCATTATCTCTGTAAAGCAGCCGGGGCTGGAGCGTATTTTAGAATTTGAACTGGAGCATTTAGATGAATTAGGAGACCTGTGCAGAAAGCGCCTGATCGTAGAGATCATGGGAAAACACAGCAACATTATCTTCTGTAAAGAAGACGGAACTATCATCGACAGCATCAAACACGTTTCTGCCAGCATGAGTTCTGTAAGAGAGGTTCTGCCTGGCCGGGAATATTTTATTCCCCAGACCATCGCAAAGGAAAATCCTCTGGAAGTGACAGAAGACGTTTTCAAAAACTGTATTTCCACCTCTCCTACTTCTGTGCAGAAGGCTTTATACGGGCACCTTACCGGCATCAGTCCTATTATCGCCGAAGAGCTGTGCCACCTGGCTTCCATTGATTCTGACCGCTCAGCTACTGAACTGACAGAACCGGAGCTGATCCACCTGTATCATACCTTCCGTCTGATGATGGAGGATATAAAAGACGGGCATTTTTCTCCCTCTGTTATATATGACGGCGACACTCCCATTGAATATGCCAGCGTTCCTCTCAGCTGCTACGACAGCAAGGGATATTGCAGGAAAGCTTATGATTCCATCAGTGCACTTCTGGAAAATTATTATGCCTCCAGGGACACTATTACCCGTATCCGTCAGAAATCTTCTGACCTGCGGCGTATTGTACAGACTGCCTTAGAACGCAGCTGCAAGAAATACGACCTGCAGTTAAAACAGTTAAAGGATACAGAGAAGCGGGAAAAATACAGGATCTATGGAGAGCTTTTAAACACGTATGGTTATGAGTTAAAGGGTGGGGAAAAGTCTTTTAAGTGCATTAATTATTATGATAATAAAGAGATCACGATCCCGCTGGATCCACAGCTGACCGCCCGTGAAAATGCCCAGAAGCATTTTGATAAGTATAATAAATTAAAACGTACTTACGAAGCTTTAAGCCAGCTGACCAAAGAAACAAAGGCTGAGGTGGATCATCTGGAATCTGTAAGTTCTGCCCTTGACATTGCTTTAGATGAAAATGATCTGGTCCAGATCAAAGAAGAGCTGATGGAATTTGGTTATGTGAAAAAACGCCGTGCCAACGAAAAACGGCCAAAGATCACAAGTAAACCTTTCCACTATGTATCTTCTGACGGCTATGACATTTTTGTAGGAAAAAATAACTATCAGAATGAAGAGCTTACTTTTAAAGTAGCAAGCGGCAATGACTGGTGGTTCCATGCTAAAGGCATTCCCGGTTCCCATGTGATCGTAAAGAGCAGTGGACAGACTGATCTGCCAGACCGGGTATTTGAAGAAGCCGGTGCTTTGGCTGCTTATTATTCTAAAGGCCGGGAAAATGATAAAGTAGAGATCGACTATATACAGAAGAAAAATATCAGGAAGGTTGCCGGAGCTGCCCCGGGATTTGTAATATATCATACCAATTACTCTCTGGTAGCTTCTCCAAAATGCGATCTGCAGGAAGTAAAATAGGTAATATCATCCCCCGCCCGTGAGCGGGAAAAGTTAAAACTCTATATACAAAAAACGCCCTTCGGGGCGTTTTTATTATACTTAAAAAACCTGTTACAGGCAGCATTTTCCAGATGCATGCACTCTGAATATAAAACAGCCGGTCCATCAGACATAGCTGACGACCGGCCGATTTATTTTACTTCAAGCGAACCAATTCCGTGCAAGAATTAGTTATACTTACGCTTACGAGCAGCTTCAGACTTTTTCTTACGTCTTACGCTTGGCTTCTCGTAATGCTCTCTTTTACGAATTTCCTGCTGAATGCCAGCCTTTGCGCAGTTTCTCTTGAATCTGCGTAAAGCACTGTCTAAGCTCTCGTTATCTTTAACAATTACGTTTGACATCGCTCACACCTAACCTCCCTCCAGTTGTGTAATTGTGCATAATACAACTGTTTGGGTATTTTTAGCACTGCTATGATTATAGCATAAAATTCCCATACGTCAAGAAAAATTTTATATTTTTCTGCGTTTTTTGCACTTTTTATTCAAACAGGCTTATTTGGTCTGTTCTTCTACTACTTCAACGGCTTTCTTTAAAGCTTCTTCAATGCCTGCAGGATTCTTACCACCGGCCTGAGCCATATTCGGACGGCCACCGCCGCCGCCACCTACAAGACCGGCAATAGCCTTGATCAGGTTGCCTGCATGAGCACCCTTCTTCTGTGCCTCATCTGTTGCAGTTGCCATTAAGCTTACTTTTCCATCCATAACGGAAGCGATCACAACTACACCTTCACCGATCTTATCCTTTAGCTGGTCACCCAGATTTCTAAGACCGTTCATATCTACATCAGCCACCTTAGAAGCAAGTACCTTAACGCCATTTACTTCTTTAACCTGGCTTAATACATCTCCTAAGGAGTCATTTGCCATTTTGCTCTTTAACTTTTCATTTTCAGAGTTCAATGCCTTGATCTCATCTAACAGGGACTGGATCTTTGCATTAAGACCTGCCGGAGTTGTTTTAGCTGTCTTCGCTGCTTCCTGAAGCTCTGTCTCTACTTCTGTATAATGTTTCATCAGACCATCAGATGTAAGTGCTTCAATACGTCTTACACCAGCTGCGATACCTGCCTCGGAAAGGATCTTAAAATATCCAATGGTACTGGTATTAGCTACATGAGTACCGCCGCAAAGTTCTGTGGAGAAATCTCCCATCTTTACAACACGTACCTTTTCACCATACTTTTCTCCAAACAGCGCCATAGCACCTGTTTTCTTTGCTTCATCTAAAGTCATAACCTCGGTTACAACCGGAAGCGCAGCCTGGATCTCTTCATTTACAATATCTTCTACCTTCTTGATCTCCTCTGGAGTCATAGCAGAAAAATGGGTAAAGTCGAAACGAAGACGTCCTGCATCTACATAGGAACCAGCCTGTTCTACATGGCTTCCTAATACAGTACGCAATGCTTTCTGCAGCAGGTGGGTAGCACTATGGTTCTTGCTGGTCAGTGCACGGTTCTTCGGGCATACAGACAAGGTAACTGTCTCGCCGGCACTTAACATTCCCTTAGTCATAACACCTACATGGCCGATCTTTCCGCCCTGTAAATGAATGGTCTCTTCTACCTTAAATTCACCGTTGGCACTGTGGATGGTGCCCTTATCGCCCTGCTGTCCACCCATAGTTCCGTAGAATGTGGTCTGGTCTGCAATAATGGTTCCTCTCTGGCCATCTGTTAAAGCTTCTACGATCTCATCTTCTGTAGTCAGAACAGAGATCCTGGAGTCTACATCTAATTTATCGTAACCTACGAATTCAGAGGTGATAGAAGCATCAATAGACTGATATACAGTTACGTCTGCACCCATATAGTTGGTTGTCTTACGTGCCTTACGTGCCTTGTCCTTCTGCTCCTTCATAGCTGCTGCAAAGCCTTCTTCATCAACAGTGCAGCCCTTTTCTTCCAGGATCTCCTTAGTCAGATCTACCGGGAAACCGTAAGTATCATACAGCTTAAATGCATTTTCACCGGAAAGGGTCTTCTCACCGGCAGCTGCCATAGCATCTTCCATTTCAGCAAGGATAGCCAGACCCTGATCGATGGTCTTGTTAAATTTATCTTCTTCCTCAGTCAGCACCTTAAAGATCATGGACTGCTTCTCTTCCAGTTCTGGATATCCGTCCTTGGAAAGTTCAATAACAGTCTTGGAAAGCTCTGCAAGGAACTTACCTTCAATGCCAAGCTTTCTTCCATGGCGTGCTGCACGGCGCAGAAGACGGCGCAGTACATAGCCTCTTCCTTCATTAGAAGGCATGATACCATCAGAGATCATGAACGTACAGGACTTAATATGGTCTGTAACAATACGAAGAGAAACATCGGTTTCATGGTCTTTCTGGTATTCTTTATCAGAAAGAGCACATACTCTGTCTAAAAGAGCCTTGTTGGTATCTACAGTAAAAAGGGAGTCTACATCCTGAACAACAACTGCCAGACGTTCCAGACCCATACCTGTATCAATATTTTTCTGCTTCAGTTCAGAATAATGGCCATGACCATCATTGTCAAACTGGCTGAATACATTGTTCCATACTTCGATGTAACGGTCGCATTCGCAGCCTACGGTACATCCCGGCTTACCGCAGCCATACTTTTCGCCTCTGTCGTAGTAAATCTCAGAACATGGACCACAAGGACCTGAACCATGCTCCCAGAAGTTATCTTCCTTGCCAAAACGGAAGATCCTCTCCGGAGCGATGCCGATCTCCTTGTTCCAGATATCAAATGCTTCATCATCATCCTGATAGATAGAAGGATACAGACGATCAGGATCTAAGCCAACTACCTCTGTTAAGAATTCCCAGGACCAGTGGATCGCTTCTGTTTTAAAGTAATCACCGAATGAGAAGTTTCCTAACATCTCAAAGAAAGTACCGTGACGTGCGGTTTTTCCGATATTTTCAATATCACCTGTACGGATACATTTCTGGCAGGTGGTCACTCTTCTTCTTGGTGGGATCTCCTGTCCGGTAAAATAAGGCTTTAACGGTGCCATACCGGAATTGATCAGCAGAAGGCTGTTATCATTATGCGGCACAAGTGAGAAGCTCTTCATCACCAGATGTCCCTTGCTCTCGAAGAATTCAAGGAACATACGGCGCAGCTCATTCACTCCGCGGTACTGTGGTTGTTTCACTTTTTTCTTCCTCCATTATATAAAATTAGGGTTTTTCAGTAAATATTTCAGGACAGCAAAAATCCAGGCAGAACAGATTTTGCCTGTGAATGCCCTCCTAAAACAAACCATGTATATAAACTCATAAACGGAATTTTACCATATTAGAGCTGAATTAGCAAGAGAAAATATGCCCTTAAGCTTTTCCGCAACACAAGCCTTTCGATTTTTTAATCTCTTATACTCCCCTGGAACGAATAGAAACAAGGAAATCTCCTGCCAGTTCCCCGCCTCCTTTTTTATCCTGCTCCTGAACTGTTCCCTCTTCAAACAGATCCGGGAATTGTTTTAAAAGCTTATGCTCCTGAGCCCTTATCCTATCCAAATGCATGCCAGACCAATATAATACCTTATCCAGATCCCGTACAGACACTGCAGATACGATCGCCTCATGATCTTCCAGTACAGACACCATAGCATTATCTGTATCTGTAAGCATCAGTGTAAGCAGACGCATACGTTTATAATTACAACATTCCTTCTGTATCACATCCCAACAATACATTCTGTTTATTTCTTTGTAAAATAGAGAATGAAAGTTTTCATCTGATGCAAAAAAGCCGCGTACATCCCCTGCTCGTATGCATTCCTGTTGTTTCTGGATTTGATCCTCTAATCGTAAGATGACAGTAGGGGAAAATGCAGCTACAAAATCCCGCATCACGTTTTCTTCAATAGACCGACGGATAAAACGTTCATTATCGATCCGTCTCAGATCCAGTCTGGATATCATAGTACCTCTTTGTGGCAGAAATGTGATCATTCCTTCCTGCTCCAAACGGATCAGGGCATCTCTTACCGGGGTACGGCCAGACTCATACAATTCACAAATATCTTTAATGCTGAAAATAATACCTGGTTTTAAACGAAGACCCATAATATCGTCTCTTAAAACTGTATATATATCATGACCTTCTTGTTTTTTTACTGTTTCAGAACTCATCTTCTACTTCCGTATCCTGTTTTGTTGCTGCAAGAAGATACTGGGTATAAACATAAGGACAAAAAGAAACTCCTGACGCCAGCTTTGAAAAATGGATAGCACCGATCTCACTTGCAGCTTCTACTTTTCTCATCCTTTTAAAAAGCCCCAAAAAGCTGCATCTGGCCTGTACACTACGCGTATAAATCTGCGGCCTTTGTTCTTCCAGCACATGAAATAATTCATGCCACAGAATAATATCCCTAAAGCAACGATAAATGTCACTATCCGAAGAAAGCCGGATTTCCATCCGGCTTTCCCCTAAAGTGATCACAGTTTCATTTAACAGGACTTTCTTTTCTTCTGGAACCATCATTCCCATATAAAGAAAAGAAGGCATAAGTTCCGGTTTTTCTGTTTCTATATGAAAACCCAAAAAATCCAGATATCCCTTTACAGTCCGCTTTCCATACTGATCTCCCAGCAGTTTTAACTGCCTTTCTGCTTCTTGCATACTATATTTTATTATAGTTGATTTTTCTTCCAAATTCAACTGTTTCCCAACAGAATCTTTGTCCAGGATATGCATATACCAGAACTCATCGGAATAGTTTTTCACTGAACCGCTCCTTTAACCTAAGGAATTCTTTGCAAGAACTAAAATGATCTCCTCTTTCGGTCCCTTATCTGCCAGCTCTGCCTGGATCAGCCCAGAGACCTGGGCATATTCCGGAATGCCGGAATAGTCAATAACACGGGAACCTGCAACTACATATACATCCGGATTGATACGTACTTCAGATGAGAAGTTAGAAGATGCATCCCATATCTTCTTTAAGTCTTCTGCCGCATTTTCCATAGTAGTCACTACGCAGCCACCATTGGAACGCTGTATCTTAATAAAGCCCTTTTTGTCGATCACACGCAACTGTTTTCTATTGCCCTGTTTACAGGTGACCACAAAGATCTGTCCATTAGTCGCCTCCAGTTCTACTTCTGAAGGTGAAACACCTACTGACTCTGCTGCTATGGCAACTGCCTCTTTTTCATCACAGTTTTTCATCAGATCTGTAGTTTTTACTTCAGTTGAGCCCATGGCAATAGCAGTTACCTTCTGGGCCTGCTCATCGATCTCTACGTATACTTCAATACTGTCTTCCACTGCACCGGAATTCATTGCCAGTTCTTTTGCCTCTTTTTTCAGCTGGGCAATATCCTGGGCTGTAGGGTTCGGAATGGTTCTTTCTACCATTTCACGGACCATGGCAAGTGCCACACCGATTGATGAGATGACCTCTGCATTCTCTGGTATCTGATACTTAAATCCCATATCATTAGCAGTAAAAGTAAGAAGAGTTCCTGCACCGCCGCCAGCTCCTACCAGCACGATCTGATCCCGTTCTATCTTATACTTGCTGATCAGATCTTCGATCACAGGCTTGATCTTATCTGTAGATTTTTGAAGAATGGTCCTTGCGGTATCCTGAACGGACATTCCCACTTCATCTGCCAGCAGCTTTATTGCCTTCGTAGCAGATTCTACATTGCCTCTGGCATAATCTCCCTCTGCCAGTATTCCCAGCACATTAGCTGCACATGTATTGGTAATAGTAACAGATTCCCCGTTGTTCAGGCGGATAGCCACATAATCACTTGGGTCATTTTCTCTTGGCTGCATATAGTAAAGGCTCGCCCCTTCAAAAAGCTCAGGGTCTGTAAAGCAGGCATATCCCACATTTGCTATGTGGGCAGAACGCGGACCTACATCTACAATGCCACCTTTTCCGGCTCTGACCATAGAACCTCCTGCTACACCAAGCACACGCACATCCAGAGAATTTACATAGGTGCGGTGACCGCCAATAATAGCATAATCTACTGCCGGACGTCCATTTTTAATAACGCCGATATTTGTAGAAGTTCCTCCTACTTCAAAATAAATACCATTGGAGGCCCGAAGATACATCAATGCTCCAATCACAGAAGCTGCAGGACCTGAAAGCATAGTCAGAACCGGACGTTTTTTCATTTCGCCAACTTCCATTACGCCTCCATCACCTCGCATGATCATAAGAGGCACTTTTACTCCTGTAGAACGCACAGAGGATTCTGTACTGTTGGCGGTTTCCATCATCTTCGGAAGAATACTGGCATTTAAAGCCGCTGTACGTGTTCTTGTTGTCAGGCCATAAAGTTTTGTGATGTCAGATGCCATAGAAGCCGGAAGTCCCATAGACTCTGCTATTTCTGCCACCATTTTTTCTTCTGTCATATTATCTACACCAAAAGCCTTGGAAGCCACGATCACACGGTCTCCCTGATCATAAAGGCTCTGGATCACCTGTTTAACAGATTCCGTATTCATATCTTTGGACTTCATAAATGCTGAATGTATTTTAATAAATTTTCCAGTTCCCAGATCAATATCCGGGATTTTGGTCTGACGCTTTGCCAGCCAGCCTTCAATACCACCTTTGCCAATACCTACAACGCCTACATCTGCCACATCACCTTCTAGAAGAGCATTGGTAGCCTGAGTAGTACTGTGGGCAATAAAAATCACCTCGTCAGGACTGATGTTACTGGACTCAAGACATTTCTGGAAGGAATCCACAACGCCCTTTGCCACTCCCTCTTTTGCAAAATGAGTGGTCATGACAGAACCTTTTCCCACGATCTCATTAGTGGCATTATCAATAGCCACTGCCTTTGTATGAGTGCCTCCTACATCGATCCCGATCCTGATCGCACGTTTTGCCATAATCTTCTTATCCTCCTATTTTACAAAGTACTGCTGTATACCACATACCCAAGAACTTCAATAAGAACCATTGCCAGCCAGCCCCATGGAAGATTGGTCTTAATGTAAGTCTTTGGCTCCAGTTTTGCATAGCTCAATGCCCACATAGTCCAGGACTGGGTCGGACAGGAAGATGCAACAATAGCAACTGGCGGAACTAAAAACAGCATGAACAGATAAGGTTCTGTAAATACGCCCATAGCCTGTAAAATAGAAGCAAGAGCAATACCGGAGCCCCATATCATTAATGGTCCTCTAAAGAGAGCCAGCGGAGCAACTACGCAGAATACCACTAATAATACCACTGGGGACTGTGGGATAATTCCTCCTAACAAATTCTGGAGAATAGGTGCTACCTGTTTCGCAGCAGCCTGAAAAATATTAACACCATATAACATACCGATCAACAGACCAGAATCTGCAACACCATCATACAGTGTCTTCTGTACTTTTTCTACTGCTTTTGTATAGCTGGTCATGTTTCTGGTAAATAACAAACCTAAAAAGATACCCAGTAAGAATGCAGGTACAGGCTGCCATTTAAAGAAAGAAACCATAATGATCGGAACAAAAGGAACGATCATGCAGTAAAATGGAAGTTCTCTTGCTTCCGGTGCGGAAGCAGCTGCAAATGCTCTGGACTTTCCCTGCTTCATAAAGTTAAATACAATAAATACGATCATGATCACTACACTGATCGCTGTTGCTATTAATGCAAAATGAATGTATGTATCATCATATTTAATATCCGGGAATACCGCAAAGAACTGGCTTACATAAGCAATATTTAAGTACATGCCGGAAGCAACAGCCAGCATATAAGCTCCTAAAGCGGTTTTCTTATCAATACCAAGAGAGAACATGATCGGCAGAACGATCATACCAATAGCCATTACAGAACCAACACCAAAAGCGCTGCAGAAAATCAGGGCACAAACTACATTTAAAAGGATTGCTGTCATCAAAGGTTTATCACCAGCCAGCTCTACTGTCTTTTTAATAATATAACCTGCAATGCCTGTATCTACCAGCACCCTTCCGAACCATGCACCAAATACGATGATCGCAATGGTAGCTCCATAATTTTCTACTGACTTCTGGAATACATCTGTTACTACTGTCTGGATCGGCACCATACCAATGATGCACCAGAGGATCGCTGTTACAATAAATCCCACCAGAAGATTGCCCCCTTTGAAGCAATACACGATAAGACCGATAAAAGTGATAAGTAATAAAATACCTGCAAGAATGTTCATACACTTAACCTCCTAGATTTTTTATGGTTTACCGGCAATTTACTAATATATCAGTACTGATATATTAGCATTGATATATTAGTTTTGTCTATGGGTATTTATCCTATTTTTATCCACTTTTATTGTGCATATTGTACAATTAACACTTTCTTAACGCTGTTTCACACTCTTTATTTTACATTTTTGCTTTACATCCTCTTTTCCATTCCTCTTATGTTTTTATCACTGATATATCAGTTGCTTTGCATAAAAAATGACTCCGGAACCAAAGCCGGAGTCATTTTTTCTCTTCTTCTTTTTTATTTTTTAATCTTTTCCTGCCAGTTCATCATACCGCTTTGCCAGCTCATAGGCACGTTCTCTGGTCTGGTTTACCATGCTGGAAGCATAGGATAAGCCATTTCCCGTTTTGCCGGAGCTGTCAGCTGCATCAGATTCTCTTTTTTTCAGCCAGTCTTTTTCTTCATTTGCAAGCTTTAAAGCTTCTTCCTGGGAAAGAGCCTCTAATAAGGCATTATATACAGCATTTAATTCCCCATCCCACATTTTTAATTCTGTTTCTGCAGATGTTTTTGCGGAATAAACATTTGAGTCTGTATCCTGTTCCCTTGTCTTTTGTATCTGGCTGTCTAATTTTTTCAGGCGTTCTGTATAACTTTCCTCTTTTGTCTCAACAGACTGCACCTCTGCCCCTTCATCTTCTGCCAGAGCAGTCTCCTCACCGGTTACTTCTTTTTCCTGCAAAGATCCCCGGCTTTTTTCTCCCACCTCTTCAGGAACAGCCTGAAGTTCTTTCTCTTTTCCAATGGCTTTCTTTGCAGTATCTGTCGAAAGCACCTGTACCTGCTGTTCCTGGGAAGTTCTTTTCACAACGGAGCTTGTATAACTGGTAATGGCGATCCCTACTACCAGGATACAGCCGATAATGACCCACATCCTTCTATCTTTCATATATTCACATCCCTGTCTGTTATCTATGGACTGCTTTTACCGGCAGTAATTATTTTCCAGTCATACAGTACCATAAAATCGGACGCTTGTGAATACTATTCCAAAAGGAGTAATATATTGTAAGATTTGCGTAAAAATTGAGCAGAGATGATCATCTCTGCTCAAATATATTAAAGGGATAATCCTTCATCTACCATCAGATCAGTTCCGTCTGCTGCTGTGGTAGCCAACTGGTCACACCGTTCATTCTGGGGATGTCCGGCATGGCCTTTTACCCAGATGAATGTAACCTGATGCTGCTCTTTTGCTTTTAAAAGACGTTTCCACAGATCAATATTTTTTACAGGACCGCTTTTACCGCGGTTCCAGCCTTTAGCGATCCATCCACTGATCCAGTTCTGGTTAAAGGCATCTGTAAGGTACTTGGAATCTGAATATAACTCTATCCTGCATGGGCGGTTTAAAGCCTCTAAGCCTGCTATGGCTGCCATTAACTCCATACGGTTATTTGTGGTCTTTTTATAACCTGCGGATAAGGTCTTTTCATGTAACTGGCCGCTTTTATCCACATAATGCATGACCACACCATAACCTCCTGGTCCATCCGGATTTCCTCTTGCTGATCCATCTGTGTAGATTTTTACTTCTGTCATTGTCCTGTACTCCTGCTGTTATCATATATAGCGATATGTTATTTTCCGTTATACTTATCGGTTCCATTTTTCGCACAAAGCTAATATCTGCTCTGTAAAACGTTTCAGATCCTGGTTTGCACCGCCCTGGTTGCGTGCGATCACATCCATAAGCATCTGTCCTGCATCCACCAGTCTGGTATAAATGCCTGTTGCCTTTCTGGTTGCCTGAGTCTCTGCCTCCACTAAAACAGGCTCTGTCTCCCTGATCCACAGTCCCCTTATCAGGTCAAATTCCGAACCTGAATATGGTGCTTTTGCTGTAAGACCAAGCTGCGTTGTCAAAGCATCTGTCAGGGATTCACAGGACTCATCATTTCCATGTACCACAAATACATATTTGGGTTTCTGTTCAAAAGCAGCTGCCCAGGTTAAAAGCCCATCTCTGTCTGCATGGCCGCTAATACCGTCCAAAGTCTCAATATGGGCCTTAACATCGATCTCTTCACCAAAGATCTTAACAGCAGGCGTGCCATCCTGAAGCAGGCGGCCTAAGGTTCCTTCCGCCTGATATCCGGCAAATACTACACTGCACTCTTCCCGCCACAGATTGTGCTTTAAATGGTGGCGGATACGGCCTGCATCACACATACCTGCCGCTGAAATGATCACCTTCGGAGTCATATCAAAGTTGATATTTTTAGATTCTTCACTGGTAACAGAAAGCTTCAGCCCCGGAAAATCAATCGGGTTAATACCACGTTCTACCAGTGCCTTTGTTTCCTCATCATAACATTCCACCATGTTCTGCTTAAATACATGGGTTGCCTCTACTGCCAGCGGGCTATCCACATATACCTGGAAACCATCATGGCCAGTAACCAGCTTTTTTTCTTTAATATGGCGGATCATGTACAGCAGTTCCTGGGTCCTGCCTACAGCAAAGGCCGGAATCACTACATTACCTTTACGGTCTAAGGTCTCCTGGATAATACGCGCCAGACCAACTACATGGTCTTCACCCTTTTTGTGATAACGGTTTCCATAGGTAGACTCCATAACTACATAATCGCCGTCAGAAATATACTGTGGATCCCGAATCAGTGGTTTGTTTTTGTTTCCAATATCACCGGAAAAGACTATCTTACGCTGTTCTTCTCCCTCTGTTGCCCAGATTTCAATAGAGGCAGAACCAAGAAGATGACCTACATCTGTAAAACGTAAAGTGATATTTTCATTCAGTTTAAACTTCTGCCCGTAGGCAACACCTTCAAAATGGCCTAAAACACCTTCTGCATCCTGCATGGTATAAAGAGCTTCTACCTCTGCTTTTCCTGCTCTCCGGGCTTTACGGTTTCGCCACTCTGCCTCCATCTCCTGAATGTGGGCACTGTCACGAAGCATGATCCCACACAGATCTGCAGTTGCATAAGTAGTGATGATCTGCCCCTTAAAGCCTCTGGCATAAATCCAGGGAAGCATTCCTGCATGATCAATATGGGCATGAGTCAAAAATACATAGTCAATATCACTGTAGCTGACCGGAAGTTCCGCATTCTGATAGGGATTATTTCCCTGCTCCATACCGCAGTCAATAAGGACCTTAGTATCTCCCACTTCCAGAAAATGGCAGCTGCCTGTTACTTCATGGTCTGCTCCGATAAAGGTCAGTCTCATAAGCATTCTCCCCTCTGCTGCCCCTTTTTATTGTTATCATTAAGAGGCTCGTTTTTGCTAACCATAGTATAGCACATGCGCATGTTTATTTGCAATCTTTTTCAGTCATTTTGCGTAAATTGTACAAATTTTCTGATAATGTTGTTTACTCCCCATATGCTGCCTGCGCAGACGCTTGTTTTTCTTTTGGACTCATTACATCTTATACTCACGAATCCCGCGCATTCGCGCTCTACTGCCTGCTTTCGCAGGCGATTCGTTCGTTAATGGTCCAAGAAAAACAAATGCCACCTTCGGTGTCGCTTGTTTTTCTTTTGGACTCATTATATGATGATGCAGATCAAGCCCCCATTACTGTCATTAATGATCTTCTGCAAAGTATCCTGAAGCTTTTGCTGACATTCGTCTGTCATTTGTGAGATTTTCGCCTGAATGCCATCTTCTACGATCTGCTCAATCGACTTGCCAAAAATATTGGCGTCCCAGATGCCTTCTTCGTTATCTTTGGAACTGGAATTTATATAGGCAATAAGATCTTTTGCCTGCTGTTCGCTGCCTACAATAGGCGCGATCTCTGTCTCGATCTGGGCCCGGATCAGATTTACAGACGGAGCCTGGGCTTTCATTTTCACGCCATATTTATTCCCATGCCGGATCACTTCCGGCTCATCTAAAAGAATTTCATCTCTCTGGGGCATCATTACTCCATATCCTTTTAATCTCGCCTGGGCCAGAGCCTCTTTAATTTTGTCATACTCCTTCTGCATGCCTGCCAATGTACTTAGGGTCTGCATCAGCTGATACTCCCCTTCAATGGGTAATCCTACATAATCACTTAATATCTGATAATAATAACTGTCATCCATCTGAACCTGTAAGGAAACCGTGCCATCTGCCATTTCCATTTTTTCTATAAGGATTTTTTCCACAGGACCTGACTGCTTTTCAAAAGCCTTTACCTGGACTGCCGCATCTTTCATATGGCTGACCTTCTTTAACAGTTCTTTTGCCAGATCTATCACCTGGGTCTTAAGCCAGTGGGACGCCGGTAAAACCTCCAGCCACTTAGGAATATGAAAATCCAGTTCTGTCACAGGAAATTCTTTCAGGACACTTTCCAGAATATGAAATATATCCTCTTTTTTCAGCTGTTCACAGCTCACAGGAAGAACCGTCACCTCATATTCCTCTGACAGCTGCTCTGCCAGCTTTAAAACCTCATCTGAATGGGGCTTTGTGGAATTCAAAAGAAGGATAAATGGTTTTCCCAGTTTTTTAAGTTCATCTACCGTCTGCTTTTCCGCATCTATGTAGGCAGATCGTTTTAACTCTCCAATGGATCCATCCGTAGTTACTACGATACCAATGGTAGAATGGTCTCCGATCACCTTTCTGGTCCCGATCTGGGCCGCCTGGGTAAAAGGGATCTCTTTTTCTGACCAGGGCGTTTTTACCATCCGCTCTTCCCCGTTTTCCACATGGCCTGCTGCTCCATCTACCATATAACCAACGCAGTCGATCAGGCGCACTTTCGCCTGGATCCCGTCTCCCAACGTGATCTGAACTGCCTCTTTTGGGATGAATTTAGGCTCTGTAGTCATCACCGTCTTCCCCCCTGCACTCTGAGGCAATTCATCGGTACTAACCGCCTTTAAGCTTTCATCTTCCATAGCCGGAAGCACTGCAAGCTCCATAAAACGCTTGATAAACGTAGACTTTCCCGTACGCACCGGACCCACTACGCCTATGTATATCTCGCCTTTTGTTCTGGCCTGAATATCTTTGTATACATTAAAATTGTCCATAAAAATACCCCCTTGCACTTTTATGCTATTTTCTACAACATATGCCGGGGGTATTCTTTTTATTCTTTTTATTCTTTTTTCTACCAGGATACTGCCTGAAATTTACAGCCCTGTCAAAACATTATTCGCTTAAATAAGCTTTCTTTACACGGTCATTGTTCATCAGTTCTTTTGCATCACCGGAAAGGGCAATGGTTCCTGTTTCCAGAACATACGCCTTGTTTGCAATAGAAAGAGCTTTCTTTGCATTCTGCTCTACCAAAAGAACGGTGGTGCCGTCTTTATTGATCTGCTGGATAATATCAAAAATCTCATTTACATAGATAGGTGAAAGTCCCATGGACGGCTCATCCAGTACCATTACCTTCGGATGGCTCATAAGAGCACGGCCCATGGCAAGCATCTGCTGCTCGCCGCCGGATAAGGTTCCCGCCAACTGGTTCTTTCTTTCCTCCAGACGTGGGAAACGCTTGTAGATCATTTTTAATGTCTCTTCGATCTCATTTTTATCCCTGCGGGTATATGCGCCCATCATCAGATTTTGCAATACAGAAAGAGTGGCAAACACACGGCGTCCTTCCGGAACATGGGCAATCCCCATACTTACCAGCTTATAACCTGGAATATGGGTAATATCTTTTCCGTCGTAAATGATCTTTCCCGCTTTTGCATTTAACAGACCTGTAATGGTATGCAGAGTGGTAGTCTTTCCTGCACCATTGGCACCGATCAGTGCCACAATGTCTCCCTGCTCTACATCAAAGGAGATTCCTTTTAAAGCCTGGATCACACCATAGTATACTTCCAGGTCTTTTACTTCAAGCATTGCCATCGTATCTCTCCTCCTTATTCACCCAGATATGCCTTGATCACTTCCGGATCATGCAGTACGTCACTGGTAGCCCCTTCTCTTAAGACCTGTCCGAAGTTTAAAACCGTCAGTTTCTCACAGATACCGCTTACCAGTTTCATATCATGCTCAATAAGAAGTACCGTCATATCAAAATTGTCACGTACAAAACGGATGGTTTCCATCAGTTCCGCTGTCTCGTTAGGGTTCATGCCGGCTGCCGGCTCATCTAACAGAAGAAGCTTTGGTTCTGTTGCCAGCGCTCTTGCGATCTCTAACTTTCTCTGCTTACCATAAGGTAAGTTAGAAGCCTTGAAGTCACATTCTTTATCCAGGTCAAATACCTTTAACAGGCTCATGGCCTCTTCGTCCATCTCTTTTTCGATCTTGTAATATCTTGGAAGACGGAAAATACCTTCTACTGTAGAATATTTGTGATGATTGTGAAGACCAGCTTTTACATTGTCAAGAACGGACATATCCTTGAAAAGACGGATATTCTGGAAAGTTCTTGCAATACCGGCCTGATTGATCTCAATGGTACTCTTACCTGTAATATTGGTATCATCTAAGACAATGCTTCCTGCATTTGGCTTATATACACCTGTAAGAAGGTTGAAAATGGTAGTTTTTCCAGCACCGTTTGGACCGATAAGACCGTACAGCTGTCCTTTTTCGATCTCAACGTGGAAATTATCAACTGCCTTTAAGCCGCCAAAGGATATACTTAAATTCTTTACTTCCAGTAATGCCATATTATTTTGCCTCCTTTGCCGGTTTCTTATTTCCCTTTAATGCAGCAAACAGCCTCTCACGGAGCACTACAAACTGAGGTGCAGAGTTAAACAGCATTGCTAAAATCAGCACGATAGCGTACATCAGCATACGGTAATTACTCAGTCCTCGAAGCATCTCAGGAAGGAGATACAGGATAACTGTAGCGATCACAGAACCACGGATGCTTCCAATACCCCCAAGGACTACATAAACAAGGATCATAATAGACATATTATAACCAAAGTTCTTCGGCAGAGCAGTAAGTGTTGTCAGGTTATGCGCATAGAGAACGCCTGCCACGCCTGCAAGACCTGCGGAAATGCTAAATGCCATCAGTTTGTATTTTGTAATATTGATACCAATGGATTCTGCTGCAATACGGTTGTCACGGATAGCCATGATGGCACGGCCGGTACGGGAATTAACCAGATTCATTACAATAAATAAAGTAATAAGTACCAGGATCACACCAATAGTAAAGGTTGCTGCCTGAGGCGTACCGGTAATACCCTGTGCTCCCTTGATCAGCACCTCGCCATCAGCATCCATTTTTAAAGACATGGAATCCTTTAATGAAATATGGAAACCGGATCCATCTCTTCCCAAATATACAGCATTGATGATATTTTTAATGATCTCACCAAAAGCCAGAGTTACAATAGCCAGATAGTCGCCCTTTAAGCGCAGTACCGGAATACCGATAAGAACGCCGAAAACAGCTGCCACTGCTGCTCCGATGATCACTGCGATCACCAGAGAGACCGTTGGGTCAATAGCACCCTTCATGCACTTTGAAAACAATGCCCCGGAAAAAGCACCTACACACATAAATCCGGCATGTCCAAGGCTTAACTCTCCCAGGATACCTACTGTCAGGTTTAATGAAACTGTCATGATCACATAGATACAGAAAGGGACCAAAAGTCCTTTCATCAGACTGGACATATGTCCGGTACCCATTAAGATCTGTACAACAATATATGCCACTACTACAATAGCATATGTGATCATATTATTGATAAATGTCTTCTGCTTTGCTTTACTTTTCATACCCGCACCTACACTTTCTCACTGATCTTCTTGCCAAGAATACCGGTGGGTTTTACTAACAGTACAATAATAAGTACCGAGAACACAATGGCATCTGAAAGCTGTGAAGAAATATACGCCTTGGAGAGGATCTCGATCACACCTAAAAGAACGCCGCCAATAAAAGCGCCCGGGATCGATCCGATACCGCCAAATACAGCTGCCACAAATGCCTTGATGCCTGGCATGGAACCTGTATATGGGGTTAAGGACGGATAAGCAGAACACAACAGTACGCCTGCAATGGCTGCTAATGCAGAACCAATAGCAAATGTCAGTGCAATCGTACCATTTACATTAATACCCATTAAGGTTGCTGCGCCCTTATCTTCTGAAACAGCTAACATGGCCTGTCCTGCTCTTGTACGGTTAATAAATGCCATCAGGCATACCATGATCACAATACAGGAAAGGATAGTTGCAATGGTCTCTCCGGTAATATTTAACTGGCCGCCTGCCAGCTTTAATGCCGGGATCTTTACAACAGAAGTAAACGATTTTGTATCAGCGCCAAAGATCAGCAGTGCTACATTCTGGAGCAGATAGCTGACACCGATGGCTGTGATCAGTACAGCAAGAGGCGAAGCATTACGTAAGGGCTTGTATGCCACACGTTCAATGACAACACCTAACAATGTGCATGCTGCTACTGCCAGCAGGACGCCTAACACAGGAGGAAGTCCCATGGAGCTGACCGTGACAAATACAACATAGCTTCCTATCATAATAATATCACCATGAGCGAAATTCAGCATCTTCGCAATACCATAAACCATGGTATATCCCAGTGCGATGATCGCATATACACTACCCAGGCTGACGCCATTGATCAAATAGTTGATAAAGCTCATACATACACCTCTTCATTGAATATTGAAAGTCTTCACTTTGAAACCCCGTTTTATAAAACCAAGAGGGTTGTCATAACGACAACCCTCTTTTGGGTTATTGATCAGGTTTTCTTGATTTTCTGAAATTAATTATTCCATAGCCTTATAAGCGCCATCTACAACCTGAACAGCCTTAGGATCCTTCTCAGGCTCACCATCTTCTGTCCAAGTCATGTTAGTACCGGTCAGACCGTCAACTTTGATCTTTGTCATAGCACCTTCCATAGCATCGCAGATATCACCTACAGCCATATCCGGAGTAACATTTGCTTCTTCCATAGCAGCTTTGATGACGTACATAGCATCATAAGCATCTGCTGCAAACTGGATCGGGGTCTCACCATATGCATCTTCAAAGCTCTTAACAAACTTTACAGTCAGATCATCTGTAGCATCTGCTGCAAATGGAGTTAACAGCATCAGACCTTCAGCCAGTTTAACATCAAAGTTCTGAACCTGTAAGATACCATCCATACCATCGCATCCAAAGAACTGTGGAGCAAAGTCCATGGTATTAGCCTGCTGTAAGATCAGGGAAGCTTCTGTATAGTAGATTGGTAAGAATACCAGCTCTGCGCCGGATTCTTTTGCTTTCTGTAACTGAGTAGAGAAATCCTTGTTGCTGTCTGCGGTAAATGCTTCAGCGTCAACAACTTCAATGCCCTGATTTGGAGCTTCCTGGGCAAACTTCTCATAAATACCACTGGAGTATACATCAGAGCTGTCATAGATAACAGCTACCTTGCTTGCCAGCTTGTGCTCACCGATGTACTTAGCAGATGCTGTACCCTGAGCCGGGTCAGAATAGCAGACACGGTATACATTTGGATTAGCCGCACATTCTACAGCAGAGCCGGATGGTGTGATCTGGAACATATTATCAGCTGCAGTCTTGTCAGCAACTGCGATACATGGAGCAGATGTAACTGTTCCCATCAGTGCCTGCATTCCCCAGTCTTTTAAGGTATTATAAGCATTTACAGATTTTTCTGCATCATGCTCATCATCCTGGAACTGGAACTCAACAGGATAGCCGTTGATACCACCAGCTTCATTGATCTCTTTAACAGCGATCTCTGCACCATGCTGTACAGCCAGACCGTAAACTGCTGCGCCGCCGGTTACAGGGCCGATACCACCGATCTTAAAGGAAGCGCCATCTGCTGCTGCACTGCTTTCAGCTGCCTTGCTCTCACCTTCTGCTTTAGCCTCACCAGCAGCTGCTGTTGTGGTAGATGCGGAACCTGAGCCGCCGCATGCTGTTAAAGATGCTGCCATAACTACTGCTAAACCAGCGCTTAAAAATCTTTTTTTCATAATAGTGTCCTCCTCACATGACTGTATCTGTTATGTCTTTCATACAGATACATTTGTTCTTAAACTTTTTACATTATAAAAACTGATAATTGCCTTGTCAATACCTTTTATAAAAAAAATGTGAGAAAGATTGACTGTTTCATAACCAGTAGTTATGATAGTTATTCCTTATCCCAGATAAGACTGGTATTTTCCATACGCTTATCCCGCAGCATCAGCTCTGCCAGAGCATCCTTTGCGGACTTACCGTCAAATAAAACCTCGTTTACCTGTTCTACAATAGGCATGGTCACATGATATTTTTCTGCCAGTTTTAAAGCTGCCTTTGCAGAATAAACACCTTCCACTACCATTTTCACTTCTTTCATGGCCTCATCCATGGTATAGCCTTTTCCAATGAGGATACCAGCCCTTCGGTTGCGGCTGTGCATACTTGCACAGGTGACGATCAGATCACCAATGCCGGTAAGTCCTGAAAAGGTCTCAGGCTTTCCGCCCATAACAGTTCCCAGGCGGGTGATCTCTGCAATGCCCCTGGTGATCAGCGCTGCCTTTGTATTATCCCCGCAGCCCAGACCATCTGCTGTACCAGCTGCCAGGGCGATAACATTTTTCAAGGCTCCGCCCAGCTCAATCCCTAGCATGTCCGGGCTTGTGTATACACGGAATACAGGACTCATAAACAGGCTTTGTACATATTCTGCTGCTGCCTTGCTGTGGGCACCTGTTACACAGGTAGTTGGAAGACCTCTGCTTACTTCTTCTGCATGGCTTGGTCCGGAAAGCACAGTTACCTCTGCCTGGGGAAGTTCTTCCTCGATCACTTCAGATAATGTTTTCAAAGTTGCTTCTTCAATTCCCTTTGCTACATTTGTAACGATCTGACCTGGTTTTAACCATGGTTTCATTTTCACTGCTGTCTGTCTCACGTAGACAGATGGCACTGACATGACTAACAGATCCTTATCCTTCATAGCCGCCTCTAAATCACCGGTGATCTCAATTTCTTCCGGTATTGGCGTATCCCCTAAGTTTGGATGCTTCCTGTTTACTGATAAACTTTCTACCTCCGCAGGAATCGCTGACCAAAGCTGCACCTTATGTCCATTTCCATTTAAAAGGATTGCCAGTGCTGTTCCCCATGTTCCTGATCCGATTACTCCAACTGATGCCATTACCCCACCATCCTTTACGATTTTTTATGATTTTTTTGCGCCGACCTTGTTTTCATTTCCATGGATCAGGCGAATGATATTGGCTCTGTGACGCCAGAATGCCATAGCTGCGATCACCGCTGTCATTGCACCATACTCTACAGAAGATACAGCGCTTAAATTGTATGCCCCGCATTTTCCCATGTAGACATTCCATGCAAGAAGGATCACGGAAACTACCAGAGAGCCCAGGGAAACATAGCGGGTCACAGCCACGATCAGTATAAATACCGCCAGACATAAAACAGTCAGTCTCCAGTCAATAGAAAAGATAATTCCGGCTGTTGCCGCAATTCCCTTTCCGCCTTTAAAATGAAGATAGAAAGGATAATTATGTCCCAAGATCGCTCCCAGACCAATATACAGCATATATACATATGCATAGTCCGGCTGATTTTTAAAGATACAGCGAACTGCCATACAAGGGATCACTGTTTTTAAGAAATCCCCTGCAAAAACTGTAAGACCTGCCTTCTTTCCCATTACACGCAGCGCATTGGTACTGCCGGAATTTCCGCTTCCGTATTTGCGGATATCAATTCCATGTACCCTTCCATAAATATAACCGGTCTGGAAGATACCAAACAGGTATCCCACTGCTAAACATACAAGACGTTCCATTTTCATACCCCTTATGTAATTTTATAGCACTTTCTTTTTTTTGTCTTTTTACACAGCATTTACGCTTTCCAGCATGGGCGTTTGTCCGTGTTCTGCGTACATTTGCTTTTTTCACAATATAACGCAATTCAGGGACTGTTGCGCCAGCTGTTTATTAAGCTGTGTGCAGCAGGCCCTGCTGATCTACATTGTTTATTTAAAACTATTTATCCTTATCTTTCCGCTCACGTATAAGGAATTTTAAAGATGTTCCCCTGAAACCAAATGCATTCCGGATCTGATTCTCCAAATATCTGGTATAAGAGAAATGCATCAGCTCCTTATCGTTTACAAAAACTACGAATGTAGGCGGTTTTACTGCTACCTGCGTTACATAGTAGATCTTTAAGCGCTTTCCTTTATCAGACGGCGGCTGCTGCATGGCAACTGCCTCGGAAACGATCTCATTTAATACGCCGGTAGCCACACGCATATTCTGGTTCTGGCGCACTGCATCTACCAACTCAAACAGTTTCGGAAGTCTCTGGCCTGTTTCTGCTGAGATAAAAATATACTCTGCATAAGGCATAAAAGAAAGGGTTTCTTTTAACTTGTTTGTATACTGGTAAATGGTCTTATCATTCTTTTCAATGGCATCCCACTTGTTTACAGCAACGATGATGCCCTTTCCACGTTCGTGGGCGATACCTGCGATCTTTGCGTCCTGCTCTGTGATGCCTTCTTTTGCATCAATCACAATAATGACTACATCAGCACGTTCTACTGCCGTTACCGTACGGATGATGCTGTAGCGTTCCAGATCTTCTTTAATCTTATTCTTACGGCGGAGTCCTGCTGTATCAATAAATACATAAGGAACACCGTTGTGGACGATCTCCGTATCTACTGCGTCTCTAGTGGTTCCTGCAATATTGGAAACGATCACACGGTTTTCACCTAACAGCTTATTAATGAGAGAAGATTTTCCTACATTAGGCTTTCCTACTACTGCGATCCTTGGGCGGTCATCTTCCTCTTCTTCCATCTGGGATGCGTCAAAATGTGCTACTACCGCATCTAACAGATCACCGATCCCTAAACGTGAAGCACCTGATACAGGGATCGGATCCCCGATTCCCAGATTATAGAACTCATAAACATCATTTCCGAATTTTGCAAGGCTGTCTACCTTATTCACTGCCAGAATAACCGGTTTATGGGACTTACGCAGCATATCTGCCACCTTAGAGTCAGCATCTACCAACCCCTGACGTACGTCTACAATAAATACAATCACATCTGCGGTAGCAATAGCGATCTCAGCCTGTTCTCTCATCTGTGAAAGAATGATGTCGCTGCTGTCCGGCTCAATACCACCTGTATCGATCAGTGTAAAATTCATATTCAGCCAGGTACAGTCTGCATAAATCCTGTCTCTGGTAACACCAGGTGTATCTTTTACAATGGAAATAGTGTCCCCTGCAATTACATTAAACAGGGTAGATTTTCCAACGTTTGGCCTTCCTACAATGGCCACGACTGGTTTACTCAATTGTTTTCCTCCTTACTTTCACCATGTACTATGGAAATCTGTTTCCCATGATTTTGCGGGAAGATATCACCACTATATCTGTTTGCGCACGATCTTGTACTCGTCATCTGACTGATAATAAGGACAAGCTCTCACATCTCCCTTTAAAAAGCGCACCATATCATCCTCATCTAAATCTACTTCGCAGACATAGTATTCATTTTCTTCATCATATACATAGTTTCCGCAGCATTCACAGCTGCCAACGGTTTTTTTATCTTTTTTGCTCTGTTTCATCGTCCTCATCTTCCCATATCTCATCCAGCTCATAGCCTTCATAACCATATTCTTCTCCCGGAAGTCCTTCTTCCATTGGTTCCGGTTCCGGCTCTGAGGACGGTTCGAGAATAGCATGGACAAAATCTTGCCCGTCTGATTTTACTATACGTATCTTAACTTGTAAAGCCTTTTCTACATCTTCTGCAGTTAAGTCATCTAAGAATACTGTCTCCCCGCTCCGGAACATATTAATAGGAAGAAGGAGATATTCCCCCAGTTCCTTATCCTTCAGCTGGGCGATCAGATCTTTTGCTGTGATCAGTCCGGAAACAGTAATACTCTCACCAAAGAAATCATTGCGGATGGGATAAATGTTAATGGTCCTGTTTGGAAATTTTTTCCGGATCCAGTCCGCATATTTTTCCATATAAGGATACGGAAGGCGGCCAGTTGCAATGGATACCAGTCCCGGCTCGTCATTTTCTTCCACCTGCTCTAATGCATCAGCCACCTCACTAGCCATAAGCCGCAGCATACCTACGCCATTTTCCAGCTGTATATAGCCATCATAACGTTCTTCTTCCGGAAGTTCTCTTTCTGCCAGAATATAAAACTCGTCACTTGCGTGGATAAAATGGATTCCATGTTCTGCGAAGATTTTTTTCTGCCAGCCTTCGATCATATCAATGGTAGCGCAGGCATCTTCTTTTGTAAAAGGCTGCAGTGGGTATAAACCATCTCTATATTTAGAAAGTCCTACAGGTACTACCGAAACACTTTGCATAACAGGTGCATATTTGGAAAGATCACCAATAGAACGCTCTAATTCTGCTCCGTCATTTACTCCCTTGCAAAGAACAATCTGTCCGTTCATGGGAGTTTCCGCCTCATATAAACGGTCAATAAGTTTCAGTGCCTTTCCTGCAAACCGGTTGTGCAGCATCATACAACGCAGCTGTGGATTGGTGGTCTGTACAGAAATGTTAATAGGTGCCAGTTTAAAGCGGATGATACGCTCTATGTCCTTTTCTTTTAAGTTGGTCAGTGTAACATAATTTCCCTGAAGGAAAGATAACCGGGTATCATCATCTTTAAAATAAAGAGTCTCTCTCATTCCCGGAGGCATCTGGTCAATAAAGCAGAAAATACATTTGTTGCTGCAGGAACGGTAATCACTCATCAGACCGTTTTCAAAAGTCAGTCCCAGATCCTCATAATCATTTTCTATATCCAGTTCCCATTCTTCCCCATTGGCTTTTCGCACCACCATGGTCATAGACGGGCTGTTTACATAATATTCATAGTCAAAAATATCTTCAACAGGATTTCCATTGATGGTAAGGACTCTGTCTCCCGGTTCCAGCTCCAGTTCCTCGCCAATGGAACCTGGATCTACTTTCGAAATAGGATGTCCTTCCAGTTTTTTATTCATATTCATATAACCTCTGTGTTGTTCATTAATGGCCCAGGAAAAACAAATGTCTGCATCGCATCCCCTTGTTTTTCCCTGCGCTCATTGTACCAATTTTAAAGAACTTTGTAAACTAAATGCCGCAAAATAGTTTTCAATGCTATTTTGCGGCATGATCTTTGCTAGTACATCGTTTTCGAAATAACTATACCACTCACTTGTCTGCGAATCTGATTGCACAGGTCTAAAAGCCTCAGCGTAGCCCGCTACGCCTACGTTTTTAGACCTGCACCCTCAAATCCGCATCCTACGTGATTAGTACAGTTATTTACGAAACGATGTACTAGTTATATATACTCACGACCCACGTGCTATGGCGCTCCACTGCCTGCTATCGCAGGCGGGTCGCCCGTTGATTAAATTTCTCCATTGTGGCGTCTCTGTACCAGCTTCTGTATCTTGTCTGTTGGAGACAGGGATGCACTGATGGAACGGTCATGGTTTAAGGAGTTAATGATAGCTGCAGTGTACTTACTCATATCTGCTTCCAGATACCACTTGCGGTCGAAAAGCTCTTTTGGACGATAATTTAAGTTAGTAGTGATCACATAGTCCAGATATCCCTTTTCATAGTATTCATCAAACTTTTCAAGGCCATTGGTAAACAGGCCAAAAGTACAGCATACAATTGCCTTTGCTGCTTTTCTTTCCTTTAATTCCTTACAGGTGTCTAACATGCTCTCGCCGGAAGAGATCATATCATCAATAATAAGAACTGTCTTTCCTTCTACAGAAGATCCCAGGAATTCATGGGCAACGATCGGATTGCGTCCGTTTACTACCTTAGAATAATCACGGCGCTTATAGAACATACCCATATCAACGCCTAAGTTATTTGCCAGATATACAGCACGATTCATAGCACCTTCATCCGGGCTGATGACCATCAGGTGATCTTTATCGATCTGGGTTGTCTTATCATGAGTGAATAATGCCTTAACAAACTGATAGGTTGGCATAAAATTATCAAATCCGTACAGAGGGATGGCATTCTGCACTCTTGGATCATGGGCATCAAAGGTAATAATGTTCTCAACGCCCATTGCGATCAATTCTTCTAATGCCATAGCGCAGTCTAAGGATTCACGTTTGCTTCTTTTGTGCTGACGGCTTTCATATAAGAAAGGCATAACTACATTTACACGATGTGCAGTTGCCACGCAGGAACCGATAACACGCTTCATATCCTGAAAATGGTCATCTGGTGACATGTGATTGGTGTAGCCGCAAACAGTGTAAGGAATGCTGTAATTCATTACATCTGCCATTACAAAAATGTCCGTACCTCTGACAGACTCATTGATCACTGCCTTTGCCTCGCCGGTACCAAATCTTGGGCACTCAAGATCAAGCAGGTAAGAATCTACATCATATCCACGATAATGCAGGTCTGCCTTGCGGCGCTTTAATTCCTCCATATCGTTGCGGCGGAACTGAACGATGTGAGAATCTACCTTAGACGCAAAATCCTTGCAGCTTTCCAGTGCAGCCAGCTTTAAAGGTGCTACCGGAAGAGAGTCGTTGAATACAAAATTATTAGCCATGAAAGCATACTCCTTTGTCCTATAATGGTCCTTTATCTTATTGTTTTATACCATTTTCCATGATAAGGGTCAAGTATTCCGTAACATTTCCTGAAAAAATACAATGTTTTCCCAGAATTTTTCTGTTCCTGGTTTTATGAAAAGATCCTGGGAGGACATTACGTTATCTCAGCCCCAGAAATGCCCCCATATTGCCTCTTTCATTTCCCACTTTTCGGTGAGAAAAAAGATATTCGTGGTTGCACATGGTACAGATATTGGTAGTATGGATATTTTCCGGCTTTACCCCGGCTTCCATGAAAATGATCTCATTGGCACGCCACAGGTCTAGCTGGTACTTGTCCGGACGTTTTCCCAGAGCAATGATCTCATTATGCCACTCCGGTTTGAAGCTTTCCATAAACGCCTCTGCCACTTCTTCTCCCACTTCAAAACAATCCTTACAGATACTTGGGCCAATACAGGTGATCAGATCTTTTGGATCTGTTCCAAAGGCTTTTTTCATGGCATTTATGGTACATTGTCCCATTCTGTTTACAGTGCCGCGCCAACCGGAGTGAGAAAGACCAATCGCTTTATGTTTCAGATCCAGAAAATATAGAGGTACACAATCAGCATAAAAGGTTGCCAGAGTAAGCCCCGCTACATTGGTGATCAGTCCGTCCACATCTGTGTAATCCCTTCCCCTTACTACTCCCTTTCCGGCATCTTCCTCTGTTACAAGCCGCACATTAGTAGTATGAGTCTGCTGGGATGCCACCATCCGGTCTCTGTCAACTCCTAATGCCGCTGCCATACGGGTGTAGTTTTCCAGCACATCAGCCGGATCATCTCCCTTGTTCCAGGCAAAATTCATAGTAGCGTATTTTTCCCTGCTTGCACCTCCTAAACGGGTAGAGAAACCGTTTAACACAAGTCCAGTCTCTTCCAGTACAGAAAAAGAAAGATAGGGAACTCCATTTTTTTCTCTGTTCATAAATATCTTATTTTCATTTTTATAGTTCCATGGGATCATCTGTCTGCCTCTTTTCTATGTAAATGTGTTCCTGGGATCTAAAAAGCATTTCGTATCAGCTGTATGCTGTCACCGGTTATGCCCACCACATCAAAACGGCAGGGCGTATTTTCCGGATAACCGTACCGGCACAGGTAAAACAGGGCTGTACGCCGTATTTTCTCCTGCTTGCGAAAATCCACTGCCTCAAAAGGCGAACCGCAGGATACATCTGACCGGTATTTCACCTCTGTAAATACCAGTTCTTTTCCTTCCCTGCACACCAGGTCGATCTCTCCCTGTCTGCAGCGGAAATTTTTCTCCAAAATGCGAAAGCCCTGCTTTTGCAAAAAAGCAGCCGCTGCTTCTTCGTAACGGCTGCCAATTTCTCTTTTATTCATCAAATCCTATATATTCCCCTATACCTCAACAAAATGACCAATAAAGCTTCTTCTGTGGATAGGACATGGCCCAAGCTCCTTCAACGCTTCAATATGCGCCTTTGTGCCATACCCTTTATGCTTCCCAAAGCCATATCCGGGATAGATCTCATCATATTCCGCCATCATATGATCCCTGGTGACTTTTGCCAGAATGCTGGCTGCTGCAATAGATACACTTTTAGCATCGCCTTTTACAATAGGGATCTGGGGGATCTCAACCCCTGGAATCGTCACTGCATCATTTAATAAAAGTCCAGGCTCCACTCCAAGACCTTTTATTGCCTCTCTCATAGCCTCGTAAGTAGCCTGCAGGATATTGATCTCATCGATCCGCTGTGGTGTAGCAATACCTACACTCCAGGCAAGTGCTTTTTCCTTAATTTCTAAAAACAGTTCTTCCCTGCGCTTTTCAGAAAGCTTTTTGGAATCATTCAAATATAAGATCCGGCAGTCTTTTGGAAGGATAACAGCACCTGCTGCCACCGGGCCTGCTAAAGGTCCTCTTCCAGCCTCGTCAATGCCGCATATCAGTTCATACCGGGCATTCTCTTTTTCGTAGGCTTTCATCTCTTCTAAACGGAGCAGTTCTTTTTCCAGTTTTTCACCTTTTAACTCTCTGGCCATTTATTTCACCTTGATCCTGTCTTTGTAATCCTGTGCTTTTTCCAGACTGATATGGCCTAACTTACCAGCGCGGAAATCGTCTAAAAGCAGTGCTGACGCTCTTGCAAAATCTAATTCTCCGCCTTTCATTAAGCAGGCACGGCTTCTTGCGATCTCTTCTAATACTTTTACACGGTCTTCTTCTACATTTTCAATACCAAAGCGTTCTTTTATCACCTGTGGGTAATCTTTTTCTAAAAGACTGATCAGTTCACAGGCCAGCTCGTCTTTGTTTAAGATCTGGTCATTAATGGAACCAATGAGTGCCAGATGCAGACCTACCTGCTGGTCCTCAAAACGAGGCCATAAAATACCAGGTGTATCTAAAAGCTCTAAGGTCTTATTTAAACGGATCCACTGGTTGCCCTTTGTAACACCAGGCTTGTTTCCTGTTTTTGCACAGGCCTTACCTGCAAAGGAATTAATGAAGGTAGATTTTCCTACGTTCGGAATGCCCACTACCATAGTACGGATGGGGCGGTTTAAAATACCTCTACGGCGGTCTCTTTCAATTTTCTCCTTACATGCTTCCTGCTGTGCAGTCTGTACCTGTTTTAAGGTTCCTTTGTTGCGGGCATCGATCTTTACTACATGGATGCCCATGTCCTCAAACATCTGGGCCCACTTGCGGGTTTCTGTCTCATCTGCCAGATCCGCCTTGTTTAACAGGACCATTCTTGCCTTTCCTGCAGCAAGCTTGTCAATATCCGGGTTACGGCTGGAAAAAGGAACTCTGGCGTCTACCAGCTCGATCACTAAGTCGATCAGCTTGATATCTTCCTGCATTGCCCTTCTTGCCTTGGTCATATGACCTGGATACCACTGTATATTCATATATTCTAACTCCTTTTACGATACAAAGCCAAGGTTCAGCAGCGGAAGCATGCGGAACCACGCCTTGCCCAGTATCTGTTCTCTTTTTACATTTCCAATATTTGGGAAACGGCTGTCTTCACTGCTTCCCCTGTTGTCACCTAACAGAAAATATTCTTTTTCCCCCAGACGCACCGGATCAGCTGCTCTTCCTGCTAAAGACACTTCCCCCATTTTATCCTCTTTTAAAGGTTCTCCGTTAATATATACGCGGTTATCACGGATCTGAACAGTCTCTCCCGGAAGCCCAATGATACGTTTTACATTTTTCTTTCCGTCTTCACGCTCAAATACCACCACATCGAAGCGGTCCGGAGTGCCTGTTACATAGATAATACGGTTCATAAGGACCACATCCTGGGCGCTTAACTGTGGCTGCATGGAATTGCCGGATATAAGAACCTGCTCACCAAATCCATACACTAAAAACCAGCCGCAGGCAATGGCTACTACAATATTTACTACCCATCTTACAGCCTTTCGCAGCCAGGCTGTATCATCATTTATATAGAAATCCACTGTTACCCCCGAAAAAACAAACCTGTCTGCAACCTGTCTTTTATGAGCTAAAAAGGGGCAATTTTCATTGCCCCTTTTTAATCGTTTAAACTTAAATTATTTAACTAACTCTTTTACCTTAGCAGCCTTACCTACTCTGTCTCTTAAGTAGTTCAGTTTTGCTCTTCTTACTTTACCCTTACGAACAACTTCTACGTTGTCAACGCTTGGGGAATGTAATGGCCAGGTCTTCTCAACGCCGATACCATTGGAGTTCTTTCTTACTGTGAAAGTCTCTCTAGCTCCGCCGTTCTGTCTCTTAATAACAGTTCCTTCGAAGATCTGGATTCTTTCGCGGTTACCCTCTTTGATCTTGTTGTATACCTTTACAGTATCACCAACATTAAAGCTAGGTACGTTCTCTTTTAACTGTGCTGCTTCGATATTCTTAATAATTTCGTTCATGGTGTGAACCTCCTTCATCTATTGGATGTTCTTAATACTCTGTATCATAAATCACGTTCACAATACTTTAGTAGCAGAGGACCATCTATTCTTGTCACAACGAATTAATATTAGCATAATTTCCCGCTAAATGCAAGTACTTTTTCCATCTGTCTTTAAAATCTGGATACAGACCTTCTTAATACGGTTTCCATTGACTCTGTGGGCAGACAGACGGATGTTTCCAACAGTCACCAATTCTCCCTGAACCGGAATATGATCCAGCTTTTCTATCATAAGACCGCCAATGGAATCATAATCTTCTGAATACAGGGAAAGTCCCAGTCTGTCATTTACATCATCCAGGCTCATAGCACCGTCTACAAGATAAACCCCGTGGCCTAATTTTACAAAATCCTTTTCCTCGTCAGCATCATATTCATCACGGATGTCACCTACGATCTCTTCCAGGATGTCTTCTAATGTGATCAGGCCTGCTGTGGTTCCGTATTCATCTAAAACTACTGCAATATTATTGGAAGTTTTCCGCATTTCCAGCATCAGCTCTGAAACTTTTTTAGCTTCAAAGGTATACAGCGGCTTTCTTAAATGATCTTTAATAGAAAAGTTTTCTGCCTCATCTTCAAGCAAAAGATCTTTAATATTTACAATACCTACTACATTATCCTTGCTGTCCTGGTAGACCGGAAAACGTGTATACCGGGTCTTACGGAATTTTTCCATCAGCTCTTCGTAATTGGCATCTATATCAATAAAAGTCATGTTCACACGGGGAACCATAATATCCCCTGCAACAGAATCATCCAGATCGAACACATTATTGATCATATTTTTTTCATCTGTCTCGATGACACCTTTTTCATGCCCCACTGCCACAATAGTACGAAGTTCATCTTCTGTCATAACGTCAGTCTTTTTATTAGGATCTACATGAAGCAGGCGCAGAATACCGCCGGACATTTTATTTACTGTCCAGATCACAGGTGTGAGGATCATCATTAAAAGATAAATATTTTTTGCACTCTTCATGGCGATCTTATCCGCTTCAAGGGAAGCCATGGTCTTCGGTGTGATCTCCCCAAAGATCAGGATCAGGATCGTCAGGACACCAGTAGCAATCCCAACAGCAGCATTTCCAAAAATATCAGCTGCCAGTATAGTCATAATTGAAGAAGTGGAAAGGTTTACCACATTATTTCCAATAAGTATGGCACTTAGCATTTTACCCTTATTTTCATGAAGCTTCAGCACACAGGCTGCCGCCTTATTCCCGTCATCTGCAAGAGTACGCATACGGATCTTATTTACCATAGTCAGGGCAGTTTCTGCAGAAGAAAAATAGGCAGATAACGCCAGTAAAATAACAATAATAATTATACGCAGGGCAACCGTATTGCCTGTTGGATCCATTTTTTTCTATCTCCTTAAAATCTTATATCGCTTATATTTCCTGTTTTAACACTCCGAGAACCTTATAATAACCTTTCAGTTCCTGTAATGTGACACGTTTTTCATTAAGAAGCTTTTTTACTTTCTTCATCTGCTGGTAGTATTCCCTGTCACTGCCCGGAGTCTCTTCGTTTTTCACTGCTTCTTTTACCAGCTGCTCTAATTCCTTTAACCGGCTCTCTCCCTGTTCCTTTAACAGGCAGTCTAAAAACTTCTGCTCTTTTAATGTAAGAGCTGCATCTTCCAACAGATCTGGCCGTCTTTCCAGTGTCCGGCGGATAGATTGTTCTCTGCGCCAGCTTTCAATATTTTTGTGGTGTCCGGAAAGAAGGACTTGTGGAACTGTTTTTCCCTCATAAACCTCCGGTCTGGTATACTGTGGATATTCCAGCAGATTATCATAGAAGGACTCTACCTCTGCAGAATCCCCATTTCCCAGTACCCCCGGTACCAGGCGGGAAATACAGTCGATCATGACCATAGAAGGAAGCTCGCCTCCTGTAAGGACAAAATCACCTGCTGACAGATATTCTGCATGGATCAGCTCTAAGGCTCTCTCATCAATACCTTCATAATGTCCGCATAAAAACACCAGATTTTCTTCTTTTGCCAGTTCCTGGGCAATAGACTGGTTAAACACACGTCCCTGGGGAGTCATGTATATCACCCTTGGGCGTTTTCCCAGCTTTTTACAAAGTGCCTCGTAAGCATCACACACAGGTGCCGGCTGGATCACCATTCCTGCACCGCCCCCATAAGGAGCATCGTCTACGTGTCTGTGCTTGTCAGTTGTATAATCCCGGATATCCACTGCCTCTACAGAAATGGCGCCGCTTTCAATAGCACGGCCGGTGATACTGGTTTTTAAACCATTTTCTACCATATCAGGAAATAATGTTAATATATGGAAATTCATAGATTCTCCTTCCAACGGTTCTTAAGCCTGGTCTGAAGGCGATATAAAGTGTTCATGGCATCAATAGGTGTCATGGTAGACAGCTCCAGGCCATCCAGTTCCTTAATGATATCATCATCTTTTACAGTGTCAAAGAAGGACATCTGCTGCATATCCACCTCATCCGGCTTTGGAACTGCCTTGTGCTGTACCACATTGGCGCTGACTGCCGCAATCTCTTTTGCCTTTGCTGTAATATCATTTTCCGTCAGTTCACCTGCGATCTCCTTCGCTCTGGCAATAACAGAATCCGGTACACCTGCCAGCTTAGCTACCTGGATACCATAGCTTTTATCAGCGCCGCCGCGGATGATCTTACGCAGGAACACAATATCGTCCCCCTGTTCCTTTACAGCGATACAGTAATTCTTTACTCCGGCAATGGTCCCCTCTAATTCTGTCAGCTCATGGTAATGGGTTGCAAATAAGGTTTTAGCACCTAACAGCTTTGTATTGCTGATATGCTCTACCACAGCCCACGCAATAGAAAGACCATCAAAGGTGCTGGTCCCGCGTCCGATCTCGTCTAAAACCAAAAGGCTGTTTCTGGTAGCATTTCGCAGGATATTAGCAACCTCAGTCATTTCAACCATAAAGGTACTCTGCCCGCTTGCTAGGTCATCGGAAGCACCTACTCTGGTAAAAATGCGGTCGCAGATACCGATATTTGCTTCCTGGGCCGGTACAAAACTGCCAAGCTGTGCCATAAGCACAATCAGGGCAGTCTGTCTCATGTAGGTAGACTTACCTGCCATGTTAGGACCGGTAATAATAGAAAGGCGGTTCTTTCCATTGTCTAAGAAAGTATCATTTGCCACAAACAGGTCATCCCGCATCATCTGCTCTACTACCGGATGACGGCCGTTTTTGATCTGGATCACACCTTTTTCATTAATAGAAGGCTTTACATAATTCCGCCTTGTTGCAACGGAAGATAAAGAGCAGAACACATCAATGCCTGCAATAGCTTTAGCAGTTTTCTGGATGCGCACTACCTGGGCTGCAATAGAATCACGGACCTGACAGAACAGATCATATTCCAAAGATACCAGTTTTTCCTCTGCTCCCATGATCACGTCTTCTAACTGCTTTAACTCATCTGTAGTAAAACGCTCTGCATTGGTCAGTGTCTGTTTTCTCACAAAATAATCAGGAACCATGTCTTTAAAAGAATTTGTGACCTCAAAGTAATAGCCAAACACTTTATTGAACTTGACCTTTAAATTTTTAATTCCCGTTTTCTCTTTTTCCCTGTTTTCCAGCTCACCAAGCCAGGTCTTTCCCTCTGTTTTTGCATGGCGCAGGCGGTCTGCCTCTTCGTTATAGCCTTCACGGATCATGCCGCCTTCACGAATGGTAATAGGCGGATCATCAACAATGGCTTTGCCGATAAGTTCATAAATATCTTCCAGAGGATCTAATTGTGTTTCTAATTCCTTTAAAAGATCTGCCCGAAACTCTCCTAACAGTTTTTTAATATAAGGAAGCATTTCCAGGGATGTCTTAAATGCCAGCAGATCTCTGGGATTGGCTGTTTTATAGCTGATACGGCCGATAAGACGTTCCAGATCATACACCGGATTTAAGTATTCACAGATCTCTTCTCTGGAAATATAATTCATATTCAGCTCTTCCACCGCATCCTGACGCCCCAGGATCTCCTGTTTATGGATCAACGGCTGCTCAATATAATTGCGGAGAAGTCTGGCCCCCATAGCCGTCTTGGTCTTATCCAGTACCCATAAAAGGGTTCCCCTTTTCTGTTTTTCACGCATAGTTTCTACCAGTTCCAGGTTTCTTCTGGTGGATGTATCGATAACCATATACTGACCGGTAGAATAAGGAGTAATTCCTGTAATATGCTCCAGAGTACTCTTCTGGGTCTCATACATATACTCCATAACAGCTCCTGCCGCAATAACACCTGTAGGATAATCGTCCAGGCCCAGGCCGCTTAAGGAACCTACTTTAAAATGTTCTTTTAAGACCTTTTTACAGGATTCGTCTGAAAAGAAATGACTGTCTAAAGCAGAGATCGCTACCTGATAGCGGTTCTTTAACTCCTCAAGGTCTACACCAGATACATAAAAAGCATTGTTGCAGATGATCTCAGATGGAGAAAATTTGTTGATCTCGTCAAATAATTCCCGGTCTGACTCCACCTCTGTTACCAGAAACTCACCGGTACTGATATCGGCTGTGGAAATACCATAACGGCTGTCCAGGTATACGATACCCATAAGATAGTTATTTTTGGTCTCATCCAAAGCCTGGGCGCTGGTAATGGTTCCCGGTGTTACCACACGGATCACCTCTCGTTTTACCAGTCCCTTTGCCAGCTTAGGATCTTCCATCTGCTCTGCAATAGCAACTTTATAGCCCTTTTGTACCAGACGGTAAAGATAAGAATCTACTGCATGAAAAGGTACGCCGCACATAGGCGCACGCTCTTTTAAGCCGCATTCTTTACCTGTCAGTGTGATCTCCAGTTCTTTAGATGCTTTCAGTGCGTCATCAAAGAACATTTCGTAAAAATCCCCCAGACGGTAAAATAATATACAGTCCGGGTACTCTTTTTTTGTCTCCATGTAATGCTGCATCATAGGAGACAGCTGTGAATAATCGATTTCCAATGGTGTTCCTCTCTTCTATGTGTATCTGCTGTTTCTGTCTGTTTTATCTGTCGTACTAGTTCAACCGTCCCATGTAATAAAAGCCCTTGCTTTCCTCTAAGTATACATCTACCAGCCTGCCAATGAGAGAGGCATCTCCAGGAAAATGTACAATGGTATTATTTGACATTCGTCCTGTTACCAGTTCTGGTGAATGGTCATTTACTTCCTCTACCAGAACAGTCTGGACTGTATGTACGTCTCTTCCGCAGACCTGGGCAGATATATCCTGGACTTCCTTTAACAGGCGGTCGAAACGGTTCTTTACCACGTCTTCCGGTACCTGGTTTTCCATAGCAGCTGCCGGTGTTCCGGTACGCTTGGAATAAATAAAGGTAAATGCGCTGTCAAAACGTACCTTTCTTACTACATCTAAGGTCTCTTCAAAATCTTCCTCTGTTTCTCCCGGGAAGCCCACAATAATATCGGTTGTCAGAGAGATATCCGGAATAGCTGTTTTGATCTTTTCAGCCAGTGCCAGATACTGCTCCTTTGTATACCGGCGGTTCATAGCTTTTAAGATACGGCTGCTGCCGGACTGTAACGGCAGATGGAGGTGGCGGCAGATTTTTTTTGACTTAGCCATTACCCCGATCAGTTCATCAGAAAGATCCTTTGGATGAGAAGTCATAAAACGGATGCGCTCCAGTCCTTCGATCTTTTCCACTTCTTCCAGAAGCTGGGCAAAATTTAATGGCTCATCCAGTCCTTTTCCATAGGAGTTTACATTCTGTCCTAAAAGCATTACTTCTACTACGCCGTCTTCTACCAGATTTTTGATCTCACCAATGATTTCGCCTGGTCTGCGGCTTCTTTCACGGCCACGCACATAGGGTACGATACAGTAGCTGCAGAAATTGTTGCAGCCAAACATGATATTTACACCTGATTTAAAGGAATACTTGCGTTCTACCGGCAGGTCTTCTACAATCTGGTCTGTATCTTTCCATACATCTACTACCATTTTATGCTTTGGCTTTTTGTCTTCCCGTCCCTGGGCTTCTAATTCCTCTAAACGTTCTTCCAGACAAAGGCTTACTAATTCTGCCAGCTTGAAAATATTATGGGTCCCAAAAATAAGATCAACAAAACGGTATGTCTTTTTGATCTTTTCTACTACTTCTTTTTCCTGCATCATACAGCCGCACAAAGCGATCATCATATGGGGATGCTTTTTCTTTCTGGCACCTAACTGCCCCAGTCTTCCATAAACACGCAGATTTGCATTTTCACGGACTGTACAGGTATTGTAAAGGACAAAATCCGCATCCTCTGTTTCTACTGCCTGATAGCCAATGGTCTCTAATATACCTAACAGCTTCTCAGAATCTCTGGCGTTCATCTGACATCCAAAGGTGTTGATACAGCAGGTAAGTGGTCTGCCAAGATTTTCTTCTAAAATATGTAGCTGCTCTTTTGCGTGAGCCATAAAGTACTGCTGACGCTGAGGCTCCTTTTCCGGTATTTCCGACATAAATGGGGTCTTGTTTTCCATGTAATTCTCCTTTATCTAAAACACGCAAGCAGGCCGGGCAGAAATATCACCCAGCCAGTTGTATTGAACTGTTTTTAATTTAATCAACTTTTCCTATCCTGTTAAATGGATAATAACAGAACAGCACTTTTGCCACGATCTTATTTTTGGCAACAAATTTATTATCCCAGAACCTTGCATCCAGGGAATTATTCCTGTTATCTCCCATCATAAAATAACAGCCTTCCGGCACTTCATATGGTCCATAAGAACCTTCCATTGGCTCCGGCAGATAAGGCTCATCTAAGGGTGTATCTGAGCCATTGATGTATACCTTTCCGTCTATTACCTCAACAGTTTCCCCCGGCAGACCGATGACTCTTTTTACATAGTATAGCTTCTCATTATCCGGATAACGGAAAATCACAATATCTCCTCTTTCCGGATCATCCTTTATATAAGACAACCTGGAACCGATCACACGGCTGTGGGACATAATGGTATTTTCCATGGAGCCGGTTGGAATGCGGCTGTTTGCAATAACAAAATTATTTAAAACAAAAGCGATCACCACCGCAGCAACAATGATCTGAAGCCAGCTTAAGATCTCTTTCCCAAGACTGGTCTCCTGTGGCTCTTCTTTCGGTTGTTTCAGGCTGCGGCCCTTCTTTTCTTCCTCTGACATGCTGATAGTTTCCTCTTCTTTCTTTTAATGTACTCCCAGGATCTTTTTATACCTGAAGCAAGACCCTGAGGGAACATTTACTATACCTAAATCTAACGGATCTGTCCATCACCATAGATAATATACTTGGTAGTGGTCAGTTCTTTTAAGCCCATAGGACCTCTGGCATGAAGCTTCTGTGTACTGATGCCGATCTCCGCTCCAAAACCAAATTCCTCTCCGTCTGTAAAACGGGTAGATGCATTTACATATACTGCAGCAGCATCTACTTCATCTAAGAACTTCTGGGCATTAAAATAATCAGATGTGATAATGGACTCAGAATGACCTGTATTGTACTTGTTAATATGTTCTATTGCTTCTTCTACCGAGTCTACAACCTTCAAGGATACGATATAATCCAGATATTCCGTACCCCAGTCTTCTTCTGCAGCAGGGGTGAATTCCGGCACCACTGCCATGGCTGCCTCGTCTGCCCTCACTTCTACATTTTTTTCTGACAGGCGCTTTTTAAGAAGCGGCAGGAACTGATCTGCTATCTTTCTGTGGACGACTAGGGACTCGCAGGCATTGCACACACCGATCCGCTGGGTCTTTGCATTATAGATAATATCTAATGCCATATTAAAATCAGCAGTTTCATCTACAAAGATATGGCAGTTTCCTGTTCCTGTCTCGATCACCGGAACAGTACTGTTTTCCACTACAGAACGGATGAGACCGGCACCTCCTCTTGGAATAAGCACATCCACATATCGGTTTAAACGCATCAGCTCTTTTGTGGTCTCTCTGCTGGTATCTTCGATCAGCTGCAGGGCATCTTCCGGAAGTCCTGCTCTTGTAAGACCTGTGCGAAGCCATTTTGTGATTGCTTTATTGGATTCAATGGCATCGCTGCCTCCTTTTAAGATCACTGCATTTCCTGATTTAAAGCAGAGGCCAAAAGCATCCGCTGTTACATTAGGGCGGGCCTCATAGATCATAGCAATGACTCCTAAAGGAACCCTTTTCTGGCCGATCTTTAAGCCATTTGGACGCAGCTTCATGGAGATCACCTCTCCTACCGGATCATCTAAGGCAGCTACTTTTAAAAGGCCATCTGCCATGGACTGGATCCGGCCCGGATTTAAAGCAAGGCGGTCTAACAGGCCCTTGCTCATGCCGCAGTTTTCTGCTTTTTCATAATCTGCCTGATTTGCAGCCAGGATTTCTTCCTCTCCCTCTAAAAGGGCTCTTGCAGCTTCTTCCAATCCTATATTTTTTTCTCTTGAACCTAAGTTATTTAATGTTCTGGAAACAGCTTTTGCTCGGCTTCCGATTTCTTCCAGTGTCATAACCATCTCTCCTTCTGGCTATATCTATACCTCTTTAATACCACCGTATTTCTTTCCCAGGTCTGTAATAGAGCCGTCCTTCTCTTTAATAGAAATATTATTTAAGTTGCTTCTTAAATTAGAACGGATAGCAGCCAGGTATTCTTTTCTTAAAGCTGCCTGCTCGGTTTTTTCCTCATCTGTAAGACCTACAGACTGGGATTTATGATAAAGTTCGTTGATCCTGTCGATTTTTGATGAATCCATACTATCACTCCTCGTATAATATCTTAATATTCATTATTCAGATAATGCATCAGATCAAAGTCCAGATTGGGATGGGCTAAAAACAAAGTCCCCTTTTCTTTTCCGCTCATAATGTCCATGATCACATCTATCTGATCACCGTTGGCGATCACCATATCAGCACCACTGTCTGTGGCAATACGGGCAGCTGCCAGCTTTGCTGACATTCCACCGGTCCCCACACTGCTTCCAGAAGTTTCTTTTCCCATATTCAGATATTTCTGGCTGATCTCAGGCACCAGACTGATAAATCTGGCATCTGGGTTGCTCCTTGGATCATCCGTATAAAGGCCGTCAATATCAGAAAGCAGGATCAGAAGATCTGCCCCGATAAGAGCTGCAACAATAGCAGAAAGGCGATCATTATCACCGAAGCTGTCTACATACGGGATCTCAGAAGTAGATACTGTATCATTTTCATTTACAATAGGGATCGCACCTAAACGCAGCAATTCATCAAAGGTGTTCTGTGCATTGTAACGGGAACTGTCATTGACCATGGTATCCTTGGTCAGAAGGACCTGGGCTGCTGTCTGGTTGTACTCGCTGCAAAGCTTCTGGTAGACCATCATCAGTCTTGCCTGTCCTACTGCTGCAAACGCCTGTTTTTCAGCTAAACTGTCAGGTCTTTTATGATGTCCGAAAGCCTGTCTGCCTGCTGCGATAGCACCGGAAGAAACAAGGACTACTTCTTTCCCTTCTCCCCTGAGATCGCTGAGCACACGGATCAGCTTCTCGATCTTCGTCAGGTTCAGCTCTCCTGTTTCAGGATGTGTCAGGGAAGAAGAACCGATCTTTATTATAATTCTCTTTTTATCTTTTAAACTGTTACGTTTTGTAGCTTCCATGAGTATCTTTTGCCAGCTCCCTTCTTAGTGAAGTTCACGTCCTGCCTGTCTGATCTGGCGCAGGACTGGACTTTTCCACTATCTTACACCAAATTCATTACTCCGTCAATTTGTATCTTCTTATAAGCTCTTCTGCCACTTTTAAACCATCCATGGCTGCAGAGGTGATGCCTCCTGCATATCCGGCGCCTTCACCACAAGGATATAAGCCCTTTACAGAGCTTTCTAAAGTTTCTCCTCTGGGGATACGTACCGGGGAAGATGTGCGGCTTTCCACACCTGCTAAAATAGCATCTGGACGGTCAAACCCTTTGATTTTTCTCCCAAAAGCCTCCATTCCTTCTACAAAAGCTTCCGAAAGCTCATCTGGGAGGATTTTTCTCAAGTTTGCAAACTGATATTCCCCACAAAATGCCGGCTGTACTTCGCCAAGCTTTTCCGTGATCTTTCCGTTTTTAAAATCCCCATAGAGCTGGACTGGTATTTTCCCTTTTCCTGCCTCATAGGCTTTTTCCTCAAGTTCTCTCTGGAAATGAATACCTGACAGCGGATGGACTCCTTCTCCTCTTTTTGTTTCACAGGAAAAATCCTCAGGGTTTACAGTAACTATCAATGCACTGTTGGCATTTTCTCCTGCTCTGTCATGATAACTCATTCCATTTACAGCCAGACGGTTCTTTTCAGAAGAAGCATTGACCACATAGCCGCCAGGACACATGCAGAAGGAATACACGCCTCTTCCACAGGAAGTCTGAGCTGTCAGTTTATAGCTTGCAGGGCCTAACTCTTTACATTCCGTCATCCCATACTGGCTTTCATTGATCATAGTCTGTGGATGCTGGATACGGAAACCTACAGCAAAAGGTTTTGCTTCCATGGAAACCTGCTTTTCATAAAGAATTTCAAAAGTATCTCTGGCACTGTGACCGATAGCTGCAACTGCCGCCTGTACCGGAATGCGTTCTGTACCATTTACAATAACTGCTGCCAGTTTTCCTTCTGTTATTTCAAAATCTGTCACCTGGCTTAAGAAGCGAACCTGACCGCCCAGATTTTCAATCTCTTGGCGGATAGATTTTACAATATGGCTTAACACATCTGTCCCAATATGGGGTTTGTTTGCATAGCAGATAGACGGATCTGCACCAAACTCTGTAAGAATGCGCAGCACTTCCCTGTTCCTGCCAAAGGTATCTTTTACAAGGGTATTCAGCTTTCCGTCTGAAAACGTACCTGCGCCACCTTCTCCAAACTGCACATTGGATGAAGGATTTAATTCTCCTGTTTTCCAGAATTTCGCTACCCGCTCTGTTCTGGTATCTACATCTTCTCCCCGTTCTAAAAGTATAGGACGGTATCCTTTTCTCGCAAGAGCAAGGCCACAGAACAATCCCGCAGGGCCCATTCCAATGACCACCGGTGGATATTTTAAAGGCGTATTTCCACATTCAGGAAGGACATATGGTTTTTCTTCGTGAACTGTGATATTCCTGTCTTTTCTCTTCTTTACAAGACGTTCCTCTTCTTTTTTTCCGCCATTTTTTAATGCAATATCCACGATATAGCTGTAATGGATCTCCGGCTTTTTTCTTGCATCTACAGACTGTTTTACCAGCTTAGTTTCTTTTATCAGCTCCGGCTGGATATGAAGCTCTTTCGCAGCCTTTAAAAGCAGGTCATTTTCGGCATGTCCTAAAGGCATTTTCAGCTGACTGATACGTATCATGTTCTTGCAGTCCTCCTGGTTTTCTGTGTATATTTCTTTTCTGGGTACTTTTTAACAGTTTTCTTTTCCATCTGTTTCGTGTTTACGTTCCTGTTTTTTTCTATATTCTTTTTTTCTATGTTCTTTTTTTCTACGCTTTTCTTCTCTATGTTTTTCTTCTCTACACTCTTTTTCCCAGTGTTCCTCTTTTCCGGATTTCTTTGCCCCAGCTGTTTTTTTTCCCACTTTTCCGGTTCTGTTTGCATTTCCTGCTTTCCGGCACTGCCCGCTGCACATCTTCCTGCGATCAAACCACTGGACCAGGCAAATTGAAGATTATAACCGCCGCAGATCCCATCTACATCCAGGATCTCACCAGCCATATACAATCCAGGACAAAGCCGGGACTCCATTGTAGTCTCATCTATTTCATTGGCATCCACACCACCGCAGCACACCTGGGCATTGGCAAAGGGATTAACAGACATGACAACTGCTTCATATTCTTTTAATTCTTTACAGATTTTTTCCAGTTGTTTTCCAGTTAATGAACCACAGGAAATATTCCCATCGATTCCCGCCAGTTTCAAAAGAACCTGGGCAAGTTTACGGTTCAGCATTCCGGTAAATAGTTCCGCTGCCGGCTTATAAGCCAGCAAAAGCGCTCTCTTCTTTAAAAGGCGGAAGCTTTCACTGTTATCCCAGCCTGGCATAAAGTCCACATAAACTCTTACTTTTTTCTTTTCATCTAACGCTCTTGCTGCATACCGGCTCACCTGAAAGACCGGAATGCCGGAAAGACCATAATCGGTGATCTGAAGCTCTCCTTTATCCTTTGCCAAAGTAATGCCATCTGCCTGTAAGCTTACTTCTGCCTCTGTGCGGATACCTGCCATCTGTTTGTACATATTTCCCTGACAGCGCAGCTGCACCAGGGCCGGAAGAGGTTTGATTATGGAATGTCCCAGCTGGCGGGCATATTCATAGCCACTGCCATCTGAACCAGTGGAAGGTGCTGCCTTTGAACCTGCTGCCAGGATCAGGGCATCTGTCTCCACCGTCCCCTGATCTGTATGTATAAAAAATCCTCCATTTTTCTTCTCGATTTTTTCTATATGACAGGAAAGGAGAATGCGGATCTTCAACCGCTCTATCTCTTCTCTGAGTACATCTAAAACAGAAGCAGCCTGATCGGAGTTAGGATAAATATAACCATTCCTGTCTTTTGGAACGATCCCCAGTTCCATAAAAAATTCCAGGGTCTCATTAACATTAACTTTCCTTATTACCTGCATAGGAAAATCCTTCCTGCCGCAGCGGTAGCAGTCTTCCTCCATTTTATAATTGGTAAGATTACATCTGCCGTTGCCTGTAGAAAGGATTTTTTTTCCCACCCGGTCCATATGTTCTATGACAGTTACTTCCGCTCCGTTCCTGGCTGCGCCAATGGCAGCCACCAGCCCCGAAGCACCTCCACCGATAATTCCTACTCTTTTCTTCATATTACTTAAACTCCTGTTTTAGCTTGTATACGACTCCAGATAATGGTATACGTCCATCATATCAGAAAACCAGATTCCCTCCATCAGGCGGACTCTCTCACTTTCCGGAAAATCTGTGACCGGAATATGGGTGTACAGACAGACGGTACTTTTATCACTGCAGAATACAAGAAGAAAGCCGGCCTCGGAAACCAGAAAATACTGTGACCTTGCGGTGATAATGCTTTCCTGGTTTGCGGCTGCCCTTCCTTCCATTTCATTTACACTTTCCGTTTCTATTACTGTATTTGGCACTGGTGCTTCCTCCCGCATCTGGTATCTGGCCGCCCCATAGATAATGAGAACAGACACCACTGCTGAAATACCAAATAAGCCCAGAGCAAATAAAAAATGTTTCATAGATACTGCCTCCTGTATCAGGCCTTATATTTCCTTTTGGCCTTTTCAAAGGTAGTATCTGCCAGAATGTCCTATTTTAAACCTGTCCTGGCACTGTTTATATATATAAATATAATGAGTACGAAACCATTTCTTAAATAAACGGATTACGAATATTTTACAACTCTGGTATCGTCACATCAGTCTTACTTTCTTTAAAATGCGGATCAGCCTGGTTCCCATAGGCATATCCCGCAGTTCTTCTTCATCAATTGCCTTTAGCCCTATTAAAAGCACTGCATACACAGCCGCTGCCACTGCCACTGTCGGAAATACCACAATAGCTCTTCCAGAACGCCCTCTTAAAAGAGCTGCCGGAAGGATAAAGACAAGGATTTTGTACACTCCCCATGCTACGGCTCCCATAACACAGGCACTGATAGCAGGAAGTACAAAGGTCTTTTTATACTCCTGACTGTATCTTGCATATCTTGCGATCGTTCTGGCATTTAAAATGCACATTACAAAGGCGAATACAATATTGGCAAATACAACTCCATAAATACCCATATGGAATATCATAAGAAATACCCATAATACCGCCACATGGATCACCAGAGAAACAGCCGCATGGCGGACCGGCACTTCCATATGGTTCAGCCCCTGAAGCACTGCATTGGTCACTGTAGACAGTGAGAAAAATACAACTGCAAGGGAACCTGCCATAGTCAGTCTGATCAAAAGGCTGTTGTCTTCGCTGATAAACAGCAGATTGCACACCGGATCAGCCAGGACTGCGATCCCCACTGCTGCCGGGATAGAGATCAGCATAGAGAAACGTACAGCTGCCGCGATCCTTTTTAAAGTCTGCTTTCTGTCTCCTGCTGATACCGCTCTTGTAAGAGACGGGATCAAAGAAGATGAAAGTGCATTGGAAACAGCTACAGGAATGTTAAATAACAGCTGATACTGTCCCAACGCGCCCCAGAATACAGCAATCTCTTCGCCGCTATACCCCAGCTTGTCCATTCCCTGTCCAAACAAGAAGTTATCCACTACATTAGAGCAGTTATATATACCGCTGCTGACCACGATCGGAAGGACTGTAATAGTCAGTGCATAGATCAGTTTTCCATATCGCGTCCGCTTTCTTCTTGCTATTTTTGCAGCTTCCGGTGACAGATCCTCAACTGCAATGCGCTGTTTTAAAACAGAACGTCCGCTTTTAGCTGTCAGGAAGATAAAAAAGATAAACGCAGCCAGTGCACCGGCACCTGTACCAATGGTACCACCTGCCGCACCTAAGGCATAGGAATAATTCTTTGCCCCCTGTGCCGCATTCATCCCTTCACCTACGCCAAACAAAATACCTGCTGCCACCACACTGACAATGGCATTTATGACCTGCTCTAAAATCTGAGAGATTGCTGTAGGTATCATGGTTCCTGTACCCTGAAAATATCCCCTTAAAACTCCCAGATATGCCATGATCCAAATAGTAGGCGCCAGCGTTTTTAAAGCATAACTGGAATATGGTGTTTTGATCAATCCTGCAAAAAAATCAGAACCAAACCACAGCACAATCGCTGCCAGTCCACCGGTAACAGTTGCATAGAGAAGACCTGTCTTTAAAATACGGCGGCAATTCTCATATTCTCCTTTTGCAAGTCTTGCAGATATCATCTTTGAAATAGCCACTGGCATACTGTAGGAGGAAAGGATCAGCAAAATGTTGTATACATTATACGCAGATGTATAATATCCATTCCCCTGTTTCCCGATAATGTCATTTAAAGGCATACGGTAAAGCATACCGATAATACGCACCAGGATGCCGGCCATTGCCAGAATACTGCCCTGTATTACAAAATTTGCTGCCTTATTTTTCTTTTTTCCCTGTACTGCTTTCATTTATCTTCTACTGTGCTCCACGTTTTTAATTAATTTCAGTCTGCCCAAAGTCTTTGGTCGGAATGATGCACACCCATGTTTTTCCCTGATTTAATACAATTTCATTGTGCTCCTGGTCATAATAATGGGTCACACCAAACTCCCCGTCTTTTTCCCAGCTGATGGGGATTGCTTTCCCATCAGTGAGATAATACCCGTATTCACCGGTATGTACATTGATATTCAGATACTGGGTAGTGGCATAAAAACCGCTCTGGCAATACTGGAAGATCACATTTTTCACCGCAACAGGACCTTCACTTCCCTGATGTACGTCTCCATACTGGTATCTGTGATATAAACCATCACTGCTTTCATATACAAATTCCGGTTTGTTCATAATGTAACCTGGTTTTGCATGAACAGCATCCATAACTCCCGGCTTTCCCTCTAAAGAAATTTCTACGCCATCTCTGGCAAAAAGATAATGTCCCTTATATGAATCATCATACTCCGTGGTATAGCCCAGTGTATTAATGGATTTTTTCAAACGGTCTCCACTTGTATAGGCATTATGCGGGGAACGTTTATCCTTGCTCCTGTAATAAGCAGTTCCTCCTATGGCATCCAGGCCATTGATATTGTCTACATTCTTAAGATAGGGCTTTGCAAAGGTGCTTTGGCCATAATGGGCATAGATTGCATCAAATTCTCTTGCAAAATAAGTATAATACGTACGGCAGCTTCTCACAGAGCCAATACGGTCCAGATCATCATAATCCTCGATCACTGCCATGTACCGGTTCATGTTTGCTTCCACCGGTGCCTCATAAACTACACCTGCCCGGTTAATACCATACTGGGGTCTTGCCTCTTTGTCATTACTCATCATAATGGCGATGGGACGACGGTCCGCCTGTTCTGCCGGCACCATCTGTCCTGTGAGAAAACTGCGGATCATTCCATCTTTTTCTTCTCTTTCTTCTGGAAGGATATATTCAGGTAATTCTTTCGCATCTTCCTTTTTTTCCTCATCCGACTGGATCAGGATCTTGGGAGCAGAAGCAGCTGCCTGGGTGGTTGTTTCCTGTATTGTTGGAACCTGGGTCTGGACAGCTTCTTCTGACGCCTTTTTTCCGCATCCTGCGCACAATGCTGCTATGCACAACAAACTGCCCAACATAATCTTCCTGCATACTATTTTTTTACTTCTGCTCCCTTTTCTCATCTGGTGTACCCCCTTGTGTCCAGTATCTGTCTCTGACGGTCTTCCATAACCAGCCGCTCTTCATCTACCATATGGTCATATCCACATAAATGAAGCATACTGTGAGCTACTAAAAATGCTAATTCCCTTGTCTGGGAATGACCGTACTTTTCAGCCTGTTCCTCTACCTTATCTACAGAGATCACAATGTCCCCCAACATCAGTTCTCCTGTTTCCGGGTTAAAATAATCTTCCACTGCATCTTCCACATGGTCGAAATCAGAAGGTTTCTCATAATCTACCATTGGGAAGGACAGGACATCCGTAGGTGCATCGATCTGGCGGTGTTCTTTATTGATGGCCTGAATAGCATCATTGTCCGTCAGGATCACATTCACCTCTGCCTCATAAGGGCATTTTTCAAAATCAAGGGATGCCTCTACGATCTCCTTTATGATCTTCTCATAGGGAAGATCCAGTTTTTTCTCTGCTTCATACTCAATAGAAACTGTCATTACCGATTATTCCCCTTTCGTGTATTTTTCACTGCCGGAGCTTTTCTTTCCCCTCTGACGGTCTTTGACGCTGCTTTTTTCTCATAATCATCGTATGCCTTGACGATCTTCTGCACCAGAGGATGACGGACCACGTCAGAACTGGTCAGATAGCAGAAGCCAATATCATCAATGTTTTTAAGAACCTTTAAGGCTGTATCAAGACCTGAGGTGGCACCGGAAGGAAGGTCCTTCTGGGTCTGGTCTCCGGTGATGATCACCTTGGAGCCAAAACCGATCCTTGTTAAGAACATCTTCATCTGGGCTGGTGTGGTATTCTGTGCCTCGTCCAGAATAATATACGCATTATCCAGAGTACGTCCTCGCATATATGCAAGGGGTGCTACTTCAATAAGACCCTTTTCTGAATTATGCTGATAGCTTTCTGCCCCCATGATCTGATATAAAGCATCATATAATGGCCGCAGATAAGGGTCGATCTTGCTTTGTAGATCACCAGGGAGGAAGCCTAACTTCTCCCCTGCTTCTATAGCCGGTCTTGTAAGGATGATCCGCCCTACTTCCCCGTTTTTAAATGCCTGAATGGCCATAGCCATAGCAAGATAAGTCTTACCTGTACCAGCCGGGCCAATACCAAATACGATCATCTTCTTGCGGATCGAGTCCACGTAATGTTTCTGGCCTAAGGTCTTTGGCTTCACCGGTTTTCCCATAATAGTACGGCAGATAATGTCCTTGTCTATTTCTAAGATCTGATCATCATTTTCCGTAAAGGAAAGGGACAATGCATAGTCCACATTTTGTTCCGTAATGGTATTGCCCCGCATAGAAAGCTGTATCAGATTATTAAATACGCTTTTTGCCTGACCAATGGTTTTTTCCGGGCCGATCAGCTTGATCTCGCCGTCTCTGGCGATCATAGTCACATGAAGAGTCCGTTCTATTTTCTTTAAATATGCATCAAACTGCCCGCAGACATTTCTTTCATGTTCTGCCGGGATGTCGATCATGGTTTCAATCACACTCATCCGTCTGTTTAATCTCCTTGGGTCTTTCCTGCAGCGCCTGTACCAGTACAGTTATTTACGAAACAATGTACTAGTGTGCTGCAGATATGCTGCTTTCAGAAACAGGTGCCCTGACCGCTGCCGGCTCTATAACCGTCAGCTTCCCGCTGATCCTGTAACCAGATATATTCTTTTCTATTTTATCATTATTTTCAAGAATTTGTACCCCTTTTTCCTTTAATTTTTCAACAAATTGGCGATTTGTTTCTGAAGCTGTCTGTTCCAGTTCTGCCTCTGTATAGCCTTTCTCATAAACCGTCATATATTCCCCTGTTATCTTTCCCACAAAAAGAGGCAGATAAAAGCTGGAAAACAGTCTGCACTGGATCATATCTACAGTATAATCCCAGTTTTCTTTATTTTCACTTTTCCCTGACCGGGGCATAAGAAATGAAAATGAAAAAGGACCTATGATCAGGCGCAGACCGTACCGTTTCTTTCCTGCAGGATAACGTACTTTCCGTATCAATGGCATTTCTTTTACATATGTTTTCCCTGTTTCTGCCAGAATCTCCCCCTGGGACTGTACATAAAAAACAGATACCTCTTTCTCATCATCACCGATCACAGGTACCCGGCCGCTGACAAGGATCTGTCCCGGCTCTATTTTTTCTCCTTTCTTCACCTTAGGTACTCCCTGGCGCACCATAATATAAGTAATGGTTCCTGACACATTTGATACCAGGTCGCAAGCCTCTTCTTCCACAGCTGTTTTATCCTGTATGATCTTATTTTCCTTGATCTGGATCACCAGTCTTGTTCCTGATACTCTGGCAGATACCCAGGTGATCTGCGGAAAAGCTTCCCTCATTCCAGCTTCTAACGCTTCACAATCCACATTTTTCTTTTTCATGCCATATTTAATATTCTGCATATCCAGATAACGTACCAGTGTATCTGCAGAATAATGATAATTTCCCTGAAAATGGATATCCCATAAAAAAAGAGACATGATATACAAAAGAAGAAAAAAACTGAAAAATCCCGCAGCTGCATACCACCGTTTTTGATTCCTGCGAAGAAAAAAAGGCAGTCCCCTTCGCTCACAGATGCGCAGTCTGACACCAGCTCCCCTGACACAGTCTTTCAGACGGAACACATCTTTTAGAAAAAGACAACACTGGTATTGCCCTTTATCCAGGCACACCAGTTCCCATATGAATACCCCGTTTATCCTGCACCTTTCCAGAAAATATTCCGGACTGATGCTTTTTATATGTATTCTTACATAGCCCTTAAACAAGCGAAACAGCCACCAGAGCATCCTTACACCGCCTTTTTTAACAACATAAAAATTCCACTGACTGTATTTGTCCTGTTATTTTCAGGACATCCTGTGTATAAGTCTCTATTTCCAGATGCAGTCCCTTAAACACCACCACACAATCTGCTGCTTTTATTTTTATATACAGATCTGTGTAAATAAGAAGGCTCCTGAAATTTTCCACTACTGTCTCATAAGGGCCTGTAAAATGAAGCAGGATATCTCCCATCATCACATCCCTTGGAAGACCAAGAGCTTCCACTACAGCCCTTTTTCTATCCTCTCTCATACCACTTCTCCCAGAGCCCTTTCTTTTCATCATTATATGACAGTACTGCCCACAGAATACATGTTCTTCCGGAATCTTTCTGCACCTATTTTTCGATCCAGGAATATCTTATAGGGAAAGTATTTCTCTGTGAGGTTTTTATGAATTCCAAGTTGAATCCTGCTTCTGAAACCATTTCCATGGTAAAAGCAGCTCAGACAAACGAAGAAGATATTCCGGTAGCCCCACTGCCAAATCCTGGAGAAGGCGGACCTGTATATGACGATTCCATGGATAACAACTCCGGTGGAAACGGTTCTTTTGGTGATGACCTTAGTTCCATTCCCGTCATTCCGCTGCCAAATCCTGGAGAAGGCGGGCCCGTATACAATGGACCTGATCACAACCGTCCATCTGGTAGTATGTGGCAGCCGGGGCATTCTCATGTTCCTGTATACCGTCCTGTTTTCCCGTCTAACGGCTCTATTACCATTTTTCCAGGCATCGGCTTTCCATGTTATAACTGCACCACTTCCTCCAGCCTGGGGCGGGTACGCATTTTAAATGCTTCCTCCGGTTATCCGCCATTTAATGTATCTTTAGGAAACTGGCGCATAGGAGAACAACTGGATAACGGTGATCTCACAAGCTACGTACAGGCTTCTTCCGGTTTCCAGACTGTTACTGTATCCGGTACTAACGGCTATATTTATATCCAGAAAATGATCACCATCCGTTCCGGTTCTGCATCAACAGTAGCTATCATCAATACCAGTACAGGACTTGATCTGTTAGAAATATCTGATCTTTCCTGTAATGGACCGTCCGGCACCACCTGCATCAGAGCCTGCAACCTTTCCCCGGACCTTGGACCTTTTGACGTAGCTTTAGAAAACCGGGGCAATTCCTACCGCACCTTCACTAATGTCCGTTTCCAGGAAGTGACCCCATTCTCCAGCTTTGCAGCAGGCTGGTATTCAATCTACGTATTCCGCACCAATGCGTTTAATAACAGCAATGCCATTGCTGCAGCTTCTGCCTCTCTTAAAGCAGGGAAATCTTACACCCTTTATATGTTTAACGATCCTTCCAATACTGGTGGACTGCGGACACTGATCTTATCAAATTAATAAAATGATGTAAGTGTCAAAAGTATAAATTGCGTTTGTGCTCGCACAAATAAGCAATTTATACTTATTGACACGCCGATTGTTTATTCATCTCCGGCTCAGTTCTGCAATGGCAGAAATGCCTGTGTCTTATCTTGCACCGTTCCAAAACCTTTTAAAAAATCAAGTTCCCCCTGCCATTCCAATGCTGCAGCTATGGTGATCCCATCTCCTGCCTGCTTGCCCACCAGTAATCTTCCCCCTTGTGCGCAAGCTGCCCGTTCACATACATTTCCTACCCCAATCTGTCTCTTTACAAAGGCAGATTCTTTAAAATCACCTGGAACCTGGTTTAACTGCTCTGGTGTATAAAAACGCTGCTCGCAATACGGTTCCATACAAAATACCTGTTTTAATCCTAATACTGCAGGTTCATCCTGTTTTACATCTACAGAAGCAATGGCTTTTACTGCCAGAGGATCGATCTTATGTACCTTTAAGAAAGCACAGACTTTTTCTTTCATATATTCCGGATCTGTTTCTCTGCGGCATCCTACGCCAAGAATTACCGCCTTTGGGACAAGACGCAGGCTATCTGACATAAGTTCAGTGTTTACCGTGATCTGGATATTTTTTTCCAGGTGTTTTCCTAATATAAAACCTTCCGGCAGTGTTTTTAAAGGCAGGTCACTGAAAACGCCAATGTGTTTTCCTTCCAACACTGCTGCCGATATGTTTTTCGCTTCTTTGCGGTCTGTGATCACCATATGATAAACTGACGCAAACAGATCCACTGCAAATTTTCCATTTACATCCGTTGCCGTAGTGATCACTGGTGTTGATCTCAGCCACTCTGCTATGCGCCTTGCCAGTCCGTTTGCTCCCCCTACATGTCCTGATAGCAAAGGGATCACAAACTGCGCTCCTTCATCCACTGAGACTACCGGCGGATCCGTCATTTTATCCCTTACCCAAGGAGCGATGGCCCGTACTGCAATGCCTGCTGCGCTGACAAAGATCATTCCCCGTTTTTCTGCAAACATCCGGCCTGTCCACTGGGAAAGTGGCTCTCCTCCCGGTTCTTTCATTCCTTCTTTTTTCCATTCTTCTCTTAAAAAACGTCCCGGAACTACTGCCTCGCATTCTCCTCCGGCTTCTCTTAACTTATGAAAAAGGCGTCTGCATACCCAGGCGCCCCGTTCTGTAAAACAGATCACTGCATATTTCATCCTGCTACCTGTACTTTCTAAAATCGGTCAGTTGATCTTTTGTATTCTAAAAACATTCGTAATCCTCTCATTTTTCTTCAAAAAATGGCTTCTTACTCATGTTTTTGGCGGATCCCAAGTTCAAAATCCTCCTGCAAGCAAGCCCTCGTCGGATTTCAGATCTTTTGGTCCTGGTGTCATCAGTATACTGGATTTTCAGCTTCCTTTCAATGCTTCCTCTTTTAATTGTCTCTTCCGTCCTGTGATCATACCGCCAATACGGCCACTTTCCTTGGAAGTAAGGCTTTTCCAGCCCTTTTGCAACACTTTCTCATCCAATCCCAGTTCCTGGGCAATCTCAAATTTCAACTGTTCGTCTGGTGTCATATTGTGAACGTCAAATTCTTTTTTCTTTTTTGATTTCCCCATAAATCTATGCTCCTTATATAATGATGTATTTTTCATCGGTCTGTTATAAGAAGTATGTCCTTTTAGGAAAGAAATAATTCAATAACATACAAAGCATGCAACTGGCAGTTTTTTCCAAATGTATAACAAAAAAGAGCAGTCCCACAGGGAACCACTCTTTCATCACGTCATACACATGGGGAACGCGCCACTGACGCGTTCCCTGATCTGCATTCAGTTATTACTTTGCGTAAGAATTAATGTCTACATCTGCAACATCCTCATTCTGTGGAGCTGCCTGAAGAGCCTTTACACTTAAGCTGATCTTGTGATCATCTTCATTGAAATCTACAACCTTAGCCTCGATCTCCTGGCCGATCTTTAATACATCAGCTGGTTTCTCGATATGCTCTCTGGAAATCTGGGATACATGAAGCAGTGCGTCAACACCTGGCTCTAACTCTACGAAAGCGCCAAAGTCAGTCATACGAGCAACACGTCCAGTCACTACGCTGCCTGCTGCATACTTCTCAGCTGCATGTGCCCAAGGATTAGCCTCTGGGAACTTTAAGCTTAATGCGATCTTCTCGCCCTGGATATCTTTGATCAGAACAGTTACTTTATCACCGGACTTGAATACCTTCTTAGGATTCTCAACGCGGCCCCAGCTCATCTCTGAGATATGAAGCAGACCATCAGCTCCGCCTAAGTCAATGAATGCACCGAAGTCTGTTACATTCTTAACAGTTCCTTCTACCTTATCACCAACCTGGATCTTGGAGAACAGCTCTTCTTTCAGTTTAGTCTTTTCAGCAACTAATAACTGCTTTCTATCGCCAATGATTCTTCTTCTCTTAGGATTGAACTCAGTAATTACAAACTGGATCTCCTGTCCTGCATACTTGGAAAGATCCTTCTCATAAGTATCAGATACAAGGCTTGCCGGGATAAATACTCTGGAGCCTTCTACTTCAACGCTTAAACCGCCATCTAATACCTGAGCTACTTTCGCAGTCAGAACTTCCTGATTCTCAAATGCCTCTTCCAGACGCTTATTGCCTCTGTCAGCTGCCATACGCTTGTAAGATAAGGATACCATGCCAACACCATCGTTCAGCTTGATAACCTTAGCTTCCATTTCTTCACCAACCTGTACCTTGGTAGTTAAATCTACACTATTGTCATTGCTGTACTCGTCACGGGTGATAACGCCCTCAGACTTGTTGCCCGCAATGCTCAGAATAATCTCATCTTTATTAACTTCGATGACCTGACCGGTAACTATCTCTCCTGTACGTATTGGTTTGGTGGATTCTTCCTCTTCCTTTAATAACTCTGCAAAACTCTGCTCTGCCATTCTGGTATGAACCTCCTCAATAATCTTTTTTGGGGTGGATGCCCCAGCTGTAATACCTACGCTGCGCACAGAAGATACACTGTCAGGATCTAAATCGCCGAGTGTCTGAATGTAAAATGTGTTTTCACATTCCTTGAGACAGATTTCGTAAAGCTTCTGGGTGTTGGAAGAATGTCTGCCACCAATGACGATCATAGCCTCCACCGAAGATGCGATACGTGCTGCCTCCACTTGTCTTTCCTGTGTTGCATTGCAAATCGTATTTAAAACACTACTATCATAACCCTTTTTCAAAATTTTTTCAACTAATTCTTGAAATTTGTTGTAATTAAATGTCGTCTGGGATACGATACAAAGCTTTTTCCCCTCTGGAAGGTTATATTCTTTTGCATCAGCCTCATTTTCTATAACTACAGTGTCACCATTTCCCCATCCACGGATGCCTTCTACCTCCGGATGTATTGGACTGCCGATAATAACGACCGCTTCCCCGGCGCCTGAATGTTCATCTACGATCTTGTGGATCTTTTTTACAAAGGGACAGGTGGCATCTACAACATTTACCTTCCGTGAATTTAAAATATCATAAATGTAACGGCTTACCCCGTGAGAGCGGATGACCACAGTTCCCTGTCCTTCTGGAAGGTTTTTAAGGTCTTCCTCTGTATCTAATACCCTGACTCCCTTTTCTTCCAGATCACGGACCACTTCTTCATTGTGGATGATCGGGCCATAAGTATAAATGGGACCCTGGGCTTTTCCCTCATTTACAGCCTTGATCTGCTCATAGACCCGTTCCACTGCACGCTCTACCCCAAAGCAGAATCCGGCACTTTTTGCGACAATGACCTGACGCTCCATTATGCACATCCTCCAGCTGCCTTATATCCCTTTTCACGGACGATCTTTAAGATTTCCTCTACCACCTGGTCCAGTGTCATAGAAGAAGTATCAAGAAGGACTGCATCCTCTGCCTGTTTTAACGGAGAATGTTCCCTGTGCATATCCCTGTAATCTCTGTCTTCAATGTCCTTTTCGATCTCTTTTAAATCTGCTTCCATGCCCTTTTCCAGCAATTCCTTATAACGGCGGACCGCTCTTACCTCTACAGAAGCTGTAAGATAAATCTTCGCAGGTGCATCAGGAAGTACACAGGTTCCAATATCCCTTCCGTCCATGATCACATTTTCCTTAGCTGCCAACTGTTTCTGAAGTTCTACCAGCTTTTCTCTTACAGGCATATAGCCAGATACTGCAGATGCCATATTGCCTACTTCTTCTGTACGGATCAAACCTGAAACATCTTCTCCGTTTAAAAGTACCTGCTGTACGCCCTCCTGATAGCGGATCGTCACGTCTACTTCCGGGCATGATCTTCCGATTTCTTCTGCTTCCTTTGGATCTACCCCCTTTCTTAAGAAATAAAGGGCCATAGCACGATACATTGCCCCTGTGTCAACATATACAAAGCCAAGTTCCTTTGCCACCAGCTTTGCAATGGTACTTTTTCCAGCTCCTGCTGGTCCGTCTACTGCAATATTAAAATGGTTCATCTAGGTATTCTCCTTTAACTTTCATATAGCAATGTCACCTATCAGACGATATTGCATGTTTTTCTTAGTTTTCCTGTGTTTTTTCTGACGCTGCTTTTCCAGCCAACCAACCTGTAGACCATGCGATCTGCAGGTTAAATCCTCCGGTCACTGCATCCACATCCAGAACTTCTCCTGCAAAATACAGATTTTCTGTTTTTTTTGCTTCCATGGTAGAAGGATTAATCCCCTTTACATCTACTCCCCCCTGGGTAATGATAGCCTCTTTAAAGGGACGTAAACCTGTCAGGGTAAATGTAAGCGCCTTGGTAGACTGTACCAGATGGCGCCGCTCTTCTTTGGTGATCTCATTTACCTGCTTATCCGGATCAATACCGCTGCGTTCTATGATAACCGGGACCAGTTTTGCAGGATATAAATGATTTAAGCTGTTTTTAAACTGTTTATTCTTCGCTTCTGCAAAATCCCTTAAAATACGTTCATCTAACTGTTCTTCTGTAAGCGCCGGTTTTAAGTCAATAGACAGCTTTAACGGGGTCTTCCCAATAGCTTTTGCGCAGAAAGAGCTGGCGCTTAACATAAGAGGGCCGCTGACACCAAAATGGGTAAACAGCATTTCCCCAAAATCACGATACAGTTCTTTTTTGCCGTTAGATATGGCTGCTTCCACATTTTTGAGAGAAAGGCCCTGAAGGGATTTAACAGTTTCCAATTCTGCTGCTTCAAAGGGTACTAAAGCCGGCAAAAGGGCTGTTACCTTAAGTCCTGCATCCTGTGCCCACTGATATCCGTCTCCTGTAGAGCCTGTAGAAGGATAAGACATACCACCGGTGGCTACAATAACGCAGTCAGCAGCAATGGCTGTCTTTTTTCCATTTTCTTCCAGAAAAATACCCTTGCAGATAGTCTTATCATCTTCGGTTACAAGGTTTAAGCCCTTTACCTCTTTACGAAAATGTACTTTTACATTTTCTTTCTTTAATGTGCGTTCTAACGCTGCGATCACGTCGGAGGAATGATTAGATACAGGGAATACTCTTTTTCCTCTCTCAATCTTCAGGTGCAGTCCTGCATCTTCCAAAAACTGCATCATATCTTCATTGGTAAAACCATAAAAGCTGCTGAACATAAATTTTTTATTAGTGATCACTGCCCCAAACAGCTCATCCATGTCACCAGCATTAGTTACATTGCAACGGCCCTTTCCTGTAATAAAGATCTTTTTGCCCAGTTTTTCATTTTTCTCATAGAGACTGACCGCGCAGCCTTCCTTCGCTGCCGCGATCGCCGCGATCATACCAGCGGCACCACCTCCAATGACGATTATATTTCTTTGGTTGTTCATGTATTATGTTTCCTTTATTTATATTGGCTTTTCACTTATCCTGATCCATAGAATACAGGATCTGCCTGTTAGTATAGCATACTTATTTATAAAAAGAATACCAAATATGCTCCTTTTTTGAAATTTTCAAATACAAAATATGTTCGTTTCTTTTTATTGACTTTTTGCTATTATGGGGGTACAATCATAGTTAAGAAATGGGTTTTTTACTGAGTAATGTCTTCGGACTGGAAAAGGGTGCTCGTTTCTTTTTTTATGTTCATTATATCATACAGATACATTTTACCATCTTTTGCATGTCGAATAACCATTATTACATTAAAAACATTATATCTTTCAATTTCTCCGTTACTATACACGGGTAGTTCATTTTCATTGTGGAAAGTGACGAAAATCATTTTTCTTTTTCATCAAAACTATTTTAGCCGGAAGAAATTCTGCGGATATCGCTTCCGGCTACATGTTTTATTGCTTAAGTTATCAACAGTATCTATAAATTCTCTTTTGAGGCGTGTTGAATTCATCGATTTTTGTGGATGGTTTCTCCACGCCAGCTTCTTATCTGACCATTTTTTTAGAGTTATTCACATGAAAAAATGACGAATGATCATCTCCTGCAAATTCGCATAAATTCAGATCTTCTGCTATAATCATTCCATGAAAAGAGGGATGAGCATGAATGACATGTCTGTAAAAATCGAGCAGTTACTGAAACTTCAAAAGGGTGTCTGCGAACAGTACGAAAAAGAAAATAAAGAACTTTTAAAAACAATTAAAGCCCAGGAAGAACAGATCCGTCTTCTGAAACAGTTGATTGAAAACCAGGATAAAATCATTAAAGCATTGGAGCAATCATAATGGGAAAGCCGTTTGAATATATTGGAGCGTTGCAGTGTGAAAACCGAATATTGAGAAAAAAAGTAGCCGATCATGAGTCAGGAGAACGATTCCAACAGATTCAAATGGAACATCAAAAAGTACTTGATGAGTACCGCCGACAGATAAAACGTCTGAAACAAACGATTGAAAATCTTCGCAAAGATGTAAGAAAAGCCTGGAAATGGTGCGAAGAGGCATATGAAGATGCACTTAAGGAACTGAATGCACAGATGAAAGATCTGGAGCATGCATTAAAAACGGCTAAAAGAATGCGCTTTGCCGCAGAACAACGCCGTGATCAGGCATTGTCTGAGGTCGCTGGACTGCGCCGTGAAAACAGTGAGCTAAAGGATCAGCTGGAAAAAACAGAGGGACAGAATAAGAAACTTCTGGCACAGTTGAACCGTGATTATGAAAATTCCTCCATTCCGTCATCACAATCAAGAAACCGTCGAAAAATATCCAACAATCGTGAACGCACTGGAAGAAAACCCGGAGCGCAGCCAGGGCACGCCCATCATGGAAGGAAAAAGCAGGAAGCAACTCAGACTGTACATCTGCCTGCGCCCAAAATTGTGGCAGAGGATCCGGATTTCAAAAAAACACAGAAGATCATAACCAAACAGCTTGTTTCCATTGAAATGATTCTTCATGTAACGGAATATCAGGCAGATGTATATCGTAACTCCAAGACGGGAGAAAAAGTCCATGCAGCTTTTCCCGCAGGAGTGGTTGATGATGTGAACTATGATGGCAGCATCAAGTCACTTTTATTTCTGTTAAATACAGACTGTGCAGTTTCCATTGATAAAAGCCAGCGCTTTCTCTCTGATTTGACAGGTGGAAAGCTGAAAATTTCCAGAGGAATGATCAATAAACTCTGCCGTGAGTTTTCTTCCAAAACAGAAACAGAACGGAAAAAAATCTTTGCAGACCTGCTGTCCTGCCCGGTTCTGCATACAGACTGTACAAATGCCCGCGTAAACGGAGAAAGCGCCTATGTATTTGTCTGCGCATCTTCAGATGAGGAAAAGGTACTTTACTTTGCCCGTGAGAAAAAGGGGCATGAAGGCGTAAAGGGAACTGTAACAGAAGATTTCCGGGGGATTCTGGTACACGATCATGAAATTACTTTTTACCGTTATGGAAGCGCTCATCAGGAATGCCTTGCGCATGTAGAACGGTATCTGAAAGACAGCATGGAAAATGAGTCATCCCTTACCTGGAACCGGCGAATGAGAGAACTGCTCCAACGAATGATACATTACCGGAAAGAACATACCGGTGAAGCATCGTTAGACGCTCAAACAGTAGCTGGCTTTGAGACAGAGTATCAGGAAATCCTGGACAAAGCCAAAGAAGAATACAAACGTAATGAGCCAAGCCCGTATTACCGCGAAGGCTACAACTTATATCGCCGGATGCAGGAATATAAAACAGAGCATCTTCTTTTCCTGCATGACATGAGGGTGCCAACCACAAACAATACCGCAGAACGCTGTTTGAGAGATTATAAACGAAAACAGACTTTTGCAATGACATTTCGAAGCCTTGAAAGTATCGAAGAATTATGTCATAGCAAGGGTGTGCTGCTTGAAGTACGAAAAAACAACCCCAACATTTATACCGCTGTCATGGAAATCTTTAACAGAAGATATGGAGCCTGATTTGTGCATCAGACTCCCTTATTTTAATTGACCGAGTGGTTGTACACAAGTCTGCCCGTGTATAGTAACATTTCTCCAACTTCGTTAAACACTGGCAAAGCAAATCTTGACTCATAACGATACCAACCATACATTGCATCTATAGTATGTTTTTCTTTATAATTTTCAGTAAATTTCTTTCCAGCTGCAATTTCAATCAATTCTGGTAATCCCTGTGCGGCATTAGCTTTTGCCTTCGCATTTGCTCCTTTTAAAATATGGGTATAATTTGAGTGGGTATACTCATCCGGTAAATCTGTTCCAATATAAACTGCATCATTGCTATCATCAATTGTGTAGATATCACCTACATATTGTTTTAGATATTTTTCAACATCCTCCCATTTTACAGATCTTTTCCCTTTGAATATGATGTCATGAATAAATACCGTTTTCTTTCCATCTATATCCTCGATTACATTTACTTTTCTTTCCACGTCTACCTCCTTCTGTTTTACTTGAATATACGCATTGCGTTATGTTAGAAGCAAAAAAATAAAACATTACATCACAGTTAATAATAAACAGTCATTAGTAAAATTGTTCTATTTACCTGTTCTTTCGATTCGACATTCTATCTCTGCTCTATACTTTAATAAACGTAACAAATAATCCGGAAGTTCTCTTTTCTCTGCTTCCCAATCTTGAACGGTACGATACGGAATACCATAATAATCACTAAATTCACGTCTGTTCATTCCCATTTTTTCTCTTAATTCTTTTACTTCTTTTCCTCTACTCATGATAAAACTCTCCCATCAAAATAACGCATTGCGTTATTTAATGGTACCCGATATATGCTCTGTTGTCAATCCGCTATATTCTCACCTCTCATCATATTTTCGCCCATATATCTTTATGAAATTGAAAAGACAGGTCCGAATCCCTTGTAAATCAAGGCTTTTCGTCCTGTCATTAATATAACATGTGCTCCAGTGGCAGAGATCAGTAACGCCCGCTCTTACCTTCACATTCGTTCTTTTTTATTATTTTGTAATACATCAATCCCACAATATCTGCCAATGCCCATCCGATTGGAACCGACCACCAGATGCCAGTCACACCTATTGCCGGTATTGCCGACAATACATATGCCAGAGCTACGCGGGTTCCCAATGAAAAAATTGTAAGTACCACACTCATTCCCGGTCTGCCTAATGCCCGATACAGACCATATAACAAAAACAGCCACCCGATCCCTATATAAAACGCACCTTCTATACGCAAATAACGGACTCCTTTCATGATAATGGCAGTTTCTTTAGCATCAACAAATATCATCATAAGCTGCTTTGCGAATATGCACACAAACACAGATATCACTACACAAAAGATTGCGGATATACACACTGCCGCTTTCAGTCCCTGCTGTATTCTCTTCTTTTCTTTTGCTCCATAATTCTGTGCAATAAATGTAGAGAACGCATTTCCAAAATCCTGCACAGGCATATATGCGAAAGCATCTATCTTTACTGCAGCCGCAAATGCCGCCATAACAACCGTTCCAAAACTGTTTACCAGCCCCTGTACCATAAGTATTCCAAGATTCATGACTGACTGCTGGATACATGTCAACATTGAAAAAGAAATTATTTTGCTGATTCGTTCCTTTTTCAGGCAGCTGATCTTCAAAATTGCATTCACTTGTTTATAATACACAAATGTATAGATCATTATACCAAGGCCTGATAGATACTGTGCGATCACTGTTGCCTGCGCCGCTCCTGCTACTCCCATCTCCAAGCCGATGACAAACCAAAGGTCAAGAATAATATTTAGTACAGATGACGCCGCCAGAAACACAAGAGGAATAACAGAATTACCAATTGCCCTGAGATATGAAGCAAAATAATTATATAAAAAAACAGCCAGAATACCCTTAAAGATTACAGACAGATATTCTCTCATAGCTCCCCACACTTCATCTGGAACTCTTAGAAAAATACGAAGTCCATCAAGACTCACATAAGCAATAATATTCAGAAGTACTGTCACTACAGCAATAAAGAAAAAAGATGCACAAATATCCTCTTTCAGCCCATTTTCATCACGTTGCCCAAATCTGATAGAAAATAGTGCACTGCTTCCCATGCACAATCCAAGAATAATTGACGTTATAAACGTCATAAGTGTAAATGATGAACCTACTGCTGCAAGTGCCTTTTCTCCAAGAAACCGTCCGACAATAAGTGTGTCTGCAATGTTATAACACTGTTGAAGCAGATCCCCCAATATCATTGGAATAGCAAATAAGATCATTGACTTTACAACAGGTCCTTTTGATAAATCCCTATTCATTACGCATCTCCAAAGTGTAAGTTTTAGCTTTCGTTGTGTAATGAATTATACGTATTTATAGCACTTAAGTCAAGCTACTGTTTACTTTCAGCAACGTAAATGATATGCTATTTAAGGAAATTTACTTTTTACTGCTATCATTTTACTGGAGGTAAGTTTATGTACCTAAATGGTTTAGATGAACTGGATCAGAAGATCATCCAATTACTCATAGAAAATTCTCGCATCTCTTACTCTGATATTGGTGAAAAAACCGGTATTTCCAGAGTTGCAGTAAAGGCCCGGATTCAGGCTTTAGAGAAAAAAGGTGTAATTGAAGAATATACAACAATAATAAATCCCCAGAAAATCAGCGGTGCAGTATCATGCTATTTTGAAATTGAAACAAAACCAGACAATCTGACACCGGTGACAAATATATTATATCAAAATGATATCGTCACACAAATTTACCGTGTCACAGGAAGAAACAAGCTTCATGTACATGCCGTTGCCTCGTCAAGTGATGAAATGGAACTCTTCCTGCACAATGTCATTGATACACTGCCTGGTATTATCAGCTGCAGCTGTAATATGATTTTATCACGTATCAAAGATATTAAAGGATTGCGGCTATAAACATCATCCCCCATTTTTTGCTTTACCAATCTTCTCCAAGCTCATCCATTGCATCATCTACACCATCCGCATAATCGCTATCCCTGTCGTATCTGTCACAGTCATAATCGCCGTCCATATAGATATCATCATAACCATCATCATAAGAGTCATATGTACTCCTGCTGGTGGTTGTGTTCTTTTTAATACCACTGCTATATGATGATTTGTTTGTAGAATTTGATTTATTGCTGTAATTACTGCTTGTACTGCTCTTAGAAGTACTGCCGTATGATTTATTGCTGTATGACGAACTGCTATGTGATGTACTGCTTCCTGTATATGGTTCATGCAGATAGCAATAACTGCTTCCTCTTGTCTGTTTATTATCACAGCCAGTCTTAATGCACCTAGGCTCACTTGCTTCGCCTATTAAACCAATAACAAGCAGGGCACCCACTATCACAAAGAACGCTGCCAGTTTATATCCAAATAAATTCTGTTTCATACAAATCTGCCTCCTTTGCAAATATCTTAGTCAAAATCATCTTCTGAGTCATCCTCAAAATCCCCGGCATCTCCAAATAATGCTTCATGCTCTTCTCTGCTTGTACAAAGCATTTCTTCTGCGAACATCATTTCTATGCTATCTATTTCGCCATCGTCATTTAAATCCATCCAATCTCTCATTGCTATTACCTCCTCATATAATCAAGTATTATCATGGTTATTTGTTTCTATATTACTTATATTGATTGATCAACCTCTTAACCTCTGCTTTCATCTGCTCCACTACATTATCCAGACCAACAATCAAAAAAATATATTTTCTTTGATGGTTATAGTATAGAACAATAGGTGGTCTATAAAAACCCCATCTTGTTTTGGATCATATCCATTTATGAGCTTGTTGTTAACTGACGATTCAAGTATAATAAACTCTATACAAGAAATACATGTCCTACATGTGGATTTAAATATTGATAATTCTCATGTTCGGCGATATACGGGGAGGAAATTCTCATGGGTAAACAATCTACCAAGGAAAACAAAACAATTTACCAGCTTTGCCGGGAAGCCGCAGGGCTTACAAGAGCAGAAGCAAGTGATAAAATGGAGGCTGTCTCAGATTCTAAAATCGAAAAATTCGAATACGAAACGCAAGAACCTACTCCTTACGATATCATTCAAATGGCAGATGCTTATAAAAGACCAGATCTCTGCAATTATTACTGCTCACATAAATGCGAAATAGGACACCGATACGTTCCAGAAGTAGAAGTTACAGATTTGTCAAATATCATCCTGGAAACCATTGCTGGTCTAAACGAGATCAACCCTCTTACCGGTCGTCTGATCCAAATCGCCCGCGATGGTAAGATCAATGATGATGAAATGAAAGATTTTGCTTTTATCAGTAAAAAATTAGATGAAATTTCCTTAGCCATAGACTCTTTGAATCTTTGGGTAGATAAAACAACCAGTGAACAAGGCCTCAATCTTGAACTTCTAAATGCCGAAAAAGAAAAGTTAAAATAATCCATAACCCACGAGCAGCAATGGACCATTTCTGATTCATTGCCGCTCGCTTTATGTATGTGAAGTTAAAAGTCCGATAATCCCACCAATGATCAACAGCGGAAAGGCTATATATATTAACCCGCATACTACCATCCCGATCAATATCATGGGAAAGAAAATAACTGTGCAAAGTAATTTCATGATTCCCCAGGATGCTTTTAAACCAAATATAAAAAATTTTCCAACAAACCAAATCATACAAATAGTAAATAATACTGATAACATCTTTCTTCTCCTTCTGACCTCATTCGATTATGAGTGATTTATTTTTTCGTTATTTTTCTGATATAAGATAAAATGTATTTTTCAATCCCAGCTTGTTACTGAATTCTGGATTTTTTTCAATCTTTTCTATTATCCCAATTAATCGTATTCTCTGTTCTGCATTCATCTGATCACCTCGCTAATATTCACCCTTCCTATTGATATTGTCAGTATAGCAAAATGATTTTTTACAATACACATCTGTAATAAAGAATTAAATCTTTATAATTCTCATTTTTTGAGAAATAACACAAAATAAGGTATACTGCTCTTGTTTCCAGAAATCTGTATATCACCAGATATACTTTTTATTTGACAGGTACGTGAAAGAATGTATTCTTAGTCAGTCTTCCCATTAAAATCACTATTCTATAATTTTAATTTTTCCTGGTTTTCTTGGTTTACTTTTCGGCTGTTCACTGTCCATATATCCTAATATAACAAATCCCTGACATACGTCAGCCATAACAAAACCTCCATGTGTAGTGAATTTCTATCTCCTATCAACGGAATAGAGTAAAAATCTATTTACTACGAATATTGTTCCGTCAACCTTTCAATTTCCGTGTGCATCTGCTCCACCACATCATCCGGCCCAACAATTTTGATCCCGTCCCCCAATGAAAACGCCCATCCTAGGAACTGCCTACTGACATGCACATCTACATTCACAGTAAAGTGATCATCATCTGCTGGAAACAAAATCAAATTTTTCCCAAAACGGTCAATGATAACTCCTGCCAGATTGTTTTTTACCAGTAGTTTTACAGTTTGTTCTTTTCCTCCGAACATTCCAAAGCTTTTCTTCGCATAGTCAGCCATATCCAGCTTATTAAAAAATTCTTTTCCTTCCCTGTTCTCACTAGACAATCGGATATGAAGCATCTTGTCTACCCGGTAATGTTTGATCTTCTCCGCCTCCGAATCATAACCTACCAGATAGTAGTTTTCATCATCCCACGAAAGTCCCCATGGACTAATATGATACCAGGCTCCATTATGTCTGAGTTCCATTTCTTTTTTTACATTCCACTGATAATATTGGAACTCTATTTTCTTATTTTCTGAAATTGCATTATGAATAGTATCTACTGTGTAGTAGATGCTCTCATTCATTGTCTTTATTCTTCCGGACACATATACCTGTCGCTGCAATTTCTGTGCATCATATTCGCTGACCATTTTTTCCAACTTCTTAATCAGCGCATTGGTTTTCTTTTCTGTGATAAATTTGGAAGACTGGATCGCATCTACCAGAAGTTTCAGTTCTGGAAGTTCAAACATGCGGTTAACCACATGATAATGGTATCGGTTTCCAACAGGTTCTCCCTCCACTTCAATGCCAAGAACACTTAGATCACGAAGGTCCGCATAGATACTTTTCCGGTCAGCTGTAATATCGTATTCCGCCAGACTCTCCATGATTTCCGACATTGTAATATAATGCTCTTCATCTGTTTTTTCCAGCATAATCTGCGCCAGTCGGTACAGCTTGAATTTCTGATTCGTTCCTTTCGGCATAGTACACTTCTCCCTTCTGCCAACAATATTTTAAGTATATCACAGGTAGGAAGTATATTGTGCATCTTTTTGCATAATTTTTTTTACATTATATGTCTCCTTTTATGCAAAATTCAGATCCAGACCAGTAAAAAATTCACCTAATGTACTACATAGACGTTCCGATGGTTTATCCGGCATTTCATAACTTACCAGTTGATACTCTGGATTTAATTCCAATTTTTCGATCAGATATGCTGTATTTACTGCATCATCCAAACCATCATGGAATTTACCTTCTGGTTCAATCTCGGCTCGTCCCAGTGCTTCTTCCAGACTTAATTGTCGTGACAATTCAAATCGTTTCGTAAATACATCTTGATAGTCGATCCAGTTTTCAGCTTTCATGAATGCATAGATTCTTTCATCCGTCATATTTTTTGCTTTGATTTCATGTAGCAGCTGATTTCTATCCGATTCACTCCAGGCGTAGATTTTATAGTCACGTTCTCCCAGCCAGTCAATCATATGTATCAGTGCTTCATCCAGCTTAGGAGCCTTTTTAACCTGACTGTTCTTGATACCTGTCAGATTCTCAATAAAATAATCGATCACTCCGTGTTCCGGATCTCAAATGATAAATGCAACACATATAACAAATTGATTGCAATTTTTCAACTTATCTTAATCGAAGAAAAAACTTTTACCGTTTTTATTGTCATTATATATAAATTGCTATTTACAAACCAGATTTAAATAAAACGTCTGATTAATAAACACTATAATCACACTACTTCAAAAATCAAAATCTTTTCTCTCTGGTTATTACCCTCAAACAGATCCATACAATTAATTTCATCTGAAAACAACAAATGGTCTTCTGTCATCAGATAACTGATATATTCAGATGACGGATAATAGAAAAACAGAATTATTTCCCTTGGATTTTCGTAATAAGATTCATATATCCTCGCCAGCACTCCCTTAAGGATTTCTACAGAAAAAGGATTAAAAAAATAACAGCGGTCAATCTCTGTAGGAACTGTATAATTCTCGGCATTCGCTTTTATAAAAGAAGTTCGCCCCGCTGATACTGCATGTTCCTGATTTTCTTTCGCTCCTGCGTAAATTCTCTCATCAAATTCAATTCCTATGGATTGGCATCTAGTTTGATAGGACAGGTAAAAGCATACTCTGCCTTTCCCTGTCCCATAATCCAATACTGTATTCTTCTTTCTGATTAAGCCGCTGCCGGCAAGTCTTTCCAATACACAATATGGTGTTGGCTCATATGGATAATTATATTGATCTGAGTGAGAGTCATCCCGACCAGTTGTTTTTATTTTTAATATTTTATCCCACTGTGTTTCGATCTGAGCCATCATCACACATTTTTTCCTTCTGCTTCCAATTCAGCCAATGCTTCTTTGTCTTTTAAAAGATCATCTTTTGCAGATGCATAATAATCTTTATGGAATAAAATATCCCAACCCAGATAATTAGAAATACAATTAAACTGTCCGCGGATCAGATCGTATTGCTGGCTTCCTACTGGAGATCCGCCTACAATGATCACGCCTACTTTCTTGTTTTTCAAAAGTGTACCTTTGCAGTATGCTTTATCAATAACAAGCTTAAGCTGAGCAGTAATTCCCCACCAGTATACAGGAGAAACAAACAGGATCATATCTGCTGCCACCATTTTATCAACGATCATGTTTGAATCATCCTTAGCAACACAGCCTTTATAGCATTGACAGGCTCCGCAGCCCATACAAGGACTTACTTTTAATTGATAGGCATCTACAACTTCCACTTCATGTTTTTTTGAAGCACCACCTACAAATGCATTAATCGCTGCTACTGAATTTCCTTTTCTTGGGCTTCCGTTTAATACTAATATTTTCATATACACATGTTCCTTTTCTTTTGATTTTCATAGTTTTAAAATACCACAAGATTTCTATTATGGCAAATTCATCCCCTTATTAATATCAGATTGAGCCATTTTTCATCCGAACGGTCACTTCTTGCATCGCCTGTTATCCACTGGCATTTTACCTTTAGCCCTTTTACATTTTCTATAAATCTGCAAAAAGTTTCTTCCGTAAAATCGGTAAAAAACCGCTCATTTCTCATTCCTTCATAATCACCATATTTAAAAGATGTATAGATAATCCCGTCAGCTTTCAGTGCTGCCAACATCTTTCTCAAAACAGCCTGTATTTCTTGCTTATTTAGGTGAAGAATCGAGGCGCATGCCCATATCCCATCATATTTTTCCTTCTCATTGAGTTCTTGAAAAAGCATGTTTCTCACTGTAATACCCGTATATTCAGATGCTAGTCTGCATAATTCTACGGAACCATCAATCGCATCTACTAGATATCCCCTATCTAGGAAATACTTTGTATCACGACCTGAACCACATCCAAAATCAAGTATCTTTGCTCCTTGTGGAAGACACTTAAGAAACTTATTTTGAATTATAGAAAAATCTACATTTCGTGTAGAGTCTATAAAAGCCTTGCTATTCTCATTATAATAATTAAGAGTTCTATTCATTATTCCTGCCTTTTAGTTATGTTTTTATTTGATAACGGTCATACATCTAATTGGTATTATCTCTATATCTTCGCTGATAATAATCCATAATTCTGTATTCTATTGCATCTTTCATATGGCACTTAAACACATCACTGTTCATAGAAATCTTGTCTATAGCAGCACACAAATCATCGCTAAGTGATAATACCGAGTATTCCTTTTGAACAAAAAATCCTACTCCGGATTTCAACAAAAATTTCACCGGCATCTGTATTATTTTCTTCAAATGTTCTTTATCAGAAATGCAACGATATTTTTCATATGTTATACCATCCTGCAAATCCTTCCAATTCGTTCCTGTTGAAAAAAAATCTTTCCAACTTACTAACAATTCTTCCTCCGTAACACTTTTTCGAATCTTTCCATGATTATAAAATGCTATAAGCACCGGCATTTTATAAACCTTTGACATATTCGTAGTTTCAATATAGTTAATAAACTCTCTTCCTACTCCAGAATATAAGACATTTTCACCTGGTGATAATAAATTAAGATCATGCAAATACCCCAGATAATTTTTAAATGGATTCTCCTTTGAATGTTTAATCATAGATTCATAAATTTGATCATCCGCATATGTAAAAAAATCCATTCTTGACGGAACCCTTCCAAGAAATTCCCTAACTCTTAAAAATTCATTATATATCTGGTCTTTAATCCTTATCCCCTTTTTATCCATTTCTGTAAAAAGATCAATGAGTTTCATATCAAAATCTATTATACAATCATCCGGAAAGTCTGAATGGTCCGATAGGGCATATTGCCCATCGTGATTGTTATAATTTCCAGTAAGTAAAAATCGAATTTTTCCTGCTTTTTCATAATTCCCTATGAAATCAAGCACATTTAAATATTCTTTCCCCCAGTTCTTACGAAGTCCTCTTCCAAGCTGTTGCAAAAACACAACTGGTGAATCAGTGGGACGAAGAAACATAACCATATCAACAGATGTAATATCCACGCCTTCATTGAACATGTCAACAGAAAAAATTACCCGCACTTCTCCATTTTTTAATTTATTTATGGCATCTTCTCTATTCTTCGAATATTCTCCATTTGAATTGCTATAAACCGCAGCCGATGGTATGCCTCTTTTACTAAATTCATGTGCCATCGCCTCTGCATGAGCTCTAGAACAGCAAAAACCTAATGCTTGTTTAGAGCCGTATTTACAATAATACTTGTAGATTAAATCATATCTAGTAACATTTCCAATATAAGTCTCATTAAGCTCTTTTTCATTATATCTTCCTTTCACTACATGAAGTTTTGAATAATCTGTAGAATCAAAAATCCCATAATAATGAAATGGAACAAGTATTCCTTTGTTTATAGCTTCTTTTAATGTAATTTCATATGGTACGTTATAATCACATATTTCATATATATTTCTGCCGTCCATCCGTTCCGGAGTTGCCGTCAGTCCAAGCATGAACTTTGGTTTAAAATATTCCACTATATTTCTATATTGCTCATTGACAGCATGATGAAATTCATCAATTATTAAATAATCAAAGTAATCCGGAGCAAAATATGATTTATCTAGATATTCCTTTTTGCCCAGAGTATAAACCGAGGCAAATACTACTGCCTTATCTGTTGATTTTTCGTTACTATTAAAAAATCCATAATCTTTTGAGTTCCGCACATTGCAAAAAGACACTGCTGCCTGCTTTAGAATTTCTTCACGATGCGCTACAAACAACACTCTTTTATAATCTTTTGAGTCAAATGCCGCTAAATATGTTTTCCCAACTCCTGTTGCCGCCAGAATAAGTGCCTTATTCGCCCCTTCTGCTCTGGTATTTTCCAAAGCGCATAACGCTTCTATCTGCGCACCTCTCGGCTCGAAAATATTTATAACTCTATTTGTATTTTCATCATCAAAACTATCATATCGTTCTATATCTTTTGCAACAGCTGGGCTGTGCCAATTCTTAGAGTATCGTTTTAATTCCTCATCATCTACGATAATCGAATGATTTTGAAATAACTCCTCAAATGTCTGATAAAATTTATCATAATTATTTTTATCGGTCTGACTGCTAAATCTATAATTCCATTCAACCCCTGATGTTAAAGCACTCCTTGAAATGTTGGAAGATCCTATGTATATCTCACTATAAGATTTATAATGAAAAATATATGATTTAGGATGAAATGATCGTCCTTTTTCATTGTAAAACCGAAGATCTACTCTATCTTTTAATTTATTTTTAATAAGATAAAGTGCTGATGGCTGAGTAATTCCCAGATAGTTACCAGTCAGTATTCGAATTTTCGCCCCACGTTTTAACGCATTTTCAAGCTCTGCTATAAGCATTTTTACGCCTGACTCCATCAAAAACGAAACTATAATATCCACACTGTCAGCCCTTTTCAAACTACTGATCAGTTGATAATATAAATACATCTTTTTGTCACTACCACCAGTCATAACATCTGTAGAATACGAATATTCCAGATTTTCTAATTCATTTGCGAAATTAAGCCCAGCCAATTTGCTCCCCTCCCATTTAGCCTATTGCCATTTTTTCCACACCTCAGGCTGATATCCCAAAGTTGACTGTTTTCCATTTCTGACAACCGGCGTCTTAATCACAAAAGGATTTTCCAAAATTTTCTTCAACTTGTCTTCATCTGCAATATATCTGATCAGTGCAAGTGTATCCTGATCCTTTCCATCCCAGTTGATCATATTTTCTATTCCACCATTCACTTGCGCAACTGACATGAATTCGCCTTTACTCATGCCTTTTTCTTTCATATCTACAAACTGATACTTAATTCCACGTTCTTTGAAAAAGCGCTCGGCTTTCTTTGTCTCATTGCACTTCTTCGTGCCAAATATTTGTATGTTCATCATATAATACATCTCCTAATTCACTGGCGTTCCAACCTCAATAAGATTCCCATCTAGATCGTAAAATCTGACCACCTTCTGTCCCCAGCTATGTATCAGTAATTTGTTAACAAATTCAATCTCAAAATCTGATTTTTCCAGCCGTCTCACAAAAGCTTCTACATCAGGCTCTTCGAAATATAATTCTGACATATTATTCTTGGGAATCAGCTCTTTTTCCAAAAATTTCTTCCATATCTTTGCATCCTGCAGCACCAGTCCCTTTGACAGAATTACATTTCCATCTTGATTTAAGATTACTTGCAGACCAAATATTTCTTTATAAAACCTGATTGCTTTGTCCATATCATTAACAGCAATCAAAACATTTTTAAGTCTCATAGTTTCACCTGCCACTTTTCTTAGGTTAATTGAATATTCTTAATGATTTGCTTTTATTTGCCTTTCCAAATAAACCACTGATGCACAAAATGAATTCATCCTTCAAAGGAACATCCGGTATTTATTGCTCAACATGTAACGGCAGCCTGCCATATTTTTCTACATCTGCATCTTCAACATCTATTATGATATCTTCTTTTTTATCATAATCCGGATTACTTAAGTATGTATCTTCAAGGACATTTTTAAGTTTTGTACAGCATGGCTTAAAGGTTGCATATGTTAAACCTCCTCCAATCATGCCTCCGACCACAGGAATCGCTTTTTTGAAGAACCCTGCAAATATTTCTTTGGTCATTCTAACACTAAACCACTTGCTTATGCTCTTTACAATCGGATATATGGTTCCTTTAGTTAATGCTTTTTTTACCAGCTGCTTTTCAACACCAGATCCTAATGCTCTTGCCATTGCCAGCAATGCATTCTTCGCATTTGCAACTCCAAACATGACGCCCATACACAATATAATCTGGTTCATTGTTTCCGTGTCGAATGCTTGCTCATTTTCCTTATATTCTATCTGCGGAAATCCATACAGATACAACAGTTTTTGTGCCACTCTTAATAAACATCCATAATATTGGGCTATATCTGTCGGAATAGTTGCAGCCATTGCTGCTCCACCAGGTGCACCTAATGCTGCTGATATACCTGAAACTTTTAACCGTTCATTCTGTATTATGGAATCGGCAATCTTATCAATATCCTTCTGCTTGATACAAGCGATCATAGGCGTCTGGTCTACTGCTTTTTCAATAACTTCCTCTGGATATTTATTTTTCAGTTCTTTTCTAAGAAAGTTGTCACGTTTGATACTTACACTCGGAACCTTAAACGCCATCAGTATAACATCTTCGATATCAATTTGCCCGTCACCATTTACATCAACAGCGCTAAATACTGCTTCCTTTGATTTTTCCAGAGATTCTGACGATTTCTTTACAACCAGGTTTGCTTTGGAGCCTATTGATTTTGCCATTCCTTTTACAGACTCACCCATATTCTTTTTTTCTTTGATTTCGCTCTCTTTAACATCATTGTTTTTCATTGAATCTGTCATATCAAATTCCTCCTCGAATAGTATTCATTACACAAAATGTAAATTTCGCGAATTTAGTAATATGATTTTTTAGTTTATCCTTAAATAGTTTTCCCATGAGAAGCCCCTTCGCTCTTTTATTAAAATAATGTTGGATCTGCACCATACCATGTCTGCACATCATTTTCTGCTGTTACATTATCAATCCACGCAATTCCAAATACGAACTTTGTTGTCTTAGTATCTCTCATAATTTGATATAAAACGCCATCTTCCATATAGTCATTATCATAATCATAAGTATTGGTTGCTCGTGTTCCGTCAGAATAATATCCTGCTTCTCCTTCCATACCTATCGACAATTTTGTATTTTCTCTATAGAATGATTTTAATTCTAAACATTCTCCTGGTTCAATTTCATCTCTACTCGATGCATGGTATTTCTTTATCTTGCAAGAAATTGTGTGCTGCTTGCCATCTGGCTCATATGATATTTCAATGCAAAATCTTCCTCTGACATCAGGACATAATCTCTCTGATGCTCCAATATTCTTTACTGCATACTCCACCTTTTCATTATCTATATATATTTCAATATCTCCTAATGGTGTGGTCAACACAAGAGCTCCCCCATCCTTTTTATTATACCACCTTACATATTGTTACACGTCAAAAACGGACGTAATAATACGCCCCATCGTCCTCATTTTATCTTCTCTTACCTTCAGTATTTCCTTAGCTGTTTCCACTCTTCGCATTCTCCATACTTTTTTCCTTGTCAATATGCATATTCATTGCCAGATTACCCAGTCTACTAATAGATGCGGCCAGATGAATGTAATTTGTAGGTTTGTAGGTTTTATATCTCGTTGAAATCGCTACCTGCGTTTCTCTTGTTCCTCTGCACTTTTTATTTCATTAACAGTTAATATCTTAATAACATATCCATCCTTACAAAAAGAATTTTCATCATTTGCTCCGTCTACCTCAACAGCAAACACAGTACCATTCCCCAACTTTTCTTTTAATGTGCAGATACCATACTTTCCTTCTATTTCTATCGCCTGCTTTAGGCATGTCCTTATTAGAAATGTCCATTCTCAGCTCTGCTCATTTTCTCTTCAACTTCGGTCATGTAACGCCTATCCATACCATAGAAGACTTCGACAGTTTTTGGATATTTCAATTTAAAAAAATTGTTCTCCTGCTGCCAATACAATTTCAGTTCCACCTGCAGAGGCTAATTCCCCAATCAAAACTTCTATCATATTTCACGAGTTTCTTGATTTAATTAAACATTATTGAGAAGCAGTCTAGCCTTTTGCTCATCATTTTTTTCAACAGATAGCCGATAGTTTGTTTTTACAGTTCCATCACGAGATAATAAATAATTATCTCCACGAATATTGTTAAGGGCAAGCCTTAATTGATTGTTCACACTGGTGTCTTTATACTGGATGCTATTACTAGCAAGAATTTCTTTTGCAGCAAAGAATTTTTCTAAATTTAAGGTATTATATATTTCAACATATTTTCTGAACAATAATACATTTCCTCCTTTTGCAAGTATATCTCTTTGCAATAAATGGTGCTTCTTTTAAATCAATCTTCCCCCAGTTCATCCATTGCGTCATCTACACCATCCGCGTAGTCACTGTCTCGATCATATCTATCATAATCATAATCCCCATCCATATAAACATCGTCATATCCATCATCATAGGAATCATAAGAATTATATGTTGGTTTATTCGCTGATTTTGGTTTACTACTGTAGCTGCCACTGCTTAAACTGCCGGATGTCTCCCGATAGGAGTTTCCAGATGATTTGCTTCTATAGGAAGATCCGCTAATGTCGATAAGATTATGTTCTGTATTGCTCAACTGATCTGGCAATTTCCTTCCGCATTTGTTCTACTACATCATCCGGGCCTACAATCTGAATATCCGATCCCAGTGAGAACACCCAACCCAGAAACTGTCTGCTGACACGTACATCCACGTTGACATTAAAATGCTCTTCATCTGCCGGGATCATCATCACATCTTTCCCAAACCGATCAATGATCACTCCTGCCAGCTTATTATGCACTGATAGTTTTACGGTCTGCTCTTTTCCTCCAAACATTCCAAAACTCTTCTTTGCATAATCCGCCATATCCAGCTTTTTAAAGTGTTCTTTTCCTTCTCTTGATTCATCTGATATCTTGATATGTAACATCTTGTCTACACGGTAATGTTTAATCATTCCGGCATCTGTATCATATCCTACCAGGTAATAATTTTCATCATCCCAGGATAATCCCCAGGGACTGATGTGATACCATGCTCCATTATGCCTAAGTTCCATTTCTTTTTTGGCATTCCACTGAAAATACTGAAATTTAATCTTCTTATTTTCTGAAATTGCATTATGGATCGCATCAACCGTATAGTAGATGCTTTCATTCATCGTCTTAATTCTTCCTGATACATAAACCTGCCGCTGTAGCTTCTGCGCATCATACTTGCTGGCCAGTGTTTCCAGTTTTTTAATCAATGCATATGATTTCTTTTCCGTAATAAATTTGGAAGACTGGATCGCATCCACCAAAAGCTTCAGCTCTGGCAATTCAAAAGACCGATTGGTAACATGATAATGATACCGATTTCCGATGGGTTCTCCTTCTACTTCAATACCAAAGACGCTTAAATCCCGCAAATCATTATAGATGCTTTTCCGGTCTGCTGTCACATCGTATTCTGACAGTGCTGCCATAATTTCCGGCATAGAGATATAATGCTCCTCATCAGTCCGTTCCAGCATGATCTGAGCCAACCGGTAAAGTTTAAATTTCTGATTACTTCCTTTTGGCATACTTTCCATCCCCCCTTCGCATGATAAATTAAGTATACCATACTCAGAAAACATGTGGGGCATCTTTTAACTTCTCTATACTTTTCCCTTTATTCTTATACCATTTAGGTACGCTTTCGTATCTTCCAGTTCACTTATGAGACTCTTTTTACAAACCTTACATATGATTCCTGCAGGTGTAACTAATACTATTTTTGCATAAGCAATGTCTCCGATTTTATCGTATAATCGCCCGGCGCTCATAGATTCTCCTATCACTGTATGAAAACTGTTCGCCGCATACCCGATTTTTAATCTGATACGCTTTTCATATTTTTATGTTTTGTTCCCGAAGCAGGTCTTTTTCACATTCCTATATTTGCTATTAACCAAGCGCCAATTTACAAATAGATGGATCTTGTGCTTCAATACTTTTAAATAAATTTTCCAGTCGGATCTGGGACTGTTTTCTTTCTAAGCGTTTGAATTTTCCTTCTGCCTGTCTATAATATTTTCTTTGTTTTGCAGTAGACTTGGGAAGCTTTCGATAATCCTCCATAATCGCAATTTTTGCTTTATCGTGTGCAGCTATATAATTGATCAGCTTATGTAATGACAATGTAGGTTTTACATCTCTCTGGCGATGATAATCTCCCCGCATTGCCTGATCAAATGGCATTTGATTATTATAGGTATTTTTATGATAAAGAAGGTATTGGTCAATCTCTTTCTTCAAAAAGATCTTCCAACAGCCTATAGTGGTCCGCACATATAAGGTATCTGTTTTCTTCACGTAATTGATTGAAAGTTTGTATTCTTTTTCCCAAGTCTCAATCATTTCTTTCGTTCGAACTTCGCCACGCAAACCACCACAATACTTACAGCGGCAAAACCGCTTGCTAATTGCCAGTTTTTCAGAAATCATCATTCTGTTTCCTGGCTTCATTTTCTCTACATAAACACAATTCGGCCTGTGATACACTTTTCTTCTTTTTGATGGCATCATGCTTACAACTACGTCCATTTCCTGTTTCCTCCTTTATTTTGATATAGATAGAATGCAGGATAAGGTGTTCTATAAAAATACCATCCCAGCACTCTTTATTAAGAATCAATACGAATGAATCTTTGCAAATAACTGTTCCATCCTGTTCTTTTTCACCATTCTTTTTGTGGCACCTGCATCATGATATTTTATGTATGACGCCACATCAAAAAAATTCTTGGATATTAATTTCTGCTGATGGTATCCTTCCAAACATTTCTTTTTTTGCATTTTCATATATAGCGATCTGCTTACAGTAAAACTTTCATGATAAAGTTTGTATACTTTTCCCTCACGAAAATAAACGATCCAGCTCGAAATTGCTGTTTTAATAAACACCATTTCATTGCTAATATTGTAAGAAAAACCAAAATATCTACAGATCTCTTCTATTGCATCTTCTGACAAAAGAAGATTTCGTAACCTTTCCTCTCTTTGGCTTCTTGCTGTCTTAATTATTTTCTGGTCCCATTTCAGCTGATTCCAAATCAGCATATGCTTACATACTCTGCATGCAGTATACCCCAAAAACACAGCACTTTGTGACTCCAACACAGTATTTTCTATCTTTAAAGCTTTCGCATATCGACATCCGCAGGCGTGCAATTTATAAGTTATTGTATTCGCAATACAATAATCATCTGCTGTCAAAAAACGATATTGTTTATAACATGTACAATACAGCTGATACAAATAGTTTACATCATGCTTTGCATTGTTTAAATAAGCAGAATCATACTCTATTTTTGAATATTCTAACGCGCTTTTAAATCCTATTTTTCTCACTTCATTGTCAGCCGTACTTCCAAGTACTTCCTGTAAAAAAATAGCCTTGTGCTTCCTGATCCGGATTTTGCACTGTATCATATCACGCTTCCACAAATTATACGTATCTCTGTTCCAAACAATAATGTACCTATATTCAGGGAACGTCTGATCAAAAATATGATACACCTCTTCCTTTGACTTTCCCATCATTACATTTGTTTCCGTTGTATGACAAAGCCGCAGATTTACTGGATTTGCACTTTTGATATTACTTAACCGGATTCCCCTTGAAAAAATCTTGATTTTCTGCATATTTCTGTCTGCTGCAATAACACCAATCTGAAACGGTTCTCTATGCTCCAGATCTTCCGTTCCAGGTTCCTGGTTCCATTTGATATTGATAAATAAGTATGAAAGCATCTCTTTCTTTTGCACATTATCATCCATCAAGTTCTTCTCCTTTGTCGTTGGCTCCTCAAACAATCCAGACAATTCCAACTCTGTCTTTGTTGCAGAAATATCATCTTCTTTAAAAACACATTTTTTCTTCGATGGCTACAATGTATTGCAATAGGTGGGGCATAAAAACACCGTCAAAGGATATTGCACTTTACATGGCATTTAAATAAAAAGCAGCTAACCTATTTTTTCATAGACTAACTGCTCGTATTAAGTTCCATATTCAGTTTTATTCTATAAATCCGACAGTAAAATTCGGTCATATGCGCCATTTTTCTTATCTTCCGGGTGTGGTTCCAGTCCGATAATCGTAATATCTTTCTGGTCTGGTCCATAAACCCAGTACATTCTCATTGCGCCACTGGTTTTATTTTCCAGGTAAGACTGCCACTCTTTCATTCCATAACGTTTGGATAATGGCTCTATCTCATGGGTTTGAAGACTTGGATACCCCGGATCTGCCGATAACAGCTTTAAAGCCTTTCCCCATTTTTTATACAACTGTTCTTCCTTCTTTTTTATATTCCCAGAACGATATTTCTCCTGCAGATCTAACCAAAGTTCCTGCATTTCAGGAATTCCCATTCGTATATTAAAGTTCATTCTTTGTTCCTTTTAAAAATCTGATAGGTCAATAATTGGAGAAACTTCTCCTCTTTTAAAGTTACTTACTGCACGATCCATATCTGCCAGGGTTCTGGCTGAAATACTCTCTGGCACTGCCAGCTTTCGAGGTTCCAGAATAATGCAGCCATTTCCATATTCTTTTACATTATAATACTGATAAGCAGCTCCTCTAAGGGTAATCCTTTTTTTATTGTCCAGATGAGCAACATAATCTTTCATTGCTTCCATTATCAACACCTCCTACGCAAGTATTTGTGTGGGAAATCCCACCTTGTGCTATTATAATATGCCTTTCGATATTTTCTGTCAATCCAAATTTACTTATTCCTAATTCTTTTTCTACATCTTTACGTACACATCCCATGCACGGCATCTCCTTTTGGCTCCTGCTGTATACATCACTCTATATTTCATATACCAAATTCCCGTTTCATTTCTGCTTCAACTTCATCTGCTGAATACACTCTGCCAGCTTTAATATCTTCCATACCTTTTTCTATTTCTGCATCGAACTGTTTCTTTTTAAGAGAACCATACGCAACGGGTTCTTCATAAGCCGGAAGTTTCATTTCAAAAGGAATTCCTCTCTGGAGTACAATCTGTCTCAGAAACATTCCTACCGCATTGGACATTGGAATACCAAGTCGATCAAGCACCTGTTCTGCCTGTTCTTTCACTTCAGGCTCAACACGTGCAAATACATTTGCTGTTCTTGCCATAGATATAGCCTCCTTTTTTCTTCATTGTATTTCATTCGACTGCGAATTGCATGCAGTTCGTAATCTTTTTAAATCTCATTTTCAGCTTAAACGACTGCCTATATTTTTATAAACAGCCTCCACGTTAAATGTAAGCGTTCAAATTTCAGCCATAGTAAAAATTATCCAATTACTTTTCAGTAGCCGGAGCACTTTGACAATTCACGGCATTTAAATAAAAAGCAGGCAAACCAATCTCTCAGTTTGCCTGCTCTCTTACATTTTATGATCTGTTTTTTAGAAACTATACGATCACTCTTTATTCATCTACTCCAACCATAACAGAAGTAGCTTTGTGTATTTACCGTGTGCCAAAAGCAAATGACGCCGGTTACGACGCCATTTGCCTTTTATATACACTTTACACAAAATATTTAGGAATTAGTACAGCTTCGCACCCGCTGGAATATGGTTATCAACCATCAGAAGGTTCAGCTTCTCTTCTCCATTTTCCTCGCATACTGCGCTTAAGAGCATACCGCAGGATTCAATACCCATCATAGCTCTTGGAGGCAGGTTTGTGATGGCGATCAGTGTCTTGCCAACCAGTTCTTCTGGCTCATAGTAAGCATGGATGCCGCTTAAGATGGTGCGGTCTGTGCCGGTTCCATCATCCAGAGTGAACTGAAGAAGCTTCTTGGATTTCTTAACTGCTTCGCAGGCTTTTACCTTCACAGCACGGAAATCGGACTTGGAGAAGGTATCAAAATCAACCTGCTCTTCAAATAATGGCTCTACTTTTACCTTGGAGAAATCGATTTTCTCATTTGGTGTAAAGAATCCGTTGTTATCTCCTGCTGTCTGGCTGTCTGCTGCTTCAGCTGCCTGTGCTGCATTGTTTGCTTCGTTCTTTGCAGCGCCCTGTGTCTTCATGGTAGGGAAATTCTCCCGAATTTGTAAATAACTCTTTGTAACTGTTTATATCTGCACTGCTGTACATCCTGTTTCTGCCTCTGATTATACAAATACACCCAAATCATTATAAGTGGTCGCAACTCGGTCGCACATTGGTCGCAAGGTCGCGGCTTTATGCATTACCTGAGTGAGCCATCTTTTGACGATTAAAATATTCCTCAAAATTAATAAGTTCAGATTTTTTTAAATCCTTTGTAGCTTCAGCATAGATGTCCAAAGTGGTTTCTGCATCAGCATGTCCGAGAATCTCCTGCATAGCTTTGATATTTACTCCTGCTTCACACATCCTTGTTGTAAAAGTATGTCTTAAAGAATGTTTGCAACGGTGTACAAAGGGAACATAATAAAAAACTTAATAATGGACTGCCAATCTTACACAAAGTACCGCCCAAACGAGACTACGGGCGGTATTTTTGTATCATGGCGAAGAAAGGAGGAACTTCCCACGGGGGCTTGACTGAAAAGTTGAGCCCCTTTTTTCATGCCTAAAAACAGGAGGTAAATGCTTATGGCAGATGATAAAACTACAAAAACGCCGGGACAGCCGGTAACGGATACCGGGCCGGACAAGGAAACGCCTCCCGCTCCCCCAAAAGAGCCGGAGAAGGTTTCCGTTTCCCCGGAACCGGAAAAAAAGACGGAGCCAGAGGTAAAGAACCCACAGGTTTCTGTCTATAACTTCGCTGAGATTATGAAGGAAAAGAAAGCCGAGGAACGGGCGGCAGCTCCCGGCGGGGAAAAGCCTGACCCGGCAAAAGCGGAGAAACCGGAAAAGCAGCCGGAGGTTCCGAAAAAAGCGGAGGAAAAACCCAAAGAGCCGGAACAGCCGAAGCGCCGGGGCCGTCCCCCGAAAGCAGATAAGGACAAGGCCGCCGCTCCGAAGCCCAAAGCTCCTGCACAGAAACCGGGAAATGCGGTCAAAAAGGAACCGGAGAAAAAAGCAGCTCCACCGGTACAGGCCGCTCCCGCTCCAAAGGAACCCGATAAGCCGAAGGATGCTCCACGCCGGGGCAAGGAGCAGATCGTCTATATCAAGCTGAACGAACTCCACGCCTTCAAAAACCATCCCTTTGAAGTCCGGGACGATGAAGAAATGCGGGCTATGGTATCCAGCGTCAAGGACAAGGGAGTTACCCAGCCCGCTATTGTCCGTCCCCGTGAGGATGGCGGCTATGAAATCGTATCCGGCCACCGCCGCCAAAAAGCCAGCGAGCTTGCCGGGTATGCAGATATGCCCTGTATCGTCCGAAACCTGACGGATGATGAAGCCATCACGCAGATGGTAGAGGACAATCTGAACCAGCGTGAAGAAATCCTCCCCAGTGAGCGGGCCAAAGCCTTGAAAATGCAGCTTGAAGCTATCAAGCACCAGGGCTCCCGCACTTCGGGCCAGATTGACCCGAAGGACGCTGGCAAACGCTCCAATGAGATCGTGGCCGAGCGAAACAAGATGGCAGTCAAACAGGTGCAGCGGTATATCCGGCTGAATGAGCTGGTTCCCGACCTGATGAAGCTGATGGATGAAAAAAAGCTGGGCTTTACTACGGCGGTGGAACTTTCCTATATCGGCAAGAAGAACCAGAACTATATCGCCGTCGCCATTGACAGCCAGCAGTCCTCGCCTTCACAGGCGCAGGCAAAGCGTATGCGGGAGCTGGACGAAAAGAAGCTGCTCAACGGGGATGTAATCGACGGCATTATGATGGAGGACAAAAAGGAGGTAGACAAAGTGATTTTGACAGGTGCGGAACTGAGCAAGTATTTCGGCAAGGAAACTACGCCGAGGGAAATGAAGGATCAGATCATCAAGCTGCTGGACGACTGGAAGGGTCAGCAGAAGGAACACGAAAAGCCGGAGAAGAAAACCGAACAGGAAAAGTAAGCTAAAACTTCGGGTCAGCATGGCCCGAGGATTGCGGGGCTCTGCCCCGCGCCCCGAAGCTCTGGAGATATAAATGATTCCCCGTCGCCAGTTATTCCGTAGCATAGCCGGGAAAATCAGTCAAGGGCAGCGCCGCCGCAGGCGGTGCCGGAGGCACCCTTGACGGATTTCTCCCGGTTATGCTTTTTCCCGGTCAAGCGACGGGGATATAAATTCTCCAGAGCCGTTCCCCTTCCCGGGGGAAGGGGCGGAGGGGTTGGGCGATACCTTGCTTTTCCCTAAACCAAAACAGAAATGGAGGCTCAACCAATGAAACGACCTTTAGCGTACCTGACCGCCGCATGGAGCGGCGAGCCGGATGTTGATATGGAGCTGGCGGCCCACTACTGCCGTCTTGCTTATGAGGCGGGCTTTTCCCCGATCTGCCCGCTCTTGTACCTGCCGCTGTTTTTGAATGACAGCGTTCCCGAGGAACATAAGGCCGGGATCGATATGCGCCGGGATATGCTGCGGCGCTCCCATACCCTGATCGTCTGCGGTAGCGTTGTGGACGAGGATGTAAAAAACGATATTGCGGTTGCCGGACGGCTGGGCATTGCGGCGACAACGCTGGAAGGGGTGCTTGCCGTGAAGGGACACGGCACCCCGGGCCATGCCGGACATTAAGCTGGGGAGCCTTTTTGACGGGATCGGCGTGTTCCCTCTGGCCGCCTCCCGGTGCGGTATCCGTCCGGTATGGGCCAGCGAGATTGAGAAAGCGCCCATCTCCATAACCAAAAGGCACTTTCCCGATATGGCGCATTTGGGAGATATTACGAAGGTGGACGGCAGGAAAATCCCGCCTGTCCATATAATTACCTTCGGCTCTCCCTGTCAGAACCTTTCTCTGATCGGCAACCGCTCCGGCCTTGCCGGGGCAAAATCAAGCCTGTTCTATCAGGCGTTTCGTATCATACAGGAAATGAGGGATGCTACTGATAACCTATATCCAGCTATCGCTGTTTGGGAAAACGTCATGGGAGCGTTTTCTACAAATGACCGGATGGACTTTAGAGCCGTCCTATCCGCTTTCTCGGACACCGAAGTTCCAATGCCTCCTTCGGGAAGATGGGGAAACGCCGGAATGGTGCGAGGGGGAACGCCTGATGTGTGCTGGCGGCTCATGGACGCCCAGTATTGGGCAGGCTCCCGAAGGCTGGCACGAAGGCAGCGGATTTTCGTCGTGGCGGATTTTGGAGGCAGACGTGCCGCAGACATACTATTTAAGCCCCGTCCAATGCTCCCACTTCCTCCGCCTTGCGGAGAGGGCGGGCGGGCCGCCGCCGAAGGAGATCGAACAGCTTCTTTTGAAACAGGGCGGCAGATACCAGTCATCCACCCCTTTCAGTGCTTCCGTATGCGGGGAGCGGCAAAAAGGCAGGAAGAAACGGCCTTCCGAAACAGCTTCGGATTACCAACTGACCCTTTTCCCACTCTTTTAGCCAGTGATGTAACGCCCTTTGCCTTCTGGTATGAGGGCGACCCGGCGGGCGGCTGTATCCGCTTCTTGACGGAAACGGAAAGCGAGCGGCTGATGGGGCTGCCGGAGGGCTGGACAAAGTACGGGGCGGACGGCATGGAGATCCGGCCTCTGCAACGCTACAAGGCGCTGGGAAATGCGATTGCCCTCCCTTGTGCCGATTACATTATGGCCGGGATCTATGAGGTGCTGGCTGACCGGGTCGGAAAGGAGGAATAAGCCCATGTTTGAAGCCTATATAACCAATACAGCCCTGTACCCCTTAATGGGGATCGAGGTAGGGACAACGGTACATTTCCCCATGACGACACAGGAGTTGCAGGCCGCCCTTGCCAAAATCGGGATAGACGGGAAACGGTACAGCGAAGTGTTCTTTACCAGCTTTGACAGTGATGTGCTGGGGCTCTACGATCATCTCTACGAATGTGAGGACATCGACGAGCTGAACGAGCTGGGCCACGCTCTGGTGGAAGTACGGGATAAGGGCGGACTGGAAACCTTTGAAGCCGCTCTTGTCTTAGGAAACCACACAAGGAGCGTGAAGGATTTGATAAACCTGACGCAGAACCTTGACCTTTACCGCTTTTACCCGGATATTTCCGATGATGAAGGGCTGGGCCGTCTGTACGCCGACGAGCTTGGGACTATCGACATACCGGAGCACATTCAGAACTACTTCGATTATGAGGCATACGGGCGGGATGTGCGTATCAACGAGGGCGGCGTATTCGCTCCCGGTGGGTATGTGTCGGCAGTCCCGGAGGGCTTCAAGGAGTATTACCACGGGCCGCAGGACATTCCGCCGGAACACCGGATATTTGCCTATCCCGAAAAGGCCGAGCCTGTCCACTCCATTCTCGCCGCACTCAAACGGTTTCAAGAGACCCCGCCCGCTCCGAAGAAGAACAAGGCGGGGCCTTCCCATGAAGAACGGTAAGACTTCGGGCCAGCATGGCCCGAAGCATGAAGGAGGTGTATACCATCAACTATTACCCTATCAATGAAGGGGCCGCCCGCCGGGCAAAGGAAATGAACAGCTTTTCCGACTATAAGGAAGGGAGCGCAACGGCGGAATACCGGGCAATGGTGGATAAGGCCGCCGCCATAGCGGAACAGCAGAAATCCCGGGTAGACCCCATGTACCATGAAAAGATCGACCATCTGTTAGATACCTACGCCCGCAAGCTGGCCGAAAACATGAACCAGGGCTTTGCCATTGACGCAAGGGTTCCCTCTGTGATGATCGCCGGACCTGCCAATTTCCCGGTGGGAAAAAAGGAAAAGCAAAACCGGGCCCGGGACAGCAACATGGAGGAATGGCGGTATATTCAAGGGCTGCTGGATAAGATACGCAGTACCGGCATGGGCGGGATCAGTGCCGATGACCCGGCAGCGATTGAAAAGCTCCAGAAGAAGCTGGACGGGTTGGAACGCTCCCAGCTCATTATGAAGGAGGTCAACGCCTATTACCGCAAGCATGGCAAGCTGGATGGCTGTGCGTTGCTGTCGCCGGACCAGATCGAAAAGCTGAAAGCAAGCATGGCGTCAAGCTGGCGGAGCGACCCGAGGCCCTTTGAAAGCTACCAGCTTACCAACAACAATGCGGAGATCCGCCGGGTAAAGACCCGTATCGAACAGCTTTCCAAACAGGCACAGCAGGAATTTTCCGGCTGGGAGTTCGATGGGGGCCGTGTGGAAATGAACCGGGAGGACAACCGCTTGCAGGTATTCTTTGACGGAAAGCCTGACGCGGACACCCGGGCTGAGCTGAAAAGCAATGGTTTCCGCTGGGCTCCCAGCGTGGGCGCATGGCAGAGGCAGCTCACGGACAACGCCATCCGGGCGGCTGACCGCTTGGAATGTATCAAACCGCTGTCCGGCGAAAAGCCTTCCCAGCTTCAAAAGAAGCCCTCTATCTTGCAGACCATGCGGGAACAGGGCGAAAAAGTCCAGACGGAGCCGGAAAAGAAAGCTCCGTCCGGCAGGGATGCCGAGCGGTAAGCCTCGGGCCACATTGGCCCGAGGCTTTCTGTTGTGTGCTTTAGCGAAATGAGAACCCCCAGCTCTGCTGGGGAGAGTAGAAAAGCTTTAGCTTCAAGCATCGAGCGAAGCGAGAAGAGATCAACACTTTACTACTGTTAAGAAGTTGATCTTGGATAAACAACGCCCGTTTACGGGCTGTGGGGCAAGTGATGCAAGTGACGGATTTTTCAGTGCCTCTTGAGAGGCTTGCCGGTACGATGCCCTTCTAGGGCTTACACAAGCCCCCGGCTTAGCCGGGGGTCATGACTCCCCGAGACTGTACGGGGGCCTCCCGGATAGCGGGGACCCCGACGGAAAGGAGGTTTTATGCAGGAAGAAGTAAACCAAAAAACAGTTGCCCTTTCGATCAGGACAACAAAGCTCACGGGAAAGGTGCTGGCTGCCGCACTTGGAAAGGTGGCGCGGGCGGTGCAAAAGCACCACCGGAAGGCGCTGACCCCGCAGGGACGCCAGAGCGTGAAAAAGCTGATGAACCACTATGGCGGCAAAAGTGCCATGCCCTATGTGGGAGCCCCAAAGGATTTTGACCGGATCGCGAAGGAGTTCCATGTGGACTACGCTTTCCATAAAGTGAGCCCCGGCCATTACCTGCTGTTTTTCAAAGCCAATCAGGCGGACGCCATCACGGCGGCCTTCCAGAAGTACAGCGCAAAGGTGCTGAACAAAGAGCAGGACAAGCCTTCCATCCTCGGCCAGCTTCGGAAATTCACGGAGCAGATCAGGACACAGGCGAAGGAAAAGCAGCGGACCAGAGAGGCGGTGAAGGACGGACGTTGAGTGACAAGATCAGAAAATATGTGCTCCCAAACCTGCCGTACCTCTTTGTGTTCTGGTTCTTCTCCAAAATCGGGACGGCCTACCGTATTGCGCCCGGCACAGACTTCGGGACAAAGCTCATGGGGATGCTCGATACCTTCCCAAAAGCCTTTGAAACCTACTGGCCGGGGCTGGGCGGTATTGACCTGCTGGTGGGCCTTGCCGGTGCGGCTGGGGTGTATCTGCTGATACAGTCAAAGATCAGGAAGGCGAAAAAATTCCGGCGGGATGCGGAGTACGGCACCGCCCGCTTCGGAACAAAGGAGGATATAAAGCCGTTTGTAGACCCTAAATTTCAGAACAATGTCATTCTGACCGGGACGGAGTTCCTTACCATGAACACCCGTCCGAAGATACCCGCCAATGCTCGGAACCTAAACGCCTGTGTCATCGGCTCGTCCGGTTCGGGAAAGACAAGGTTCTGGCTGACCCCGCAGCTCCTTCAAGCCCATTCCTCGTATGTGGTGGTAGACCCGAAGGGCGGCACCCTCGACCAGTGCGGGCGGTTTTTGCAACGGGAGAAATACAGGGTGCGGGTATTCAACAGTATCGACTTTTCAAAATCCATGCACTACAATCCGCTGGCCTATATCAAGACGGAAAGCGATGTTTTGAAATTCGTTACCGCCTTGATCGCCAACACCAAAGGCGACGGTAAGGAGGGCGACGAGTTCTGGACCAAAGCCGAAACCCTCTTGTACTGTGCCCTTGTGGCCTACATCGTCTTTGAGGGGCCGGAGGAAGAACGCAACATGAATACACTGGTGGAAATGATAAACAGCATGGAAGTCCGGGAGGATGACGAAACCTTCAAAAACGCGGTGGACTATATGTTTGACGGGCTGGAACGCCGCAGCCCCCAGCACTTCGCCGTGAGGCAGTATAAGAAATACAAGCTCGCCAGCGGCAAGACAGCAAAAAGTATTCTGATTAGCTGCGGTGCAAGGCTGGCTCCCTTTGATATTCCCCAGCTCAGGGAGATCATGTCTTATGACGAGCTGGAGCTGGATAAGCTGGGGGACGAAAAATCGGCGCTGTTCTTTCTTATCAGCGATACGGACACCACCTACAACTTTTTGGTTGCCCTCGCTTTCTCGCAGATGTTCAACCTTCTGTGTGAACGGGCTGACAACACCTATGGAGGGCGTCTGCCCTACCATGTGCGGGTGCTGTGGGACGAAGCTGCCAATACCGGACAGGTGCCGGGGCTGGAAAAGATCGTGGCTGTCATCCGCTCCCGTGAAATCAGCCTGACGCTCTTTTATCAGGCTATGAGCCAGTGCAAGGCATTGTACAAAGACCATTCCGAAACCATCATGGGCAACATGGACAGTATCGTGTTCCTCGGAGGCCGGGAGGCTTCCACCCTAAAGGATATTTCGGAAAACTGGCTGGGCAAGGCCACCATCTCTATGCAGACCGAGGGCCGAAGCCGTGGACAGTCTGAAAGTTACAGCCAGAATATGCAGCGGCTTGGCCGGGAACTGATGACCACCAGCGAGATCACCACCATGCCCGGAGATAAATGTATCTTGCAGCTTAGAGGGCTCCCACCCTTCCTGTCCCCGAAGTATGACTTGAAAAAGCACCCGAATTACAAGTGCACAGCCGAATTTGACAAAAAGAAAAACGCCTTCCGCTTGGAAAGCCTGTTCCGCCACCGGCCATTGAGACTAAAGCCGGAGGACGAATACACGGTGTACGAAGTGGACGGCTCCGACACGGACGAAGAAGCTGACCTGTTGAATTTCGATGATCTGGACAGCGACGAGTTTGTGTAACTTCGGGCCATGATGACCCGAAGCGCCGCCGATGTGGGCGGCTTTTTTTGTACCCAAAACCATCAAACAAACAAAATGGAGGAACTTATATGGAATTTTTCAATCAGGCAATCGACATTCTCAAGATTCTGGTCATGGCTCTTGGCGCCGGTCTGGCGGTATGGGGCGTCATCAACCTTCTGGAAGGTTACGGGTCGGACAACCCCGCGGCAAAAAGCCAGGGCATTAAGCAGCTCATGGCTGGCGGCGGTGTCGTTCTGATCGGCCTTCAGCTTATCCCTCTGCTGTCCGGGCTGTTCAGCTAAGTGTCACCCGTTGTCCCTTTTTCCAGAAAAGGAGCTGATGTATGGACTTTATCATCGACGCAATCGTTGAATGGCTGAAAGGTCTGCTCGTCGATGGTATCATGGGAAATCTGGATGGCCTTTTCGATAACGTCAATCAGAGCGTTGGCGAGATCGCCACACAGGTAGGCACGACCCCGGCGGACTGGAACGCCGGGGTCTTTTCCATGATACGACAGATCTCCGAAACTGCCATTCTGCCAATCGCCGGGGTCATCCTCACTTTTGTTATGACCTATGAACTGATACAGATGCTCATAGAACGCAACAACCTCCATGAAGTTGACACATGGATGTTTTTTAAGTGGGTGTTCAAAACCTTTGTGGCTGTGATGATCCTGACGAACACCTTCAATATCGTGCTGGCGGTCTTTGATGTGAGCCAGCATGTGATCCAACAGTCAGCGGGCATTATCCAGAACGGGACAGAGATCACGCCGGATATGCTGGACAGTCTGCGGACAGAGCTTGAAGCGATGGAGTTAGGACCTCTGTTCGGGCTCTGGCTCCAATCCTTCCTGATCCAGCTTACCATGATTGCCTTAAACATCGTGATCTTCGTTATCGTATATGGCCGTATGATTGAAATTTATTTACTCACAAGTTTAGCGCCTATCCCGTTTGCCACCGTCCCCAACAGGGAAACCGGACACATGGGGCAGAACTATTTCCGCTCCCTCTTTGCGGTGGGCTTTCAAGGTCTATTGATCTTGGTCTGTGTCGCCATCTATGCGGTGCTGATCCAGAGTATCGCCACCGACGGCGACCCCATCGGGGCGATCTGGGGCTGCGTGGGATATACGGTGCTGCTGTGTTTTACCTTATTCAAAACAGGCAGTCTTGCAAAATCCATCTTCGGCTGCCATTAAGAGACTTCGGGCCATGCTGACCCGAAGCGGAAAGGAGGATCATGCCGAAAGAAAAATTTTCGATAATCTATGCAGATCCACCGTGGCGGTATGAGCAGAAAAACAGGCAGGGATCAGCAGAGCTTCATTATCCCACTATGAGTATTGAAGAAATCTGTTCCCTTCCAGTAGCCGACTTGGCTGCAAAAGACAGCGTTTTGTTTCTGTGGGCAACATTCCCACAACTGCCGGAAGCCTTAAAGGTCATTAAAGCATGGGGCTTTTCTTATCGTTCTGTGGCTTTTGTATGGATAAAGAGGAACCGGCGCTCCTACTCATGGTTTTACGGTCTGGGGTATTGGACCAGAGGCAATGCAGAAATTTGTCTTTTAACGATATTTGGAAAGCCCTTTCAGGGCAACGAAAAGAATATCCTGCCCCGTATAGGCTGTCTGATTGAGTCGCCGGGCTTTTACCCCAATTTGACAGGAACGGAAAACCTAAAAATCTTTGCTGAACTTCGAGGATTAAGGAGCCCCAAATATATCAAAAATGCATTGGAACTTGTCAATCTACCTTACCGGGACAAGAAGTTGTTTTCCCAATATTCTCTTGGTATGAAGCAGCGGTTGGCGATTGCTCTGGCCGTCATGCACAACCCGGAACTTTTGATTTTGGACGAACCGATTAACGGCCTCGACCCCATCGGCATTGCGGAAGTGCGAGATTTTATCCGAGAATTGTGTGATACCAGCGGTAAAACCATTTTAATTTCCAGTCATATTCTTTCGGAAATCTCTCTGCTTGCAGACGATGTGGGAATTATTGACCACGGCAAGTTGCTAGAAGAAGAAAGTCTGAAAGAATTGGAGGCGAAAAACGCCAAGTTCATCCACTTCTGCGTATCGGATGCACAAAAAGCTGCGAAAATTATTGCTGCAACATTTCACAGCAAAGATTTTCGCCTTACAGATGCCAATAATCTGTATCTCTACGATATGACCCTGCCAGTGGAAAGGATTAACCGTTCTTTTGTCGAATCAGGAATTGAGATTCAAGAAGTCCATCTTTGTGAGGATACTTTAGAGGACTACTTCAAAAAGATAACAGGGGGTGAGGGGATTGCTTAACTTGATTCGGTGCGAGTTTTGGAAACTGAAAAGAAAAATGTTCGTGCAGTTGGTATTGGCGGCATCTTTTCTGTTTCCAATCCCGCTAACTGCCATTATCTATTATCTGAACACGGCGCAGAACAAATACGCTACAAAAGCAGCAGCTTTTGACGCCCTGTGGCAATCCGTAATCGGTTTTGGTATGTTGCTACTTCTTCCCTGCATTTTAGGAATTGTTGCAGCACTCCTCTTTTTTATGGAGCGAGATAACGACACCTTTAAAAACCTACGGACAATTCCGATAACAAGTTCACAGATGGTTATCGCAAAGTGCATTGTTTTATTATTGCTTAGTATTGCGTTTTGTATATCTTCGACTGTGGCCTCTATCCTTTGCGGTTTTGTCTTTTTCGGAGTGACCGATATTTTGTTTAAGGTATTGTTTTCCGCTGTTTACGGATTATTGATTGCGATTAGTGCATTACCGCTGGTATTGCTGATTGTATTTTTCAGCAGATCCTATATTTTTTCCATTATGCTTTGTGTATTTTATAGTGTATTCAACCTGCTCTCAACATTTTCTATGACAGCACTTCCAAAATGGCTTGTACTTACTCTGCCTACACCGAGCATTATGTTGTGGGGAACCCAGCAAATGTCTTCTCGTACTGCTATAAACGACACAGAGGATTTGCAGAACTTCATTCAAATGGGATTGATACCTTCTACTCCTCAACTAATTATAACTTTGGGGGTAATTGGGGCTGTTTCACTTCTTCTGGCGGTCTATCTTTATAAGAAAAGGAGTGAGTGAAATGGTAACAATTATAAAAACCGAGTTTATGAAGCTGAAAAGATATTTTATTGTCTGGATTGGCGTGTCCCTCATGCTTCTTCCTATAGAATCAGCCGACCCCTTCAATGTCCGATATAAGAGCATTTTTAGCAAAGGGTAATCTCTCCTAGCCTGAATCTCTATTTCGTTTTCTTGTTGCAGCTTAATTAAATCCACTTGTGCTTCCTGCTTTTTTACACATTTAGAGTATACATAGGAATACAGCCATATAATTAATCCTCCGATAATCACTATCTCTATATGATTGTACCAGATCCATATACATCCATATATAAGAGCGTACCCGAACAACACCACTCCACTTAAAGAAAGGGCAAAGAGGAGAATAACTCTCCCCTTTTTTCCCTCTTCCTTGTAGACAGATGCTTTATCCCAAAACCACTCTATCGGGTAAGTCAGGATAGATAACAACCACTCTACAAACCACATTATGGAAGCACCTCCAAACCTTCTGCCTTACAAGAGAGCTTATACTCACGGCTTTCTCTATCAAAATAAAATCTTCCTGCCAGTGCTTTTGCTCTAACCTTAATACTTCCTCCCTTCTGTTCAATCATTTCTGATGAAAGCGGAATTTTCATGTCATAGACCTTAACTACTACTCTCTCAAACTTTCTCTTTGGCAATACCATAGTTACCTTCTTAAAAGATGGTGATTCTGCTCTCTTACCACCTACATAATCATAACCATCTGTAATATCTACTGCCTGCATAATACCATCTACAGCGTTTGTAATCTGTTCCTGTGTCAAAACGATATCTGTTATATTCATATGCACTTCCTTCCACTGGGGGATAAAATCCCCCAGATTTTTTAATCATTATTCAAAAAATCACTAAATGCGTCAAAGATTTCCTTTGAATCTTTATGGTCTATCCGCGCAATTGTCTCTAAATCTTCATTTGCTTTAATTTCATATCTTGTATATCCAAATGAATAAGGAAAATTATCCTTTGCAGGTGCAATCATAATTCGACCTTCTTCAATATCAAACACGCAAACGACCGTTTCGTCAAGACGTTTTATATTTCCACGCTTGCCACCAGAATAAACTTGTACACAATACTTTTTTGTTGTGACGAAATTATGACTGTGCTTTCTCAATGCATCGATCAGTTCCTGTGTTTTCATTTTTCCTCCTTTCCACCATATCTGATATCTGATATAATTTAAATTTAGCAGCGCTTGCTATGTTCATATACTATCATTTTGAAACACTAAAAAAAACGGTCGCAATATACTATCGTTTTTTTATAATTATCATTTTGACCTGTGGAGGTTTTTGTGAATAAGGAAGAACAATTTAATTTTGTCGAAAAGTACTTAGATTTTAAAGGTGAGATAAATGCAGATTGGAAAAAATATATTCTACTTGAAAAACTGCTCCAATCATTAGATGATTCTAAACAGTACAACTCTAGCATGTTTAGTAAAACAAACACAAAGAAATTAATAGATTTTTATAAGAATCCCTCTTCCAATCTTCGCGCCTCTCTGCGCTCAAGATATATATTTTATTTTGATAAAAGTGGGCATTATTTTGATGATTCAAATTTCAATAAAATGCTTAATGGTTCACGTAAAGCAAATATTTATCTGCTCAACGCACTTGCTGACATTCTTGTTAAAGGTTACTTTGATGATTCTCTATATTCATATATAGAACCGCTCGAGAAGTTTTCAAACTGTACCCTATTTTCACCTGCTTATCGTTACATTGAAATTTGTATAGCAGTCTCCATTCTGAGAAATGAAGAATTACAAGCATATGATATTAAAAACGGCAATGACACACTCATGAAACTAATTACTTCTGACTTATCACGTATAATTTTTATACAGAATCATAAACCTTATATATCCAGTTATATCCATCGCGATTATGATGCGGTAAATGATTATGATATGGAAGATGATTATTCTCAATCGATTATTGCAGAACTTTATGCACCTATGCCGCGGGAATTGCCCCATATTACAATGTCCAACTATGAGAGATTCAATCATATCCTATCAAAAGGGCATAAGCTCACTGATGCACTCCCACATTTAAGTGTTGAATTGCTAATCTGGCTGAACATGTATTTTAGTGGATATTATAAGTCCCAAGATTTATATTTTCATCAATTGTTGTTTTTTCTCTCATTTGTTTCAGAAGATACATTGAATGAATATTTGAATTATGTTCCTCCTCATAACTTGAACATTCTTTCTGCCGCTACATCTGGATATTATACAGATATAAAACATATTTTGGAAATACCATCAATTTCAGATTTTTCTCTTAATATCGATATTTGTTTAACGGAATTTCATCTTGAATACTTGAACAGAACTTATATGTCCTTTAGGCATCCAAGGTGGCTTTTATTTACATTATGTCATCTCACCAATAAGCAAATGCAGACAGCTAAATACTTGTATGTCTCTTTAGTACTAAGAAAGCGGTATCACCCACAAAAAAACAACGATTCTTTTCCAGCCGAAATAATAGAACTATTACGTTTGAATGTACCTGATGTTGATGAACTCTGCGATATCTGTTCTTGCAAATATCGTTAATAACATAACTAAAAAGGAAATGAAACTGATTTATTTCAATTTCATTTCCTTCTTTGCTATTCTTTAATAATTTCTTCAATAGGTTTCCAAACATTACTATTCATAACATTTTCGTCCCATTCAGTATTTGACATATATATTTGTGAACCAACAGCTCTTACAAATCCCCACTTTACCTCTGAATATCTCTCTGAATATTTTTTCAATGCATCAAATTTTTTTCCTGCATATCCGTCGATATTATTGGAACTTCCGTCTGTAGTGATTCCGCCTTTTGCCTCGATTATCCATATATCACCACTTTCTGTCTCAATAATATAGTCTGGATAGAAATGATTTCTTCTGAAACCTCTTTTATACACAATTCCAAAATACTCTTCTCCCTTGTCTCCGTTCTTGTAGACATGTTTTACAGGGTGCTTATCATCTTCGCACCATTGTTCGAAAGCAATTTCAGAACAGTTACTGGAGTTGCCGAAATTCTTAAGACATGAACTGGATGAATGTTTGCAACATATTTATTTGCAGTATCTCTATACTTATGTTCCTCATCAATAAGCATAAATATATCAATATTCGAATTGTGACATTCATAAATCTTTGACATAAAATCTTTATGCTCGCCTTCTTTTAATACAACATTAGAAGCACTGTTGATTTTATCCCAATTTATGAAAAACACCTGCCCTTTGGGGTCTGGTTCACTAATAAATGAATAAACATCTCCATACGGAATGCCCGTTGTAAACTCATCAAAACTGTCTTGAGACTGTTTATGAAGACCTCCCGCTCCTGGACACAACCACAGAAACACAGTATCGGGATTCTCATCTAAGTAATCATCAATAAACTTGCAGACCATTACAGTTTTTCCTGAACCAGTTGGAGCATATAAAACCATTTCTTCGTGGTCTGCACACTTATTTAAAAGATTTTCTTCGTGCTCTGTTTGAAAGTCACACAATCTTCCATTAAACATTTTATTCCGCCACCTCTCTTAACTCTTGACCGAAGTATTCTCTTGGAATATATTTGAATCCTTTTGCCCTCAGTAGTTCCATTTCTTCTGAATTTAAAATAATATTTTGATTCAACCAGATTCTTTCAATCATTTTATAACTATCTTTGCTAAGAATCTTCGACTTTATGTCATCCTTATTAAGAATCAAAACATTCTTCTTACCATCCAATTCTATACTATTCTGCAATTCAATCATTTCCTTTATATGTAAGCACAATACATTACTCAACAAATAATTCTCAGGACGTCTAGGTGTCCAATCACAGACCATATCCATAACTGCATAAAGTGATTTAGGATAAGGAAAACTTCTATCAGGTAATAATTTCGACAAAATATTTGTCCCATAAGTCTCTGCATTATGGCTCTTCATATTCCAAACTCGTTTTGGTGGAACTAATCCTTCCTCTTCATAATAGGCTTCTACAGCTCCATCATCTGTATATCCAGACACTTTTGCTTTCCCGCTCTCAATATCGTTTATTGTACCTGTAGGTAAGTAATATACTGTTCCAGTCTTTTTGTCTTTATTCCAATTCTTCACTCTAACATATCCACTTTTTAGGTTATTTCGTAAAACCTCTGGTGTTAATCCCCATAAAGTTTCAATACCATGACTGTCTAACGGCCAAATAACAACACATCCATCCGGAATACTAACGTTATTCCTGTCAATCTCATCTGATAACGCGTCTCCTACCATCTTTATTTTTCCTGTGTTCTCATCGACAAAAATCGGATAAAACTGATTAGGTCGTGCTCCTCTTTTGCTTGATGGTTCTCTCCGTCTTAATCCAAGCCATTCTATTGGTCTATTCTCTTCTTTTTTCACCTCATTATCTAACATGTTTATTCTAGTTTGTACAACCGATGCTTTTCCAAGACTGACGTAAAACACATACTCTTCAACTCTTGAAAACTGACCTGTTCTTACGACTCCCTTTGCACTAATAACACTTGTTATCATCTGAATTGTCGCTTCTGGAAACAGTTCTTCAAGTAAGCACCCTAAATGAAGATATTCTTTTTCATCAATAGTTACTATAAGAATAGAATTATCAGGATTTAAGAGCTTTCGAGCCAATAATAATCTTGTTTTCATAAAAGAAAGCCATTTACTATGCTTATAAGTATCCTTATCATCCACATAGTCATTATTGTATTTCCAACTTCTATTTCTGTTATTATATGGAGGGTCTATATAGATACAATCAACCTCCCTCTATGAGTTTTTTCCAGTAAATAAAGTGCCTGTAAATTATCCCCCTCTATAATAAAATCCCACGGTTTATCTGGATTTTTACACACACGTTTAGTTTCATCGGCGCACAAGACAGGTATATTTTCACAGAGCATATCATCTACTGATTCCGTATGTTCTTCAAATACTAATCCAAATTTCTTTTCATTAAGATGATTCTCTATCTCATTAAATGCTCTAACTGATTCATCATCTGAATGCTCAGCTTTTAGATGTTCTAGAAAAGCTATCATCGCATCTCTTTTTTGTTTAGTAATATTAGCCATTGGACAATTTTCCTCCCATACACGCAACAAAGAGGATAGAAGTTTCCTTCCATCCTCCTTATATTATCTTTTATATACTATTTGAGCATGTTCTCTTTAATTTTAGTATAATTTTGCACCAGCTGGGATGTGTGGGTCTACCATCAGCAGATTCAGTCCCTCGGAGCCGTTCTCTTCATGTACTGCAGAAATCAGCATGCCGCAGGAATCAATTCCCATCATCTTTCTTGGTGGCAGATTCACGATTGCAATACAAGTCTTTCCAATCAGCTGTTCTGGCTCGTAGAACTCATGAATTCCACTTAAAATCGTTCTGTCTGTGCCTGTTCCATCATCCAGAGTGAACTGCAGAAGCTTCTTGCTCTTTGGAACTGCTACGCAATCCTTTACCTTAACTGCTCTGAAATCGGACTTTGAGAAGGTATCAAAATCAACGTCCTCTTCGAACAGTGGCTCAATCTTAACATTAGAAAAATCAATCTTCTCAGGTTTAGTCGCAATCCGGTCGCAATCATCAGCTGTGTTGCTCTTAGATTCCTTATTTTCTGGCTTTCCTGAGCCGATGGATTTCATTGTCGGGATTTCACATCAATTTAATTTACATTGACGCTTTTTCCTTTAATAAAGCCTTTTTCGGTGTTCCAACATTATTATAATAACATATTTATGCTGATTACACCACTTGAATTTGTCGTACTCTTGTCGTATGGCACACATTTTGTCGTACTCTCGTCAGTCCATGCCGGACTCTTTCCTAAAATACATCTAAATTGTGTGCTAAATTTTGAATTGCTTCCTGCTTTTTAGTATCGGTAACTTCCGCATAAATATCCATGGTTGTTTCGATATTTGCGTGTCCCATAATAGACTGAATTACCTTTAAGTTTGTTTCATTTTCGCAAAACCTTGAACAAAAGGTATGTCGCAAATGATGACATGAAAAATGTGGTATTATCACAGGCTCTCTGTGCTGTTTTGCAGCTTTTACCACTTCTTCTGCATTGTGTGCTTCATATATACGCTTGATTGCTCTGTTTACAGCTTGCGGATTATGGATATTGCCAAAACGATTCATAAAGATAAATCCTTTCATCCCATCAATCACTGTTTCATTAAATCCATGTTCCTTCTGGTCATCCAATTCCATCTGGAGTGCATCATAAACCGTATCCATCATCGGAATCGTGCGTATACCAGCTTCTGTCTTTGGAAGAGATACAGCAAATGAACATATCGGATGTTCTTTGAACTCTCTACTGTAATAAACCACGCTATGATTGATACTGATCGTCCTTTTTTCAAAATCAATGTCTTCCCATCGGATACCGATTGCTTCTCCAATTCGACAACCTGTTCCAAGTAGGAACTTAAAAAATGATGCCCAGTGGTAAAATGTAGGACTTTCATCAATATAGCGTATAAAGGCTCTCTGTTGTTCCACTGTCAAAGCGTGTCTCACACCATGATTTTTCCCCGGTTGCTTTTTAATCTGTGCCATTACTCCATCGCTTGGATTAACACGAATGATGTTATCACGCACAGCAAGCTGAAATGTCGGGTGTAAAACAGTATGAATTGTTTCTAGCGTATTTATCTGCATTTCCTTTTCTTTCAACAAATGCTGATAGAACTGCAATACATCAGAATACTTCACAGCGGCAATTTTCTTCTTGCCAAATCCACCTCGTATAAAGCGATCATACATATATTTATAGTTCCGCATTGTTGTTTCCCTCAACTCTGCCTTTGTCGATATATATCTGTCAAAAACAAAATTGATTGTAGATGTTCCGGCTGCATACGCATCCAACCCATCAAGCTGATCTTTCATCAGTTTAACTTCTCTCTCCCGCAATTCCATGATGTCCTTAGAATAGATGCTCCGGCGCTTTCCTTCCGGATCAACATAAGTATATACATACTTACCATCGCAACTGCGTTGAGTTTCGCCTTTTCTTAATACTCTCCCTTTGTTATCCTTTCTTGATTTCGCCATCTCGTCTCCTCTCTCAAGGAAAGAGATTTTGTACTAGCTACTCAGCCGGTTTATCCATTGCATACTGCATATCAATACCTCTTTGTAGCACCTGTGTTATGGTCATGTCATGTTTGGACGCATATCCTTTCAGTCTTGCAGCTTCTTCCTCCGTCAGTTTTAATCCGATAAGAGTTTTTTTAGGATTATCAGACTTCGGTCTACCTGTTCTAGCCACAATATACACCTCCATCCATTTCATAATCATTATACTTTCTGTTTAACCAAAAGTCAAGTGAATTTTGGTTAAACCAAAATCTTTTTCCTTGTCTGCAAAATTTATTTCACCCGAAATGACTCAAGATATTGGTCAAACACATCAAGGTCTACTAACACCATTCTGTCTATCTTCAGAATTGCTCCCGCATCTTTGGCAAGAGTCTGAAATTTATTCATACCCATGCTGTACATTTCTGCCCCTTCCTTATATCTGACCAGTCTTTTTTTATTTATTACCTTTGGCATCCTCTGCATTACTCAAATCCTCCTTAAATTTAACACGCATTTTATCTGCCAATGACAACCTACAATTCACTTGCCGGCTCTCATAGGCAGATAAAAATGCAATACAGGTGACAGATCATTACTCTGCCCACATCGGTCTTGCACCGTCATTCAAATTGACCGGACTGCAAATTTCCTTACAATCCGGAAGTATCATTATCACGGATATGCTTCATCGCCCTGTGTTACTGCCACACATTTTGTCAGATCATCTCGCTCCATACCTTTACTTCAATGTAATGTTTCAACATTTCCTCACATTCACTCCTAGCAAAGAGCAGGTACATCTTGGCGAATCTACCTAGTGGCTCCACATATCCTCACGTCCTGTATGCAAAAAATATTCAGTTGTCAAGGTACAGGGTGCATACGCAGCAATCAGCGAATGGAAAGGGACAATGCTAACCGCCTGTTATGCAACTTCAAAAGCCAATATCTTTGTGATCAGCTTTGTTTCTAATCTGCGACGCAGAGTTTCATCAATGCAGTAGTGTACCTGTCCACTTTCGTCATACAGCTTTCTTGTGGACAATTTGATTATGTACCCTTCATAATGTTTTAACACGGCATTGATTGCACTCACATCGCCCTCTGATGCTGCCTTTATAATATGGAAAGGCAACAAATTTTCTTTATTTCTGGTTTTAGACATCTTTTTCATCTGCTATTCCTTCCATGATCTTTCTCAAAATTTCCAGTGAGCGTGTTCTGTGTTCATGAATGGTACTGCGAACCAGATTCATTTCTCTTGCAATATCTGCATCGCTCATCTCCATGAAATAGGAAAGTAAAATAACATTCCTTTTTCTTTCCGTAAGTTCTTTTAATGCTTCCGCAATCAAAGTATTTTTTACTTCAATATCATAGCCATGCACTTCAAAATGATGATTTTCTGTTCCGTACTCATCCATAGTAAATAATTTGCTCAGCTCCTTTTCTGACAGTTCAGAGAATGTGACTTCGTGTTTTCTGCGATAGTCCATGTGCTTGTAATAATTGACAGCTTCGCCTTTTAATGCCATCTGGCACAAACGGTCAAACTGATGCCTGACGGTCATTTCATCCTTAGAAGAAGGTTGCCCCATACGAGTTCACCTCCTCCCGTTCCGAATGACAAGGCACTTGCCTTTTTCCCTTCCGGTGTATCTCCCAAATGAAACCGGGGAGATGTTCGGGTGGATTGAAAAATTTTTATAGAAATTTTTCTGTATACAAAAAACGTCCTCGCAGGCACACACCCACAGGACGCTGTTCATATCTGATATTAAATTTTCTCCACACTCTACGAGTGCGTATAATGCACTTTCAACTGTAGCATCTGCCGCATTACTTAAAATGCGACCTATTTACCTGCCCTTTCACGCACGAAACGGTACAGTATTTTCCAAATACAAAAATATCCTTTCAACGGTTCAGAATACATAACTCTCCCAAACACATTCAAAGGATAAAAAAGCATGTGAAAAAACCTTTGAACATTGCGTTTTTTTATATGCAATATCCAAAGTTTCTTATTTCATTAAAGTGTACTATATCCCTCTGTTTTAGTGCGTTATTAGTTCATTTCTTTTTCAAATCGTGAACTATACACTATATACGGAGGTGCATGATATGGCTAAATCTAAGAAAATTGATAAAGACATGGGTTTTCGCCTGAAGAAAGCCAGATTAGACCAAAAGCTGACTTATGATGAGTTATCCGAAAAATCCGGTGTCTCATCAAGATATATCAAAGAGATTGAAAATCATGGCAATGTTCCAAGTCTTGAAAAACTCGGACAACTCATTCGTGCTTTACATATCTCTGCCGATCCGTTTTTTTATCCGGCAGCTCCAACCGATAATCTGGATTACCAAAGGCTACTGGTTTATCTTTCAGAATGTACGGACGATCAGATCACCACTATTCTTGCACTTGTGGAAGCCTATCTTCGTACATATAAAACCCATGAGACAGAATAGCAGAAAGATTTCGATTTTTTCTGGATTATTTCTGAATTATTCTGAAGAAAAACAGGGTGGTCAGCTTCCCGGTAAGCCATCCACCCTGTTTGAACTATTTTTTGATATGCATAAGCACTTCTTTCACTTTATTTCTTTCCTTTAAAATCCCCAATCCGTCAAATATCTGCATTACATCTACCATCCCCTGATAGTAGGCTCTTTGTTCTTCTTGAAAATGAGCGTGATCCACTATATCCATATAATTTTCAAAAAATTCTCTGTGCTCTGCTGAAAGCTCAGCCAACACCGTTTCATATTCCCGATTCGCCTTTTTCAATGCTTTATCTGCATTTTCCGATTCGTTTGTATGAACAGAATACTCTCGTTCTTCTGCTTCGCTTCTAAGCTCCTCCAATACCTCTGCTACTGTTTCAAATACTTCGTTCATTTTGTATCCACCTTTCCATATAAGTATTGCATTTTGCAGTCAGTATTATCAATCCCAATATTACATCAAATAAATTTATTTTCTTATACTTCATCTTTAGAAGTATATTATCAACATTATTCCGTAAAATCAATCATGTAGCACTTCATCTTTAGAAAGTTGGTATTTGAATGAAGATTTACTGGAATAAAGAAAACAATTCCAAAAACCTTATTGGACAACGTGTAAAAGAATTACGAGCCGAAAAGCATATATCACAAAAAGCATTAGCTGAACAACTCCAACTTGCCGGATATGAATTTAGTGATTTGACTGTATTACGCATTGAACAAGGAACACGCTTTGTACCGGATTATGAAGTGGTTGCCCTTGCTGAATTTTTTCATGTATCTTGTGAATATCTCTTGGGTGTTAAAAAAGAAAAATAAGCAGTGATCTGAATTATAACTCACAGACCACTGCTTAAATTTTTATTAAAGCGATACCCTACTCCCCATACAGTCTGTATGTAAATTGGTTTACTTGGATTATCTTCTATTTTTCCACGCAGGTTGCGGATATGGCTCATGACAATATTATAATCGCCAAAATATGGCTCTTTCCAAACAAGATTATATATTTTCTCCTTGCTAAATACCATTCCAGCATTTTGCGCTAACAGTAAAAGAATCTCAAATTCTGTAAAAGTAAATTCTATTTCTTTGTTTCCTTTTACCGCCAACCGTTTTTCAGCATTTATTGTTAATCCCTGAAATTCTAAGCATTTTTTTATGTTCCTATTTTCACATATTTTCATTTGCTTATTTTCTAATATGCTTAATATCTCGCTAATAACATCATCTTCACTATTTTCAAATGACAACAGCAACATTTTCCCCATAACTTTCCACCTCCTCAAATCTTACTTATGTAATAATTCAATTATTACATAAGTAAGATTTACAGTCAACTATTTTTCCAAAATTGACATTTCAACAAATACAGAATATACTATTTTTATTACAGGCGTAAGATTTAAGGAGTGATTTACATGAAGAATTTACCACAAATTTCGGAAGCAGAATTTGAAGTTATGAAAATTGTATGGAAATATGCCCCCATTAACACCAATGAAATAACAGAAAAATTACTACAAACAACAAGCTGGAGTCCCAAAACTATCCAAACGCTCATTAAGCGTCTTGTGACCAAGGGTGTTCTCACTTATGAAAAACAAAGTCGTGTTTTTGTTTACACACCGTTAGTAAAAGAGTGTGAATATATTAGTCAAGAAAGTAATTCTTTCTTGAATCGCTACTATAATGGTGACATTACCTCTATGCTATCTGCATACATAGAAAACGATAAACTGTCTGAAACAGAAATTGAAACACTTCGCTCCCTTCTTTCCAAGAGTTCCAAAAAAGGAGGCGATTAACATGGCTAATTTCATGATACGCTTTTTATTATGCAATGTATTTATCAGCGGTATCGTTGGAATTCTTTTGATAGCCAAATGGGTATTCAGAAACAACTTGTCCAGCCGGATGCAGTATAATCTATGGTTGCTGTTACTCGGACTTTTAGCAGTGCCTTTTATCCCCTTCCGTCTAATTAGTTTTCCGCAAATTTTCTCATGGCTCAGTAGCGTAAGAAACTCTTCCGCTTCTCATGCCGATGTTGGTGCAAATAATGTTATGGATACCGGTTTATCTGGTACTACAAATTGGATGAATGACTTTGCCCTTTCTGTAAATAAAGACACGCCATCCGTTACCGGATATATTTTATTAGGTATATGGATTGTGGGAATGCTTGCGATGATGATATTGGTAATCAAATCTTCTCTTCGTTTACGCATAATAAAGAGATCTGCGCTCCCCCTTCAGAACCCAGAGGTTCGCAGACTGTATAACAAATGCTTGAATGAGATGAAAATAACAAGGAATATTCCTGTGTACAGTACCGCTTTTTTGAAATCACCTATTATCGTAGGATTTTTGAAACCATGTATTTATCTGCCAATTCATTTAATCTCAGATTATCATGAATCTGATATGAGATATATGCTATTGCATGAACTGCAACACTACAGACATAAGGATGCCATTGCCAATTATCTTATGAACTTTGCCGGAGTGCTTTATTGGTTTAACCCCTTTGTCTGGTTTGCACTAAGAGAAATGCGTAATGACAGAGAAGTTGCTTGTGACACTTCTGTTCTGAAAATGCTGGAAGAAGACGATTATGAGAATTATGGAAATACGCTGATTAACTTTATAGAAAAGGTCTCCATTTCTCCTTTTCCGTTTGCTGCCAGCCTTAGCGGAAACATGAAACAAATAAAGCGTCGCATTATCAACATCGCTTCTTATGAGAAACCAACGTTTTACAAGAAGTTAAAAGGCATGACTGCTTTTATACTGACCACAGTTCTAATAATGGGACTTACACCTTTTATTTCTACATACGCAGCAGATGGAAGCCACTACCAATGGGATTCCTCTTCTGAGAATATTTCCTATGTAGACCTCTCCACATACTTCGGAGAATACAAAGGCAGCTTTGTTTTATACGATTTGGAAAACGATGCATGGAGTATACATGACATGGAGCATGCCACCTTACGGGTTGCTCCAAACTCCACCTACAAGATATACGATGCTTTGTTCGGATTGGAAGAAGGCGTCATTACACCGGAAAATTCGTTCATTGCATGGAATGGAGAAACCTATCCATTTGAAGCATGGAACGCAGATCAGACCTTACAGTCTGCAATGAACTCCTCTGTGAATTGGTATTTTCAAGCAGTAGATGAACAGCTTGGAGCCTCTGACGTTTACAGCTATGTTCAAGAAATCGGATATGGTAACGAAAACATGAGTGGCGATTTCTCCTCTTATTGGATGGAATCCTCCTTGGAAATCTCTCCAATAGAATAGAAATATGTAAAATATGAAGCTACTGATTTTACTGATTTTGGAAATATATTTCATAATTCATCTTGCTCCTTTTTAGTGTCCACGTATATCCAATTCATCCAATAGAGAATTTCCACTTCCCCAAGAATATACAATGTAATAACCCCTGTCCTTTATTTCTTCCGCAAATTGTAGTGTCCCGTGATCAATCCCCTCAATGGACTGCCCTTCCTGAATTTTCACCAAACATTCCCACTCATTACTTCTGTACCTTGAATAGTAAGCATCCAATTCTTCCAAAGATAAGTCACTTCGAATTAGAATTGCTCCGAAATACTGCATTCCATTTCCGTTTCCTGTCAGCTTCCCTGCTTGTGACAGTGACTCTATCAATTCCGTTTCCTCTGGCAGCGGAATTTCACATAATGTCTTTTCCACCTTATAGGCTGTATGGTTATTTATAAGCGGAATTGAAACAACTCCTCCTATTAATACAACTGCTGCCAATATTCCAACTACTTTTAATTTTTTCATGTGTCCTCCTTCCTTTTCTTACGCCTGTAAGATTACCACAAAACACAACTATTATCAAATCATTCTTTAATTCGATATTGGTAGTCTGGTATGTGCATAATTCCGTCATTTAGGATTTCATTCCCCAAATACTGAAAACTGCCATCCTCTGCAAACCTTACCGTAAGTTCATGGGTTATGACTGCATCATCACAAATGACCATGTCGCAAACCGCCTCAACTGTTAATGTGATTGTCCCATCCTCATTTTCTTTGATGTCGATAACCTCCGGCAGAGAAGTTCCAAAGAAAGTCGGTGCATAATTAAAGCATCCAAGTCGCGCCCAATAATACGTTTGGTTTTTCTCATCAAACACCGCATATTCCCGTATCTGCTCTGCCGTCACCGGAAGATACTCCATAATTAAATTTTCAAATTCCTCTTTTGGTATTCCATTTGGATAATCCTCGGCATCAAACGCCTTGTGATATTTCATGGCAAACAGATATTCATACATTCCATTATAATCCAGTTTTTCCATATGGTCAGCATCCCAATTCGAGCATAAAAGATTATTTCCCTGATACCCCAGACCTTGTACACATTTTTCTGACATTTCCCTTTGTTCCTTAGTCATTGGTTTTATTCTTACCAAACAACTTCCATCAACAATCTCGGTAACTTCCGGTGGTTCTGGAACACATAACTCATACCCAAACCATCCTTTCTCTGTATACTTCCACTCTTTTATCCTTGCATAAGATATATAGGACATTCCGTAGGTATCATTGCTGTTCCATGTAGCACATGCACTTATTAAATACATATCTTTTCCATCAAAAATAAATTTATCTCTGCCAATGCCTCCGTCCGAATGTAACTCATAAAGCACTACCGAACCTGCCTTCTCGTCCTGACAGTTTTTAAGAAACGCTTCAACTCTTTTATAATTTTCCATTGCTGCATATGCTTTCATCGTTGTAACCGGATATCCTTTTTCTTTTATTCCATTCATCTTCGGTTAAGCGTGGCGTATGCCATGTAATGTTGTTATTTTCTTCCTCTGAAACAATGTAATTTGATACATACTGTACTCTACCATCAGATAACGGTCTGACCGTAACATCATGCATATATACATCAGAATCTCCTGCATACGGATATACTACATGAACATTGAGCGTAATCGTTCCATCCGAATGTTCCGTATACCCAACCACCTCGGAATATGGATATTCTGGATACTCTATCTCATAAAATCCTCTTGGTTTATATTCGTATGTTTGAGTTTGATAATCGTAAATAGTTTTTTTCTGCAATTTATCACTGTCGATATTAAAATATTCCATAATTACATTTTCAAACTCTGTTTTAGGAATATGATAAACTGCACCTATGCCTAAGTTATCATCTGCTACATATGGAAATTTTTCATTATGCAACTTTGGATACAACAAATCAAACATATCATAGAAATTCAGTTCTCCAAAATCATCCTCATTCCAATCCACTAAAAACATATTATTTAACTCATATCCTATTGGCAAAAGATATTTTTCATTTAATTCCCGACACTTTGCATCCAATGGCAGTATACGAAATGCTACATGCTCTTCTGCAGAACTTAATGTTAATACATACAATTCTTCTGAAAAATAAGTTCCAGAAAACATCAGATATCCATCATCGGTATATCTCCAATAATCGGTTTGATATTCACCTTCATCCTCACTTTTCATAATCCCATCTTTGTATCCGTAATAGCATCTTTTCACATGAACCACTCCTTTTTCTGTCTGTAAATGGTAGACCGAAAATCCTCCCAGACTGCTCACTTGGAGTATTGTCACTTCTGCTTTTTCTTGTTTTTCCACCGAATCACAAAAATCTATCACATTTTGTATTTGTGTCATATCAACTCGATTTTCACAATCAACTGCCGCATATCCACATTCCCCAAATCTTTCTACAACTTTACGTACTGTTTCCATATCCTTCAGCTTATTTTTTGTTGTGGCTTCCGCATAAATATCTATCGGAATATTTATAAAATTGTCATCCATTCCTTTCTCACTGACAATTTCAATAGGTTCAGAAGATACTGGTTCTTCTGTATTCCCTTTACATCCCGAAATCCCCATCGAAAAACCTATACTAATTACCAGAAAACCACTTTTCAAGAACCTGACTATCTTTTTTGACAACATAACCGCTTCCACCTCTTGGTTCTCTCTCCGATCTGAAGCATCAGATTACTGTGAAAACCGAAGCCGGAAAATCTGCCAAACAGAGCGTTGTGAAACTGGAACACCACATGAAAGACCTTGCAGAAATCATCAAATATGCCGAGCAGTACAAAACCAACCGCTCCTATCACATCGCCTACAAAAAGTCAAAGAATCCAGACGCATATTTCCGCCGATACGAAAGCCAGCTCATTCTATATGGCGGTGCACGACGTGTACTTGAGCAGACTGGGATAAACTTAAAAGGATTGAATGTTGATAAGCTAAAAGCGGAATATCAGGAACTAATGAAACAGAAAAATGAACTGACTTCCACCTACAAGAACTGTGAAAAAGAGGTTCAATCATTAAACCGAAAACTGGAAAATCTGAATCAATACCTCGGTCAGACACAGCCCGATTTTACCTCAGAGCAGTCCAGGAAAAAGAATAATCCCATCTTGTAGCTTGTTAATGTTTAACGCATCTTAAAAAATTCCATATAATGCTTGCATATTTTACCTGCCTATAGTATATTATAGATAGCAATTGGGGTATGTGTTTGCGGACACATACTTGGAGGAGTCGGAGTGATCCGGCTCCTCTTTAATTTTTAACAAAAAAACGGTAGTCAAAAGGGGCACCTAATGACTACCATATTTTTATTCTGCCGCTTCCAACACTAATCTGGCATATTCTTCATCACCTATGCTTTCCAGTTTTCCTGCCACACGCACCGACAATTCTAAAAGTTCATCATCGTCGATATGTTTCATTGCCTTATGAATGCCCTCTATAACCTTTGCCCTGCTGTCACTCTGGAAAATACATATCAAATTCGTTTCTTCTACCGTAAATAGATTATTCATATTCCTATATCTCCTCCCTGTTCGTTTTTTTAGTCTTATCCTGCTCTTTAGCATCTTTATTCTTTCCTTGTGCTACTTCCTTCTGCTTGGCTACAAGCCGCTCCTTTAAGGAAGAACGTGCCTGCGGTTTTTCCTGCTGTTCTTTCTTTTCTTCCTCACGATTGAATTTCTCCACACCATTATTAAGCCTGTCATCAATCATGTTATAATTCTGCTCCTCCAGCTCCTCGATCTTGGCAAGCGGCTTATATTCTGCCAGCTTAGCAATCAGCTCTTTTGCCTGTCTTTCACTGTCCTCGTCAATTCCCCCATCAATAGATGTCTGCAAAAAAATCTGTAATGGCTTCACATTGCCGCTTCTTATATCATTTGCAATCATCTGAACCTGTGCTTCCCTGTCCGGTACCAAGTCTCTATATTCAAAAGTGTCAATATCATAGGATAACTGATCAAGTTCTGCCGCAAGCGTCTGTATCTTCGTTTCTTTTGTCTCCCGGTCATAGGATACTTATCCAATATTTCTGTATTAACAAGTACAAGCTGACCAATCTTATAACAAGCCTTGGCATCCTTAGCCACTTCTTGAAATTTTGTCATTCCCATACTGTACATCTTTGCACCATCTGAATATCTTACAAACTTTTTTGCATCCTCATATCTATCTTTCTTCTTTGATTCATCCATTGCTGTGCTCCTTTCACTTTGACTTCATAACAAATGACGTATTTTCTCCATAACGCAAAAAAGAGGACATCTTCTAAATTTCTTTAGAAAATGTCCTCTTAGTAGTTCATATTCGATTGAGTCTTATTCTTTTCAGATTGTGTACTCTTTCATACTGATGTAAATGACTATGCCAAAATACGTCTTTTAATGCGTCCTTTGACGTACTCAAATGCCTCAATCCCGCATAAACACTAGGTTTATTTATCCAAGCTCTTCATTGTCGGGACTTTCTCCGACGCAATTCCGAAGCCACTCATATTCCTGAGCAACTCCCTACTTTGCTTTTTTCAACCAGATAAAAAGCCTTGTTTACCTTTAAAATTGATTACTTTCCGCATAAGCAGTTGTATTATTGGATGTATTTGATGTAAATCCCGATTGAGAGAATGGGTTCTTCAATCGGATTACTTACTAAATTATAATCTTTATTATTGAATAAGTCAATCAGACAAAAAAAGCAGCGTACCAATTTTCATTTTAAAGTACGCCACTTTTTCCTACGCTATTGAATTATTAAAGTATTTATCCAGTCCATCAAACTCGGTTCTTTTTAGTTCCTTTGTTACATCAGTATAGATATTTAAGGTTGTTGTTATATCCTTATGTCCGAGTGTATCCTGAATAACTTTTATATTTACACCTGCTTCACACATTCTTGTTGTAAATGTATGTCTGAGCGAATGACAACTAAAATGTGGTAAAAGCACTTCTGGGTTTTCTGTTTTCAAAAACTGCTCATCGTTGCAATCACGGATTATGCGTCGGATTGCCTTATTCAAAGTCGATTGATGTTGTGGCTGTCCGAAGCGATTGAGAAATATAAAATCTGTATATCCATCTATGGTCGCTTCGCAGTGAACCCCTAGCAGTTCTTGTCTTTCTTTTTCCATAACAAATGCTTCTTTAACAAAATCGAGCATCGGAACTTGTCTATTTCCTGCTTCTGTCTTTGGAGTATTCACATTGAAATAGCAGCCCTTTTTTCCTTCAGAAGTTCTGTGGTCATAATAAACCAACGTGTGATTAACATCTATAATCCCATCTTCCAAATCAATATCACACCATCTGAGTCCAGTAACTTCTCCAACTCTCAACCCCGTTCCAAGCATTACTGCAAACACCGGATACCAATACACTGCTGTATTAGAGTTCTTCAGATAATCCATAAACAATTCCTGCTCAGGTCGAGTAAGTCCCCTGCGTTTCTCTGTCTTGAAGCAATGAGCTTTTTTCAATTCCCTTAAAACATTATTTGTCGGATTGTTTCTGATATAGTTATCATCAACCGCCATATCAAATATCTGATGAAGAATGTTGTGGACACCATCAACCGTTGCTGGCTTCAATCCTCGCTCATCAACCAGATAATTATAAAATCTCTTAATATCTGATTTCAAAAATGTTGAAACTCTCTTAGAACCGATTTGCCGACGTACAAAGGTTTCATAAATATATTTGTAATTCTCAAAAGTGTTGTTTTTCAATCCTCTCTTCAGGTCTTTCCACAACTCATATAAATCATCGAGTGTAACATATCGTGCTTCCGCTTTTATGCCATCACTTTTGTCTTTCTCAATCGCTTCCTCTTTAATCCTGAGTGCTTCAAGCGTTTTTGAATAAACATATCTTCTTTTATGATTTTCATCAGTCCAACTGTACTGATAACTTCCATCACTTCTTTGAAGTTCTCCCGTGCGAAGAACTGTCCTTGTTTTATCTTTTCGTTTTGGTCTTGCCACGGCTGTTCCTCCTATATTTCATTCCTGCTATTTAAAAATTCCACAAATTTATCGATGATGACATACACCTGATAACCGTCTGTCGTCATAAAATTGCAGTCTTTCCTTTTCATCAACTCTCGTATTTTTCCCCTTCCGATACCTGTATAAGCGGCTGTTTCATTTACCGACAAACATTTCTTTTTCCAAAATGGCTGCTCTTTTTTCTTTTCTATAAGACTTTCCCGATAAGCAATCATTTCTTCATCTGCAAAATCCACATTCATCGTTCCACCTCCTAAATCTCATACATTTTTTCAATGTACTCATCAAACAATTCTCTTTTTATCATTCGGCGTTTTCCCACCCATAACACAAATGGACAATCAGCAAACCTTGTCATTTCACGAAGTTTTTCTCTGCCAATGCCGGTATAGGCAGTAGCTTCATCAATGGTCAGATACGGCTTATGCCATATCGGTACTTCTAATCTTTCTTTTTTTACTGGATTACTCACAATAATACCTCCTCATATCGAATACTGCTTTTTTATAAATTCAACAAATTCTTCTCTCTTGATAAGTCGCTTTGAGCCATTCCATAAAACGAACGGACATCTTTCATTATCGGTAAGCTGTCTGATTTTTCTGCTTCCAACACCTGTATAAGCTGCGGCTTCATCAATTGTAAGCATTACTTTCTCCCAAAGTGGGACATTATAGATTGTTTCATCTTTTTCGTTGTTCATATGCTGTAACCTCCTTTGCGTGGTTACAGCATACTTAAAAATCTACACTGAGCCAACGATGCGAATTTGCTCATCGCAGATTTGACTTTTTCATTAAATAGAATACTGATTTGCAATATATTCCTCAAAAATTTTTCGCTTTATCATTCGGCGGCTTCCTATCCAAAGTACAAACGGGCAATCTTGCTTTTCCGTCATTTCATAAAGTTTTCCTGTTCCAATATTGGAATATATAGATGCTTCTTCAATCGACAAATTAGGCTTATGCCAAAGAGGTACATTATAACTCAGCTTCTTTACACTGCTATTAGACATTCTTGCACCTCTTTTCTTTCTTGGATGAATATCTGTCGGTAACAACATAATCCCAACCATCCCCATCACACTTATCACATCTGTCTTTTCGCTTTGCAAATGGGTCAAGTCGCCTTACAATATAGTCCGGATTGTGGATGTAATCATTCAGGCACTTCGGGCATAGACAACGAATATTTTCTTTCCCCTCCGGCTTGTAAACCCAAAGTCCAAAAGTCTTTTTCAAAGTTGCGTTTATCTGCCTGAAAAGTTTATCATCATCTACCGTACCTATGTATTCACGCAAATCCTCTCTATTGACTGTCCGTATCTGCTCCAGAAGAACCATTGACGGTTTCTTCAGTCCAAACTCCTCGCCGAGAATAATGTGCGATGGCAAATATCTTTTCTTGATTACACTTGTAACCGCTGCAACAATAATCGTCGGAGCATTCTGGTTATAATCGTCTGCCTGAACGACAAGCACCGGACGCTCTCCGCTTTGTACTGAACCACTGTTATCTCCAAAGTCATAGTAGAATAAATCCCCACGACAAATCATTTTTTCTTTCATATACATAACCTCACAAGAATCTAATTTTTAAAGTGTCATTCGTATCCGGAATGAAATAACCCCTTCACTCATTTGGACAAAGGGTGCTGAAATGCACACCCAAAATCAGAGATTTTCATAAAATTTGATAAAGTTTTTCTTTGCCGCTGCAATGGACTTATCCACGGAGCTGTAATATACGCCCTCCTGCTTTGCAATTGCTCTGGAACTCAGACCGCAGCACACATTCTTCATAAGGCGTTCCCTTTGAAGTGGCTGCAACATTGAAAGTGCTATTCTTGCTTTCCCGATTTCACACTGACGCAATTCTTCTCTTTCCAGTTCAAGTCTTTCTTCCTCTGCTCTTTCAAACGGGTCGTCAAACATAATGGCAAGTTCTTTATGGAACTGTGAGGACATTTCATCGTCGTATCCATAGCAGTCAAGTGTGCGACTGCTTCTCTTTGCATACTTGTCCTCATTTCGGTTTGCATCGTCAATCACTTCTCCCTGTGCAATGGAAAGATGAACAAACGGAGAATATCTTTCTATAACAAGGGGATACTTCTCCCAAAGCTCTTTTACCGATAATTCCGTAATAATCGCCCATCTTTCATCTCCGGTATAACCGTTATATTCGTATTTAAGGTTTATCAGTTTACAATCCTTTGCAAATAATTCTTCTTGTTCTGCTAATGTAAGTATGTTTGTCATTTTCGTAATCTCCTTTGAATTTTGAAAAATTGATAAGTTTCAAACTTCGGAGATTACGGGTACTCAGCTATCTGGCACTGCCATGCGTTATAAAACATAAAAGTCCTTTCCCAAGTAAGGGAAAAGACCTAATACTGCACGAAGCATAATCGAATAAAACAGCAACAAAAAAAGCACCGTCGAATCTGGACAGCAAAGAATACTTCTATTCTTCACTTATCCGGCTTCGTACGGTGCTTGGTAGTTTAGCAAATAAATTGCTTATCTCCGCTTACTCGATTAGAAATCGTTTCGATATTTACTTGTAATATTCATCGCCTGCAATTCCTACTATATCCGTTCCTGCGGATTCTGCGGAAGTAAGCGAGATTTAAGATATGGACATTCTTGCATTTCTGACACTTCACACTCAAATGTCCGGTTGCGTCTGAAAATACTCTTTGTATCCTGAACCCACAAGTCGGGCAGAGAATATCACGCTCTTTCAGACTTTCTGCTTCTACTCTTGACAGAAGCAATCTCTTTTGTATTTCAGGTGCTACCTGAGTCTGTAACCTCATTGTGAAACACCTCCCAGATTTAACTCATTGGAAATGTACTCAAGGATATTGTGATACTCAAATAGCCCCATATCTCTCAATCTGATAACCAAGGCTGTATAAGATACTCCGATATAAGCTGCCATTCTGCGGATAACTGCTTTATCCTTTGAAGTAATGGTATTATCGCCATAAACTTTTATCGGATTTGACTGATTATATTTCGCCAAGGCATTTTCAATAATTCTTCTCGGCATAAGAAGCGAAGCTCCCATTGTATCTGCCTGCCACTCAACAGACGCAAACATCTGAGCCAGTTCCTCTTTGGAATAACTACGCTCACTGTCATACTCTGCATGAAAGCGTCCTTCACTCGGCATTGCATACATCTTACTCAAGATATGATGTGACGCTTCGTGTGCCATTGTAAATCTGCGACGTCCCTGCTCCTTTTCAGCAAGAAGAAATTTATCAAGTACGATGGTATCTTTCGGGAAAACAAAGGGAATAATTTTTCCGTCCTGATGTACCAGCAGTGGTGTTGCTCCATCTGCCAGAAAGCCAATCCTGCCTGCATCATCTTCTGCGAAAGAAGCGTATTCAATTCGTAACATAAGAAATTCTGTAATGAAATGTTCTATGTCGATGGATTGAATCACTCGATTGCTAAACTTATTAGCATAAGCTGTTATCAAGCCTTCGCTGATTTCTTCCAACTCGGCTCTTGACATATAAATACTCAAGTTGTGTCCACCTCCGACTCCACCTTGTCCGGTGGTGCAACTCCTCCGGCAAAGTTCTGTTGTATTTCCGCACTATCCAAATTGATTAGATAGCGAATTCCTTCAAGTGTTCTCATTCGTCTGTCCTCTGTTATAATTCTTTGATGATGTGACAAGCCACACCCTGAATGCAGCACTCATCTACAATGATGTCTTTCATCTTCTTATTTTCCGGGTGGAGAATGATTTTCTGATTCTCATCATCTCGGAAGTAACGTTTCAATGTATTCTGATTATCCACAAGGGCAACTACTATATCGCCCTCTTTGGCTTCTACCTGCTTTTTGACAACCACAAGGTCGCCGTCATCAATCCCTGCTTCAATCATAGACTGACCGCTTGCTCTTAATATAAAGAAATCTCCTTTGCCGAAAATAGCAGTAGGAAGCGATACATATTCTTCAATATTTTCTTCCTCATACTGAGGACTGCCACAAGGAATAGAACCCACAATCGGTGTCTGTGTCTGTTCGCCACTGTACTTACGGGTCACATTTGTACTAATTTCCTGCCCGTCGTACTCAATCATATTCTTCTCAGCCATCTCTACCAAGTATTTGTATGCTGTACCTCTGGCAATGCCAACCGCTTCAGCAATCTTTGTAGTCGATGGGGATTGTCTGTTTTGCAGGTAATAATCCTCAATATACTTTTTTATCTCACTCATAAGTTCAGGACTCTTGCTTCTCATACCTGCACCTCGCTTTCTTTTCTATCGGAAGCACTCTGCTTTCGATAGTTTTATTATACCTGATACGAAAATTTTTTCAAGTAGGTTTTTCGCAAAAGAAAAGAGGTGTCGCAATTTGCTAACACCTCTGCACCTTTTAACTCAATTTATTTCTTTTTAACTCAACCAATGTTAAAAGTAAAGTTTTTGTTTTCATTGAAAATTACAGCCTATAAAGGCTTTTTTGTTCAATGAACTTTTATCCTGCAATTTGTGCAGACCGTCTGCACAATTAGATTGTTGCCACACTGAGGCAACAATCTAAGCAATGTATAAATCTTTGGTAATAGTCGCATTTATTTTGGATTCACTGAGTCTAAAATCTTTAAGAACTCTTTTACTATGTATTATCCTTCACTCCATAACACTGATACAACATATCTGTCATTTTTATTCCATTGAAAATTTCCGCACATAAAGGCTTTTTTGTTCAATGCAATTTGTGCAGACCGTCTGCACAAATTACTTTTTCATATCAATTCTACTTCTAATATCTTCTACGGCAGGTAATGCATTTTTCAAATCTAACGGTAAATCCGTGCATAAGTGATATTCACTGACACCAATCGGTTTTGACATATCTCTCAATGCATACTCTGCAATTGTTCTATTTTCATCTCTGCACAAAATAAGTCCCACTGATGGATTATCCTCTGGAGCTTTCACTAAATCGTCTAAAGCAGATAAATAAAAATTCATCTTTCCTGCCTGTTCTGGCTTAAACTCGCCAGTTTTAAGGTCTATTGCCACATAACATCTAATCTTTGTGTTATAGAAAAGAAGGTCTATATAAAAATCTTTTCCCCCAACCTCAAGATGATACTGCTGTCCCATAAAGGCAAAACCAGTGCCTAATTCCATCAACAAAGAAGTAACATTTTTTACAAGTTCATTTTCTATATCTGTTTCCAACATTTCTTCCGTATAATCAATGAAATCAAACATATATGGGTCTTTCATTGTGCTTAATACCATATCCTTTTGTTCAGCCGGTAATCGTCTTTCAAAATTTGATATTTTATTAGCAACTGCCTGTCGCTCATATAATTGACTCTTAACTTGGGAAGCCAAATCATCAACCGACCACTTATGTTCTAAAGTTTTTTCCAGATACCATATATATTCTTCTCGATTTGACACTTTACTCATCAATATCTGATGATGACTCCAAGTAATTCTTCCCAATCCGTACTCGTCTACATCATCTTCCGTGAAAATCTGTGCAAATTTCTTCATATACTTTAAATTTCTGACAGAATAACCTTTTGCACTTGGAAATCTCATCTTCATATCCTTAGACAGATTTTCTACAAATTTATTTCCCCACTCAGAATTGCGGATAATAACATTTCCAATAAATATATTTGTTTTCATTATCTCACTATTTACACTGACAGAAGCTCTGCATTTAGCCTGATTGACATAATCATTTATTTCCTCTACTGCCTGCAAATATTGATTTGACGGTGTAAGCATATTGGCTCCTTCCTAATTGTGCAGACCGTCTGCACAATTTAAAAACATATCATTTTCATATTCATAATAATTGATTTTTCACACAAATTCTAAATCATTTACGAATCACTACTCACTCTCCTGCATATCCTCATCGGCTTTTGCAATCATCTGTCTGTACTGTTCTTTCACACTTTCCGGTGCAAGTATCTGTACTTTTCCATTAAAGCCAAATACCCAACCGAAAAAGGTAGGACTGGCTGATACTTCGGTCTGTACTCTGAAAGAAGTCATATCATACGCAAGGGTTGTCACATCTTCTCCGAAACGGTCTACCATTGTTTTCATCAGACTGTTATCACACCGTAAATCCACAAGAACTTTCTCTCCTGAGAACATAAAGAACACTTCTTTTGTAAAATTCTCAATATCAAAATCATCGGGCATTGGGATAATATCCTTATCCAGTATCTCAGGTTTGGAAGCAATACGGTCTACCCTGAAATTGATAACCTTGCTTTTCTTCTCTGAATATCCGAGAACATAATAATAGTCCCCACACCAGAGAAGTTTATACGGACTGAACTTATACACTTCGCCCTTATTCTTCAGAACCTTTTTCTTTAATCCGGTATAATCATAATACTGGAAAGAAATCTGTTTACCTGCATTGATGGCGTCATTTATAGCGTCGATGATATAATATATCTGTTCATTATCCGGCTTAATACGATTGACCACATAGTTATTACGCTTCAGCTTCGATGCCTGCCCTGGACTAGTCATCGTATGTATCTTTTCAATCAAAGTTTCGCTTTTCTTCTTTGTAATGAACTTCGATGACTCTACCGCATCTATCAGCAGTTTCAGTTCCGGCAATTCAAACTTACGACTAGCTACAAAGTATTTGCTTTGAGTAGAATGGATAGTAACAATGTCCATTCCAAACTCCTGAAGTGCAGCAATATCTTTTGTGACCGTCGTTCTATGTGCAGATATTCCATATTCATCATTCAATATATTGATTAACTGTGTTGTGGAAAGAGGATTTTCTTCATCGGTTCTTTCCAGTAAAATCTTTTGTAAATATAAAATTCTTGGCTTTGTTTCCATAATTTTTATATACCAATCGCTCCATCAATAGTATCTGTCTACTTTTTCTTTTTAGGCTTAGGTGCTGGCAATTCGTCATACATCGCATTAAACAACCCTGTTAAAAACTCCTTACTATCAACATCTTCCACAAGCAGCATTTCCTTTGCCCCATCATACGGCAATTCATAGGTAGCTGTCGGCATATATGAAATTGCTGATTTTATCGGTTTTACAAGTAATCTGTCATCATAAATTCCGCCGACAATTTTACCACGATAATAAATAATATATTCGCCCATCATCGCACGGAAAGTAATCTCGTCCAATTCTGCCAACTGTTCTAATATAAATTTCAAATATTCTTTACTTGATGCCATTAGTTGTCCTCCGACCTAATTTCATTTTACTCGATTTCTTTTTTATGATTCAAGTGTATTCCAATATGTCCAATCCCCAATATGATTGCTGCAACAAATAAAAACGGGTTTTTGCCATATATACTCAATAGACAAAATGCACATACTGGCAATGTTGCACCTGCCACCGGAATACCCAGTAAGCTGCTGTACATATCCTTCATTGTCTTAGCACTTCTGAAATATCTAATCCAATACACCTCATATAAGACCATCAAAACAAATGCAATCAAAAGTATTACAGTCCAACCGGATATTTCATTGATATTAAAATCTCTGAATATCAATGACAAGCAGGTTACAGAAATTTCTCCCACTCTTTCAAATAACAGCAGTACCCTGTTTTCATTTTTCACATACTTATCATAATCTTTCGGCTTATTTTTACTCCATACAATATTTGGTAGCATCAGCATCAATAAAAATATTAAACCTATATATGAAAATCCAAAATTTACATTCATTATTGTATCTCATTTCCAAGCAATTTACGCCTTTTTATTGGGTGTCTTATTACCGTTTTGCATTTCTCCGGTGCAACTTTTCTTGGGTCTGATAAATAGATTTCGTGATGGCGTCGCTCATCAGTAAAATCATTTACATAACCGTTTTCTTCAAGATATTTATCCATCATCGCCACGGTTGCAGGTTCATCATCAAACGCTCCTATATGCATTATCTGTACGCACAAACCTTCGTCAATACTCAAGAACTCTGCACCAGAGCAATCCATCTTTTTCTTTTTTGAAGCAGTTTCCACCGCCCAATCAAAATCTTTCTTTGTAATAAAATCAGGCAGACGAATAACAGAAATCCAGTTGAAAGCTGATTTATCAGTATAATCTATACTTTCAACATTGTCCTGCCACCAAAAGCCCTCAAGCGGTGGTACAACATATTCAAAAAATCCTTCTATTTTGTAATCCGTCTTATAGCTCATCTTGAGAGTATATGCAACAGCATACAAAACACCAATAGCAGTTTTATATTCTCCGCCTTCTTCATTAGGATTTCCTTTACCTCGTACCGCTATATAATTTGCCTTTGGAATTGTCACAATCTGCGGCTTATTCTTCGGCATATAGAACTCTTTATATTCTTTCTTAAAATCGAATGCCATTTGTTTATCCTCTCTGTAAAATCATTTTTACTTACCTTATAATTCAATTTATAAAACACAATTTGTATATATTTCAAATAAGGCTAAAAGGAATAAATCTTCCATTTTTTCTATAACTTCCCCATCGTATCCGCCCGGAGAACCGTATGATTTGTCAATGTTTTTATTTTTATTCCCATAGATTGCTGCAAACTCTGCTATAACAGTAACCAACTGGCACGCCTCTATTTCTTTGCAACTTCCAAAATTATATTCCACCGACAACTGCTGAATTGGTGTTTTCTTTTTGTCATTGCTGTTAAACGCATTAGCCAAAACATCTGTAATATGATTTTGATACTCAAACTCTTGATGTGGAATTGGTTTATCAGCATAATATTCTAAGCTACGAGCAAAATACTTCCCTCCATCGTAAAAAACACTTTTATCATCAGGGAAATGTTTATTTAGCACACTTTCTATTGCAGCCAAACACTTTTCATAAATATTGTACTCACTGACTCGTAAATCCAAATCACAATATTCCAAAATTCTATTTTGAACCTCTTTAGTACAACAGCAAAACTCTCTATACATCTCTCTGTTGTAATAAAACAAATCATTATACATCGTGGCTATTGCACATAACGGAATAAGTCCTCTGTCCTTATAATATTTAGAAATAAATGATACCGCTTGTGCTTTTACACTTTCTTGATGACGTTGCTCATCACGCTTGTCCTGCCTTTTTTCAAACCTCTCCATACGGTTGCTTTGTCTTATTTGCAAGACTGCAATAATAACCGTGACTATTAAAGCAACTCCCGCACAAATAATACTTATCCAATCTGAAACACTCATCATATAGTTTCTCCTTCTACTGTAAACGATAATTTAGAGCAACAAGCCAAGCTACTTTACGATTATTGGTTCACTCAGTTTGATTTTCCAGATGAAAACGGAGAACCATATCGTTCATCAGGCGGTAAAATGGTTTGGAATGAGCAGCTAAAGCGTACTATTCCTGACGGTTGGACAACAAATCCATTGTCAGATATTTTCACATTCAAATCCGGTTATTCCTTTTCCTCGGATTTGTATGAAGTATCTGGCAAATACAAACTACTAACAATAAAAAATGTTCAAAACAACGGCATAAATCTTAATGTCGATAATTATATAAACGTACTGCCTGACAATGTACCGGATTATTGCTTACTAAAAGCACAAGACATTTTAATGTCATTAACTGGCAATGTAGGACGTGTTGGAATTATGTATGCCGATAATTGTTTATTAAATCAACGAGTAGCTTTGGCTGAACCAGTTAATATAAATCAACGAGTTTTCGTTTACTTTTTGCTTAAAAGTGATATTATTCATAAGCAATATGAAATGATAGCAAACGGCTCATCACAACAAAATCTGAGCCCAATTGAAGCCGAAAAAGTCATTATTGCATATAATCCTGAAGTTGCAACAAAATTTTCGACTTTATGTAATGAATATCTGAATACTATTGTTTCAAATCTTGCTGAAAATCAGGAACTTATAAATATACGTGACTGGTTGCTACCTATACTGATGAACGGTCAAGCCACCATCAGTGATTGATACGGTAAATTATCGTTTATTGCATTATTGATAAGTATCTTTCTATCTATTGAAGAAAGTATCAATACTATCATATCCTGATACTTTTTCTCTGGTATTTTAAAATCTAAAGACATCAAATATTCAAGATTTATGTTATCTTGAATACTACCTGTCGCAGCATTTTGTATAGACTTTTTTATATACTCAAAAATATAGTACATAAATTCTTCTGATGATTTTTCGGGATATGCTGAAAAACCTACAATACTATCTGGAAAACACATTGGATAAGCCAAAATTGCTGTTTCCGCAATATTGGCGGCAATAGTAATACACAATGTTCCTGTATTCCACAATTTACTTTGTTTGAGCCCGAAATCGCCATATTCTTGTTCATGTTTACTCAAATAAAGAGTTGCTTCTTTAACATCTCCCGTTTGAACTAATGGATATTTCCCATTTTCAAACAGTTTTGGGTCGTTTCTCGGTCTATGTTTTGATACTCCTCTTGCAAATGTTCCTAATTCAGCCAATTTGGAAATTTTCCAATTCTCATTATATGAACTTCCATTATAAATCATATTTTTCTCCTAACCTATATACTTTCTATGAGCCAATTTAACATTGCTCTGTTTAACCATTGCATACTGCAAAGTCGTATCTATTTTTCTATGTCCCAAAAGCTGCTGTAACTGTTCAATGGGCATTCCTTTATCTATTGCCATAGTCGCAAGAGTACGTCTAAATTTATGTGGATGCACCTTACTAAGACCTAATTGTTTTCCAAAATTTCGTAATCGCACTTCAATACCACCAATTTTCAATCGTTCATAAGGAGCTTTTAATGATACAAACAGTGCCGGATTATTATCCCTTCTGCTCTGTAAATAATTCTGCAAATGTATTTTTGTTCTGGCGTCAAAATAAACGACTCTCTCCTTATCGCCCTTTCCAAAAACAACACATTCACGCTCATTAAAATCTATATCTTCTCGATTTAGCAGAACCATTTCGCCTACTCGCATACCTGTTGATGCCAACATATCAATCATTGCCAAGTCCCTGAGTTCTGTGCAATTATCTCTCATCAATTCAAGTGCTTCATCTGAATAAGTTTCCTTAATATTCGTTCCAGTTTTAACCTTATGTATTCTTCTGACCGGACTTTTCAAAATATAGTCCTCGTCCTCAAGCCAAGAAAAAAAGCTGGAAAGTATTCGTCTTATATTATCAATCGTAACTTTACTTGAATTTTTATTTGACTGATATTCAGTAAGGTAACAGCGTATATCATCGGTTACAATATATTTAATACCTTTACCTATACTATCAATCATTGCCTGTATAGTTGCTTTGTAATATTTCAAAGTTTTCTCGGAACAGCCCTCAATTCTCTTTGCCGATAGAAACAGTTCAACCAAGTTCTGCTCCGATAATCCTTTATCACTTTCCGTTTTTGCAACTTCATAATCAAAAAGCGTATGTTGCAGTACCTCCTGCAATCGCTGTGTTTGTGCATTGTTCAAATAAGGTAGCATACCCTGAACAATATCCATAATTAAATTCTGTTTCATAGTCAATTCTCCTTTTATTTAATTTAGAGAACAACTATGGAGCGGTAGTCCCCTGCTTTAACTCCTGCCACTCACAAGAGTTATGGGATATATTAAACGATAATTTACCACATCAATTGCTGATGGTGGCTTGACCGTTCATCAGCATAGGTAGCAACCAATCACGTAAAGTTGAAAGCTCGATATTTTCCTGCTGATTTTTGATAATTATCTTTCTTACTTTTTCAGCATAACTTTCAAAAGCATTCAATTCTGTTGTTGAAGGTACTTTTAAGGAATATAGTGTTAAGTTTTCTCTTGTAAGTTGTGGTTGTGCCGAACCTGAACATAAATAGTTTGGATTTTTTGCAAGCAAATAATAATAAAGATATTCTCTATACGGGAAATCAGAATGCGGTTTTACCACCATTGCGTTCCCAGTAATCCAAGAAAACGGTAATGTCATCTGAATAGAGCCGCAGCTTGCTCCTCTACAAGCGACAGCTATTTCAGACTCGGAATGATTATATTGATTGTATTTTCCAATAATTCCGTTTGCTCCATACACAAAATAGTTCCCGTCTGCAATTAAATCTTTTCCACTAATTGTTTTCGGCTGATACATTTCGGAAAGTTCTGCTAATGATTGCTGTTTCCATTCAGTATTTGCATTTTGCAAAAACTGAAATGTAAAAATTGTTTTTATTTGCTGCTCTAAATTATCGTTTATCTTATTATTTGTTCGGATTTTCATTTCCATTTTATATAATAAATCGCCTATTCTTACCTGTTCTTCATAATCAGGCAAATATAAATACAAAAATGAAAACATATCCTCATTAAAACTTGCTCTCAAAGTCATTATCGTATTGCAATCTAATACTTTACGAAAATACTTACTTCTCAAAAAGAAAGCAATATACTTTGAGTACACTATTCCCGTTGTTTTCGGTCTTAGTCTTTTTACAAAGCCACTAAAAGTTGCTTTCGGATAGTCTTTAACAGCAACACAACTCATTGCCAAAGCATCAACGGTTTCACTTGTTCTTGTAATAAACACATCATCTTTTTTTACAGAAAATATTTCTTGCTCTTTAAGAGATGTATCCATCAAATCTGGTAATTCTTCAGGCAAAAAATAATTATTAAACACGGTGCTAAATGATATAAACGGGGAACCGTGTCCTGCTTGTTCTTTTGATGAAGATATACCTGAACTCATTTCATATAAATCACTAAATTTGTACTTTGTAAGTTTACTCATACTTTACCTTCTTTAACTGCTCCATAATTTCCGTTTTCAGTTTGTCGCCCTCTGCAAAATATTCCTGTAACTTCTCTGCATAGGCATTCATACGAGCATTAAACTCGTCCTGTGACAATTCAACATATTCGATTTTTACATCAAAATATTGTCCAGCCGCAAGCGAATACTTCTTTTCTTTGATTTCATCATAGGTAACAGCAACTGAAAAATCATCAACAGCTTCTTTATTAAGAAATGTATCGACAATTTTATCAATCTCAAAATCACGAAGTCTGCGTTTCTGATTATTACCGTCTTTATATTCTTCTCCCAGTTTTGAAGCATCTATCAATACAACCTTATCTGTTTTTCTTGAATTATCAAAAAATAATACTGATACATTAGTTCCGGTATTAGCAAATACATTGGAAGGCATACTAATACAGCCATAAACGATATGTTCATCTACAATATGTTGTAGTATCTTCTTTTCTACACCTGACTTTGCGGTTACAAATCCGGTAGGAACTACAATCGCACCTTTTCCGGTTGATTTCAATGAATTAAGAACGTGCTGAATGAACAACGTATAAATTGCCATACTCTCTTTCTTCTTGGCTGGTACTTTCGGAACTCCCGCCCAAAAACGAACAGGCATTGCTGCTATACGTTCTCTTGTATCTGAGAAATCCATCTTAAAAGGCGGATTTGAAACTACATAATCAAAAGTTCTTAATTCCTGTCCATTATCACTCTTGTGATACGGAGCAATCAGTGTATCTCCCTGAATTGCGTGGTCAAGAGAAGATACCAAACTGTTCAGGATAAGATTAAGTTTTAACATTTTATTGCTTCGCTGTGAAATATCCTGAGCAAAAATAGTACACTTATCTTCGCCAATTTTATGGGCAAGAGCCATCAAAAGTGTTCCTGTTCCGGCTGATGGGTCATAACACTCAATACTATGTAAATCAGTTGCATTTCCAACAAGCAATCTTGCCATAATCGTTGCAATAGCGTGAGGAGTATAATACTCTGCATACTTACCACCGCCTGCGGTATTGTAGTCCTTTATCAGATATTCAAATATATCTGCGAAGAAATCATAGTGCTTCTCAAATGCTTCTTCAAAAGAGAAATTTACTAACTTGTCAACCAACGCACGGGCAAAAGGTGCTCTTGCTGTATCGTCTGTTACATACTGTGTCAGCTTTTCAAAAAGCGGTATTTTCGTGTTCTGAGCAGTTTGTGTTGAAAATATATCAATATTCTTATCTGCTATATCTGTCATCGTGCTGTCAAAGATTAAATCAAAATCGCCTTTTGCCTGCTGATTCCATAAGTTGGCAATAAGATGTTCCGGATTAAGTAATGGAATATCTGACGGTAAACTATCAAAAATATCCAAGCGGTCATCTTCTGACATTTCTGCATAAGCAAGTTCCCATTTTTCGGCATTTTTAAGAGCCGTACTTACTTTTTTTACTTCATATCCGAATTTGTCATTAAGGAACTTATAAAGGAAAACCTGAGTGATAATTTTATATTCGTTACCATCGTTTCCCATACCGTAGGTCTGACAAGTTGCTTTTAAGGCATCTATCAACTCTATGGTTTTTTCTTTTATCGTCTTTGTTTCTTCCATTGTGTTCTCCTTTATGCCACTGAATAAGTCTGGTTGTACTGGTCAAGATACTGTTTTGTAATCCTGCTCTGTATAAATACTCTATCCTCACGAGCACTTGCTACTCCCAACTTATCAATGCCTGCTTTTATTTGTGTCATAACTGTTCTCTCAAAATATGCGTCTTTCTTCAATATATCATTTCTGTCATACACTTTCTGGTCAATATCAGACTTAATAGAAAGCAAAACATTCATAATAGACATATCATACTCTGAAACAATCGGCTGTTTATTTGCTGCTTTTCGAGCAAGATTTTCTTCCCTGATTCTTTTATGAACCCTTGCGAATTTCGCATCGCCATTGTATTTTCTCAGCAGAACCGTGTTTTTCTTCTGCAATTCATCAAGCTTTTTCAGAATATCTTCCAGTTCTTTTCCTTGCTCCTCAATCTCAGATACACTCTTAGGTTCAAAACCGTGTTGCTTGAAGCGAAGCAAAAATGCTTCCTGCAAAGTAATAAACTCAGGGTCATCAGGGTCGATATTCTGTGTAAAAGCACGAACAGTCTTTTTATACTTTTCTGTTACTGCGTCTTTACCACCGACGATTTTCAATTCTTCTTCACTGATTTTGCTGAAATTAAATGTAATATCCTCCATTGCTTCATTGACAAGCAATTTCGTGGTATCATCACTTGCAAAAAGTTCTTTCTGATTTATATTATCAATATGATGTTGCACCTCTGAAATCAATGAAGGCAACTTTGTTAATTCCATTTTTGCAAATGTTTCCTTCAACTCATCATCGCCAAAGGTTCTTACCAAATTACAACAGTCACGAGCAGCAATAAGAATTTTTTTAAGTTTGAGCAATTCCTGCTTATCCTCAATCGTGGATATTTCCGAGCTAAATTCTTCCGCATTATCTGTGGTATAGTTAAAAAGAACCTGCTGCACTTCCTGCATTTGTTTAATAAGTTCTGCCGGGTCTTCAATAACCTGTTTGAATGTATCTGTTTCATTTCCCGCACCAACTTCATTCGGGTCATTAAAACGGTTCAGCTCTTTAAGGTACGCTTCATTTGTTTCCTCAAAGTTCCTTTTTATATTGGCAAAATCAATGACATATCCATAATGGTTTTCTTTATATGGTCTGTTGACTCTTGTAATTGCCTGCAACAGATTATGGTCTTTCAATTTTCTTCCAAAATACAGACGTTTCAATCTTGGTGCATCAAATCCGGTAAGAAGCATATTGAAAACGATAAGAATATCAACTGTCATATTATTTTTGAAGTCGTCAATAATCTTATCTCTCGTATCCTTATCATCACTATCGTGAAGTATAAGTCCAGCTCGCAAATGACTTTTCATAGAAGCGTCTTTATTTAGTTCCGCTTGAATTTCATCAAAATATGCAAACAGCTTCCTTGCCTGCTCACTTGTTTCACAAATGACCATACCGCCAAGCGTATTATCTCCCTGAATTTGTCTAAATCTCTTTAGGTCAGAAATAATATACCTAAGCAACTCTTTGACATAATTATCGTGTTCAACAATCTGACTTTTCTTTACATCTTTCTTTTCTACCAAGGTTTCAAGTTTTTCGTAAATTTCAGAAAGTCGCTCTTTATACTGAGTTTCTATATCCTCACGGATAATTTTCAAAGTATATCCATCTAAAATTGATTTGTCGTAATAGTATGTATGAATATAATTACCAAAAACTCTCCAAGATTCTCTTTCTTCTTTCAAAAGCGGGGTTCCTGTCAAAGCAATCTTTATAGCATTTTTATCCGCATCAAGAAGATTAGCCAAGAATGAGCCTTCTGGTTTATACCCTCTATGTGCTTCATCAATAATAAACACTCTCTGCAAATTCGTTGCATACGCAGGAAGGTCAACTTTTGACCTATCTTCAGCAAAACGCTGTATATTTACAACTGTAATTTCAGGTTTTCCCGTATTTCCCTCTTGTGCCTGATTGTTACGGAACTGCTCCATAAGTTCAGCACGGGAACTTGCCGTTTTTACAACCAATCCACGAGCTTCAAATTCTTCTGAAGCCTGTTTCAACAAATCAAGACGGTCAACAATGAAATAAAACTTTGCAACTTTATTTTGCTTGCTGAAATAGTCAGAAAGAACATAAGTAAGATAATAAGAAAGGGCTGTCTTTCCACTACCTTGAGTATGCCATATAACACCTGAATTGACACCTTCATCAATCTTACTTCTTACTGTTAAGGCAGCAAACATCTGTTGATAACGCATTATATGTTTCTGCTCAATAAACTCTATCTTGCCATTTATTTCTTTATGAAAACGAACATAGGCAATTCCATATTTCAATATAAATAGCAATCTTTCAGGACTGCACATAGATGTCAGTACACGGTTGGTCGGTGTATAAGTATCTAAATTTGTTTGATATTCCGGAGAAGTATGAATAACCTGACAATTAAAGTCAGTCAATATCTTCTTTTCAACAATCGGGTCAATATCCTTATATGGGAAATCTGCATTATAAGGTGCAATATCCAAATTAGTAGGATTTTCTTCTCTAAAACAGTTGAACGGTGCAGACTGTTTTGCTGTCGTACAATAGAATGCTCCCTGAACCGGAACAATACCACCCATAGTGTCATATTCCATATTATTAGAGAAAATCATCAACTGTGTAATATTCAAAAATCTCCTAAATTTTTTATTAGGAAATCTCTTTTGGTTCATTCTCTTGCTTTCTGCAACCATACCACCGTGATTATTCGGCTTCTTTACTTCAATAAATACAAGCGGAAGTCCATTCACAAACAGTGTAATATCCGGTCTAAATTCATCTTGGTCACGCTTACAGGTGAACTCGGCGGTAAAATGATATGTATTATTCTTTGGATTCTCAAAATCCACCAATCTAACAGGCGAAACAGACGATAAACGCTCGTAAAAACTACGTCCTATATCATCATTATCTAATTCCTGCCTAATAGTTTTCAATGTCTGTTCCGCTTCTCCTGCGTGGGTAGGATTAAGCCGTGCGAACTGCTCCTTGAAAACGTTAATTAAAATATTGGTATCAGGGTCATATACTGTGCTTGCCACATCTTCAGTTATTTTCCCGAAATAGGTATAACCAAGGCGTGTCAAATGAACCATTGCTGGCATTTGAACACGGGTAGCTTCGTTAAACATATTTTTCTTACCACTTGCCGCCATCTTCAGACCTCCTCATATCATTCGTCTAATATGACTTCACATACATCGCCAATATCACAATGAAATACTTTGCAAATTCTCATAAGCACATCAAGGGATACTGTTTCATTCTTATTTAATTTTGTTGCAACAGACGATGAAATCTCCGCAGCACGCATTAAATCTTGTCTTTTCATTTGATTATCAATCATAAGTTTTTGAAGTTTGTTGTAGCTTATTCTCATCTGTAACGCTCCTTCGTATTCTCCGTTCCTTTTGGTTACAGTTACTCATTTGACATTATACTATGAATAATCTATTTTTTCAAGATATAGGGGTTTATTTGCAACTCCTATCCGACAAGGTGTCACTTTTTGCAAACACCTAATGCAACTCTTCTAAAGAATAATAAAAATGAGATGCCGAAGCACCTCAATTATACATTCTATTATTAACATTCAATGCAATCATTGCTATGACCTTTTCTATCGGCGGCTCTTTTCCGTCCGGTGCAACTGCTTTCCAAAAAGCGATTGCTTCCGGTTCAGCACTTTTCATTGCTTCCCGAATGGCAAACTGCATTTCCTCTTTTACTGCTTTTTCGGTTGTTCCATTTTCTTTTGCTATTTGTCTGAAAATGTCGTTCACTTCTACTTCCTCCTATGTCTATTAGTATGTGTCTATCACTGACAGTTGTTGTTATAGCATATTTTCTCTGTCGAAGTCCCGAAAAATTTGTCGATAGCAGAAATTTTTTATACTGAAAAAAGAAAGCTCGTCGATTAGGACGAACTTCTGTGTTTTATGGAAGTATTTGCTTTGACTGCTTCACAAGTGTATCTATGACTTCATAAATTCTGTTTCTATCTTCAGGAGCAAGTTTTTCAAGCTTCTCATTCAGCATTGAGTTCTTGACTGTATATCCCGTTTCCAGAACATCTGTAAGAACCATATCCGATGATACACCTAAAGCATTTACTATCTTTATGAAAGTTTCGAGTGACGGAATTTTCTCTCCACGCTCAACCATACCAATATAATTTGTTGTCAAATCTGTTTTCTCAGCCAAATCTTCTTGGCGTAATTTCCTCGCAAGTCGGAACTTTCTTATATTCTTGCCGATTGTATCGAGCTTCATCACATCACCTCCCTTAGTGTGTTTCCATAACTAATAGTATAGATTAAGTCGATTTCAAATCACACGCACCCAAAGGAAGTCAAACCAACTATTAGTGATGATTCCCAACTATTTTTATGTTATACTATAAAAGTAGTAATTCACGATTGTTAATGGCGAAAGACAAATCACAACCCAAGAGCCAAGTTAAACAATCTCCATAGAATAAACTTAGGGGTAAAAGGAATGGACGAACAAAAGATAATATTCAGTAATCGGTTTGAAAAAGAGAAATTTGAGGATTACAAAACAGATTTGGGAACTGACAGCTCAGTCACTCCCGACTTTACGGAAGCTGATGATTGTTTAAAATTTATACAGAAGAACCGCAGAAGTGTTCCAAGTAAAGAGCGAATTGCTGACAAGGATAAATTTATCAAAACCGTTTACGAACTATCCAATAGCTTTGAAATTGACGCTGACCTGATAGAATTTGCCGAGGGATATATCGCCAACATCTATGTAGATTATGCCTGCTACACTGGATATATCAAGAAGCTGTTAGCAATTCTTTTTATCCTTGCCGATGATATTTCCTTTTTAGACGGCAGTAAAGAAAATGCCGATATGCTTTTCAGCTTCACTTATCACACACACCATATTTTCCTGAATAACAGAGAAACAACTGATTTCTCATAATGTACCCGATGGCTACTCAACTGAGCAGCCATCTTTTCAATTTTCCAGACACCGTCTGGAATTTTTAATATGCCGGAATACCGTATCCATAGATATTGCTGCTTCCGACTGCGTACTGTCTTTGCTTGCAGGCGTCGCCTGAGTTGCCCTCCACGGTATAAACTGTGCCATTCTCACACTTCTCTACGATACCAACGTGGTCTGTTGTACCGTCGCCTTCCCAATCAAAGAAGATAATATCTCCTACCTTTGGTTCATAAGTGCGGTCTTGCCATTTTCCATTTGACTTAAACCAGTTTGCACCATCCACGCAACCTGCAAATTTCGGAACAAGTCCGCTTTCAATATACCCGCATTGGTCAGCACACCAAGATACGAAGCAGGCACACCATTCCACTCGACTATTAAAGCCGTACCAGCTCCAATAAGGTTGTCCGCCCTGATTGCCTAGCTGTGTCAAGGCAACCTCAACAATCGCCTGATTACCTCCGGCAGTAAAGGCTCGCCCATACGGATAGTATCTCAGAACGTGAGCCGGATATTGGGTATCTCCATAACTGTCCCAACCAAGCCTTTGTGCCTGCTGAGTGGAAAACTCCACTGCATTGGCATAAGAATAACCGCCATACTTTGTTTTTGCCCAAGAAATATACCCATTACCGAAGTTGTAGCCTTGCAAGGCAAGTTTGATATGCTCCATATCTATCGGACTTTCCACTTCTGCCGAAGTAAGAGCCGCTTTCAATTCCTGAACTCCACACTGGATAGAATATTCAGGGTCTTTAATTCCATTAGGTTCGTGCGGATACCTTGTATTGAAACTTCCCTCTGCTGCCTGCATAGGGTCAAGTCCTCTGCCACCGCTTTCCTGCATCATAACCGCCTTGATAAGTTCCACATACTCAGGAATAGCTGACAACATCCTGCACACTGGAGTTCTGACCGTGTTTACCCTCTGACCATACAACCACACCTCTGCGGACTGCATTTTTCTTCGTTGCGGTAATGGTAAATTCCTTGCTCGGTGCAGTATCCATAGAAACAGTAAGTTTGTTACCATTCACAGAAAAACTTACTCCACTGATACTTGCCTTGAAATTATATTTAGACAGCACATTATTGGAGTCTGTCAGAGTAGTTGTGTACTTACTTCCGTTCCACTCAAGCTCTATTGTCTTTGCCGAACCGGATGATTTATTACAAAAGCTCGGTATGGTCGCATGGTTCTGTACACTCTGCACCATACTGTTGTAATAACTGAAAATCTTATTGCGGAGCGGATGCTTTGCATTGATGACATCTTTCACATTGCTGCAACCACTGGCTGCTACATGATTGAAGTTCACATCACGCTCTCCGATAACAGTTTCCCAGATAAGAAGCTGTGTGGCATAAGCCTGTGCAATGCTGTTTGCTGCCGCTTCATTCTGTGACCTCCAAGATGTCGAGATTGTCCCACGATAGCCATACTGTAAAATACGACCAACGAAAAGACGGATTTCATCTCCGGAAATAACCCCGTTGGCTGCAAGGTTATTAAAATAATTTTCGTCATACTTATTCATTGTCTGACCGACCTTGAGCGAAACTCCCGGCTCAATACAATAAGCAACATTGCCTGAGTATGAGCCGATAGCCTTTAGATTGGTAAAATTGGAACGTCCGGTATGCCAACCATTTTTCAAGGTCAAATTGCTATGTCCCCATACCCCATCGTAATTAGCATCGCCATCACGAGGGAAATCGACCATATAAACATCGGCTTTTTCTCCCGAAGCTGCAAATGCCGTGGTCGAGCCAATGCCTGCAAAAGTGGTCACACACATAAGGGTCGCCAAGAAAAGCGACGTGACTCTTTTGAATTTTGACTTTATCATTGCGTTTCCTCCTGTAAAAATTGAAAAACACACCGTATCGCTACGATGTGCCTTTGTGGATTTTCTCTTACGGCAGAATTTACCTGCCGAAAAACAAATGCGGTTTTTTCGTTAATTTTTCATTTTACCATACACCTCCAGTCCGTTCCTATTGTGCGACTACTCCTTAGAGATAGACATATACTTTGAGATAGCTATATTCAAGTGAGATAGTATATATCATTTTCGGTAGGTAAAAGTATAACTAAGGGGTTAGAGTGTGAGAAAGGGGAACTGTAAAACAAGCTATCTGCTGTCACGCTCTGCACGGTTACGCAAAAACTTGTTATAATGCTCCAATGCCTTGCAGACAAAATCCTCCGTCTGACTGACGGGAATGTTTTTCGGGATAAGCTGTCTTACTCTGTCGCCCCTCAACACGATTTTTTCCCTTTGGTTCGGCTTTTCCTCAGACATAACAGCGTGGATTGCTTCTGTTGTAAGATTGCCCTCGTTGAATAACTTTCGCATACGGATTGTCTGGTCGTGTGACGGGGTTGCGTCATTCAGGTCAATTTCATCAACCACATCACGCTGGCAATCTTCATCAAGATAGGAAAGTTCTACGGCAGGACGCATTTTAATACGCCCCTCATCAACAAATTCAAGCAGTTCGGGAACAAGGTTTGTCAGACGAACATAACGCTGTATTTGTGTGTTACTATCCTGACTCTCAGAAGCTAAAATCTCTCTTGATTTACCCACAATAGAATTGTGTCCCACTGGGACTCCATTTTCTTTGCTCGGTCTGCCTGCTTGCCTTTTCATTGCTTCCAAACGCATTTTATAAGCAAAGGCTTTTTCACTCGGCAATATCTCTGACCTCTGAAAATTACTCTCAACCATTAAAATGGTCGCTTCATCTCTGTTCAGGTCTACAATCTCACTTCGCAGTGTTTCAAATCCTGCCAGTTCACACGCTCGCTTTCGTCTGTGCCCTGAAACAAGTTCATATCTGCCGTCCTCTTTCTGCCTTACCGTTGCCGGAGTAATAACCCCTCTTTCCTTGACACTCTCCACAAGCTGCATCATATCTTCATCGTCCCTGACCTTAAACGGGTGGTCGGGAAAATCATCAATCAGCTCTAACGGAATATCTCGGATTTTTGAAAGCTGTTCTTCATCTCTTTGTGCCTGCGTGGTAAATAAATCATCGAGCTTCGTGAGAGTGAAGTCGCTCTTTCTTCCTGCCATCGGCTAACACCTCCTTTGTAAATTCAGTGTATGCCTTAGACACTGTACTGTTTGGCTCATAAGCATAAATGCTCTTGCCTTTGGAAGAAGTTTCAGCGGCTTTTACGGCAATCGGGATTTGTGTTCGATACATTCTTATCTGATTACCAAAATTCGCCCTGAGTGCTTCCACTGTACTCTTTGCAAGGTTTGTTCGGCTATCCACCAAAGTAAGAAGCATACCGTCTATCTTAATATCCGGATTGATATACTTCTTTACTTTTGAAATGGTCTGCACAAGCTGTGTCATACCCTTTGCAGGCAAATACTGAGCCTGAACCGGAATGATAACACTGTCTGCCGCCGATAAAGCATTGAGAGTAACCATACCAAGTGAAGGCATACAGTCTATAATTACATAATCATATCTGTTTTTCACTTGACACAAATAATTCTTGAGTGTAGTTTCTCTGCTCATTGCGTTTACAAGGTTAAATTCCATTGCTGAAAGCTCAAGGTTTGCCGGAACAAGGTCAACACCTTCTTCGTGATGCAGGATACCAACCATAGGGTCTGTCATCGTTTCATTGATTACATCTGTGAGTTTTGTTGCAAGCGTGATACCCAAACCGTCTGTATCCTGCCAACCAAGACAAGTCGTTAAATCGCCCTGCGGGTCTGCGTCTATGAGCAATACTTTCTTGCCCTGCATTGCAAGCCCGACTCCGAGATTAACTGTTGTGGTAGTCTTTCCGACTCCGCCTTTCTGGTTACATACGGAAATCGTTTTGCAGTTTGACACTTCTTTTTGCCCTCCTTTCTGAAATTCATAGCCACCGCATTATGGCTATGTACCTGACCGACTCATTTCCTAATCGGTCATAGCAATATTTGTTCTCAACACCCCTTGCCAAGCAAAATGCTTATGGGAAGTCACTAAGGAACAGACTGCTTATCTGTATCATAGGATTCTAACCTCTGCCGGGTACTCCGCCAGCTCCGTAGAGAAGTATCATTATCATTCTGACTGTCATCGCCATATCAGGAGCAACCTGATACTCATAACCGGAGTTCTCGCTATTCTGAAATACAGAAATCACGGCGTACCTGCTAAAGTGGCTATCATCAGAAATAAAGTCTTAGTGAATGACTTATTCAATTTTCAAGCGAAAAGGCTTCCGTTTTTGCTATCTGGAATGAACCCCTTCACTCATTTGGACAAAGGGGTATGAAATGCACACCCAAAATCGCCGCTTTTCCGAAAATTTTTTTGAAAAATTTTTTGAAATAAAAAAAGCCGCCTGCTCCGGTTAGGAAACAGACGGCAAAACACGTTCTAAATGTATTCAATTTTCAATTTCTTTTTCTTTGCTTCAAGCACTTTGCAGAGGACATCATCTACTGCGTCGGTGTATCGTCCCTGGGCTGCTAAATTGTTCTTCAGTTCAATGAGCGATTGTATCACTCGGCTTCGTTCTTCTTCATTTAAGTATAGATGATAGGTTTTCCCTCTCATTGGCTGTCCCTCCATCTTTCAAATGTATTTTTGATTATCTCCACATCTTCCTCGGTATCGGAAGAAATAAATATATGTACGCTCTGAAAAACTTTCTTTAAATTATTGGCATAATCCAGTTCTGTGCCTTTCATCGGCAGCTTAATCAGCCTTATTCCTCTTTGCTTGCACATATATGCTTTCATTATTTCTAAATTCTCATCGGCACTTCCTGACTCAATAGCCAACTTTTCTGAAGGTATGTATGTTTCAAGCGGAACTCCAAGCAATCGGTCAGAACCAAGTTCTGCTTTCAAACCTTTCCTATTAGAATAATAGCTGACCGCCAAAGCAGGAAATAATGACAAATACCCCTGCTCACAAAATCGACAGCCTTTATTCAATATCGTTCTTTCATTTATCTTCATACTCCACGAATGACCGTGCCTGCATTTCCACCACGCTCTCTTTGCCGAAGTTCGTGATACCTCTGTAGGTTTCAGTTTATTCTGTTCATAATCCCATTCGCTAAGAAGCTGACTGTCTGTTGTCGCCAAATCATTATATCCGGCAAGGACTTCTCTCTCTGCACAAACGGGGCATACCGTACCTTTCACATGGGCATTGATAACAGATTTCCACTCGTTACCGCATTTACTGCATCTCCACCAGACATTTTTCCTCGACTTTGCATTTACTTCATCAGGCTTCAATGGCAAGTTCTTCTCCGACCACTCCGAAGCAATTTCCGGGTGTGTTGTCTGCAAATCGTTAAACCCTTTCAGAAATATGTACCCACTGCAATACGGGCATTTACTGCCACCAGAACGGGTAGAAATAAGGGTGTTCCACTCTCTGCCGCAATCCTTACATTTCCACCAAGCCTTACGATTGGCAAAGACCGTAACCTGAGTTGGAAGTAATGGATAATTTCTGTCCGACCACTCGGCTGCTATATCCGGCAGAAGTGTTGCAAAGTCATTAAATCCTGCCAACACTTTATTATGGGAGCAATACGGGCAACCAGTTTTATTTATTGTCCTGCTCTTAACAGCAGCTTCCCACTCGTGTCCTTTTTCACATCTCCATATCACTTTCTTATGAGAACCAATAGAAACTTCTGTCGGTTTTATCTTATTCTTTTCCGACCACTGCTTTTCCAGTAGCGGCTTTAATGTCGCCAAATCGTTAATCCCTGCAATCACTCTCGCACCGGAGCATATCGGGCATTTTTCTCCATTAGAACGAGCCTTTACGCTTGTTTCCCATTCGTGACCGCAAGCACCTTTCCACCATACTTTTTTATTTGAGCCGAAGCTAATATCATCAGGTGTAAGCGGTAAATTCTTTTCCGACCACTCCGAAACAAGCTCCGGGTGTACTTCTGCTAAACTGTTATTCATAGCCAAACCTCAACCTCCTTGTGCTTAGAGTATATGAAGTTTTGGCTTTATCTTGTAGTTTGCGAATATCCGTATAAATAGAAAAAGCCCTTTGGGAAAGGGATTTCTCCTCTCTCAAAGGGCAAGTTGGCAAACTGGAAGTTATAGTGCAATCTTTTTCCATTTTCTAATCTTGGTTCTAAAGGTTCCGAACGGAGCAACTGTATTAACATGTATGAATTTGTATACTTCCCAGACAGCTGTTCTAGTTGCTTCGTCAGCCCATTTTCTCATATGTGGTTTAAATAATTCTTCCTCACTCAGAGAATCAATCATTACATAAATAGAGTTGATATTCTCATTCAATCTGTCTTTCAATTCTTGCAGTGACAGCTGAGCATATGTATCTGTGAACCATTGATATAATTCGCCAAGCTGATTCCACTTAAAATTATCCGAAGGAGTTTTGACAGGAATACCCTTTCTTTCGTCTGATTCCCATTTAATAACAAGAGTTGTCCAGCCAACCTGATAAGCAAGATTTTCTGCCGGAGTTCGATCGACCTCATCAATTCTCTTATCTTTTAAATGCTCCGGAATATCATTAAATTCTGAAATATACTTTGCAAAGCTTTTATTTATCTCGTTTTTAAGCTCGTCTTTATTCTCATATGTTCTCAATAGTCTATCTCCTCAGCTTCCGATTTTCCAGTTTCAAAAAAAGGATTTTTCAAATTAGTCTTTGCAAATAACCTTTGAACCTTCACCATCAATTACAATTCCCTGATGGTTGTTAATAGGGCATAGATTCAAATCCGAAAATTCAGTCATTATTTTCTCGGTAACTTTCTTAAATGGTGCTGTAAGATAATGCGGAAGAACATAGAAATCAATCAAATCAAGCCCTGCATCATCTTCTTGTGAGTAGTCCTCCGGCTTTTCATCCATTTGCTCGATATATTGGATGCTTGGAGCGCATATAATCGCACCTGCCGATTCACCAATCATCAGTTTTCCCTTTGCCAATTCTTTTTTCAACAGCTCATCCGTTCCCGTTTTACGGAGCTGGTCTATAAGGAAAAAAGAATTTCCGCCGGTAAAATATATCACATCCGCATCTTCAAAAACAGACTGTATCGTTGAATAAGCCTCCGTTGAAATATCAATTTCAGTTACGATTGCTCCCAACTTTTTGAATAATTTTCGAGCCGAGCCGACATAACCGGTGTAGCCTTCACGCAGCGAAGCTGTTGGAATAAATGCGACTTTTTTATTTTCAATTTCTTCCTTTATCAGACTTCCTACACTTGAAAAGTGCGAACATAAAAACAGTTTCATCAATATTCTCCTTTATATATAAATTCTAATTTTCCAATTTAACAAACTTGAATTTGTAAATATCATTTTACATTTTTATATGAAATCACAATATGACTTGGTGCAAATAATACTGATGCAATAATCAATAGCACTGACCTACTCATAATCCCACTAAATAAGAACAACATTGAAGGAATAGTAGAAAGTGCTAATGCTCTGAAAACGCTGTTTTTCTTAAAACATATAATCCAAATAGCACAATAAAGCATTACCAATATGGTATCTACAATCAGATATAGTGCAAATGCTTCGTCAGACCACCACCCGAACCAAGTTCCCGGAATATTGATTATCATGAATCCGAAACAACCCAATCTCCCTACTTGTTCTGTGACCTCAACATATTTATTGTTCCACTTATTATCAAATCCATCTTTACACTTAATCGCAAATACAACATTGGGTATCATAATGACTGCAATAAAAATCAGCCCAAAAACATTAAACCATTCCATATTATCTACCATCACAAACTCTGATTTGTATTTCTGTTTGTTTTAAAAATGGGCAACTCCGATTGGAATTGCCCACTCATTGCACTAATTATGCGATTTTTTCTTGCTTGCACTTAATTTTGCATCAATTGATGTAAGTTTGATGTAAATCGCTGTTTTTTTAGTTTTTTATCAAATGAAGTACGTCCCGTCTATTTGGTAAAACGGTACATCTTTACATCATCTTAATAGAGCTTTGCACCTGCCGGAATGTGGTCATCTACCATCAGAAGATGAAGCTTTTCTTCGCCTTCTTCTTCATGAATAGCACTGAGGAGCATACCGCAAGAGTCAATGCCCATCATCGCTCTCGGTGGAAGATTTGTGATAGCGATAAGAGTCTTTCCAACCAGTTCTTCAGGCTCATAATAAGCGTGAATACCGCTTAAAATGGTTCTGTCTGTGCCTGTTCCGTCATCAAGAGTAAACTGTAACAGTTTCTTTGACTTCGGTACTGCAACACACTCTTTAACCTTTACTGCACGGAAATCTGACTTACTGAATGTATCAAAATCAACAAATTCCTCAAATAAAGGCTCTACCTTTACCTTAGAAAAATCAATCTTTTCAGACTCAGTTTTTACATTTTTTTCAGGTGCTTCAGAAGCTGTATTATTTACATCATTTTTCTTATTTACACCATCTAAGGACTTCATTGTCGGGAACAGAAGTACGTCTCTGATCGCTGCAGAATCAGTAAGCAGCATACACATTCTGTCAATACCGAAACCGATACCACCTGTAGGAGGCATACCGATCTCCAGTGCATTTAAGAAATCTTCGTCTGTATGGTTTGCTTCTTCATCACCGGCAGCAAACAGTTCTTCCTGTGCTTTGAAACGTTCTCTCTGATCGATCGGATCGTTTAACTCGGAATAAGCATTTGCCATTTCCCAGCCATTCATGAAGAACTCGAAACGCTCTACATAATCTGGGTTTTCTGGTTTTTTCTTTGTTAATGGAGAGATCTCTACTGGATGGTCCATAACAAAGGTTGGCTGTAACAGGTGTTCTTCTACGAATTCCTCGAAGAACAGGTTTATGATATCACCCTTCTTATGGCGCTCTTCAAATGCAATATTCTTTTCTTTTGCAACAGCTCTTGCTTCTTCCAGTGTGTGGATCTCGTTGAAATCTACACCTGAATACTTCTTAACAGCATCTACCATAGTAATGCGCTCAAATGGCTTTCCAAGATCCATTTCAATACCATTGTATACGATCTTAGTAGTTCCAAGAACTTCCTGCGCAACGAAACGGTACAGATTTTCTGTTAAATCCATCATGCCGTGGTAATCAGTATATGCCTGATATAACTCCATCAAAGTAAATTCCGGGTTGTGTCTTGTATCAAGACCTTCATTACGGAATACACGACCGATCTCGTATACTCTCTCCAGACCGCCTACGATCAGACGTTTTAAATAAAGCTCCAGTGAAATACGCAGCTTCAGGTCTTCATTTAAAGCATTGAAATGAGTCTCAAATGGTCTTGCTGCTGCACCACCTGCATTTGCAACCAGCATAGGAGTCTCTACTTCCATAAAGCCTTCTCCGCCTAAATATTTACGGATAGCAGCTAAAATCTTGGAACGCTTTATAAAGGTATCCTTTACATCTGTATTCATGATAAGATCTACGTAACGCTGACGGTAACGCATATCTGTATCAGTCAGACCATGGAACTTCTCCGGAAGGACCTGAAGGCTCTTGGAAAGAAGGGTCACTTCGTCTGCATGAACGGAAATCTCACCTGTCTTTGTGGTGAATGCTTTTCCCTTTACGCCTACGATATCACCGATATCCATCTTCTTAAAATCTTTATATGCATCTTCACCGATGCTGTCTCTTGCCACATAAACCTGGATATTTCCCTTAAGATCCTGAATGTTGCAGAAAGAAGCCTTACCCATAACACGCTTAAACATTAAACGTCCGGCAATGCTTACTTCTTTTCCTTCCCACTCTTCGTAATGTTCCTTAATATCCATGCTGTGGGCAGTTACATCATATTTTGTGATCTGGAAAGGGTCCTTTCCAGCTGCCTGAAGTTCTGCCAGCTTGTCACGGCGTGCCTTCAGTACATGGTTTAAATCCTGCTCTGTCTGATTTGACTTCTGCTGCTCTCCCACGTTTTTTGCTCCTTTGTGATAAAGATTTTTAGTTTTATGATACTCTCTGGATCTCCAGTACCTTGTACTGAATGATTCCAGCCTGTGTTTCTACGTCTACAACATCTCCTACAGACTTGCCGATTAGAGCACGTCCTACAGGAGCTTCATTGGAGATCTTGTTCTGAAGGCTGTTTGCCTCAGTGGAACCTACAATATAAAATTCCATCTCCTCGTCATATTCTACATCTAACAGTTTCACTTTGCAGCCGATGTTGATCTTATTTACATCAATTTCTTCTTCTACAACAACTTCAGCGTTCTTTAACAGCTTCTCCAGTTCTTCAATACGAAGCTCGATATCTCTCTGTTCATCTTTTGCTGCATCGTACTCAGCGTTCTCAGAAAGGTCTCCCTGTTCTCTTGCCTCTTTGATCTTCTGAGCTACTTCTTTTCTTTTGACTACTTTCAAGTTCTGCAGCTCATCCTCGTACTGCTTCAGTCCGGCATATGTCAAAATGTGTTTCTTATCTGCCATTTTTCTGCTTCCTTCCTTTTACTATTTACTTATGACTTTCATTTATGGTGATGTCACCGCCAGATGACATGTCCGTATACTTATAGCCTGCATTCAGGGACATGTTTAAATTCGCCCACTGCATTCTATGTGTTATCTGCACCTTTCATGTCACTGTTTTGTTTTATGAAAAAATGTCTTCAGTATCTCTTAAAATACCCCACGCATTCAGTGTATTATATAGGAAAATCCAGTCATTGTCAAGTACAGCCACAGGCGCAAAAAACCCTTTCCCGCCACCAAAAGCCTGGGGCGGGAAAGAGTTTTATATGTCCTGTGGACTTATATACGTCTGTCCGTCAGACAGGGCGCTTTTTATTACTCATCCCAATTGTGATATACAGCCTGAACGTCATCGTCCTCATCTAACAGATCCAGAATACGGTTTAATTTCTTAATATCATCTTCGTCTGAAAGCTCTACCCATGTCTGTGGGATCATGGTAACATCTGCTTCCATCATCGGGATTTTTAATGCTTCTAATGCTTCACGCACTGCACTGAAATCATCAGGTGCAGTAATAACTTCGTAGCTGTCTTCTTCCTCGGAAAAATCCTCAGCACCTGCATCTAATGCAGCCATCATCAGTTCGTCTGCATCCATCTCGCACTCCTCTTTGTCGATGATGATCTGGCCTTTTTTATCGAACATATAGGAAACGCTTCCTGGAGTTCCTACATTGCCGCCGCCCTTTGTAAATGCACTTCTTACATTTGCAGCTGTACGGTTCTTGTTGTCTGTCAGAGTATCTACGATAATAGCAACACCGCTTGGACCGTAACCTTCGTATGTAAGTGTTTCGTAGTTTACGGAAGCTGCATCACCTGCTGCCTTTTTGATACCACGGTCAATGGTATCGTTTGGCATGTTGTTTGCTTTTGCCTTTGCAATAACATCACGAAGCTTGCTGTTATTTGCCGGATCAGGTCCGCCCTCTTTTACAGCTACCGCTAACTCTCTTCCGATAACAGTAAAGATCTTACCCTTAGCAGCATCGTTGCGCTCCTTTTTATGTTTGATATTGGCAAATTTTGAATGTCCTGACATTGGTATAACACCCTTTCTTTATTTCTTCTTTCTTTCGTTTACTAATACATCTTATCTATACTAACACGATTTTTTTTATCTTGCAAGAAAAAATACGATAAATCCACCTAAAATCAAGCTGGATCAGACCTGGATGGCCAGATTTTTAAGCCACTTTTTCTGGCGATAGCGCATGTAGCCCAGGATCGTCTTATAAACTTCTTCTGACATAACAAGGGCATATACCCAATAAATGGGAAGATGCCATACCAACGCTCCTAAAAACGCTAACGGAACACCAATGAACCAGACTCCACTGGTATCCAGGAATAAGCACATCCTGGTATCACCACCGCTTCGTAGTACACCTACAATATTTACATAGTTAAACATTTTTGCAGGCATATACGCAGCAAATACCAGCAGACAGCGGCTTACATCCATAGCCACTTCTGGGGTGATACTGTAAATGCCGATGATCTTCCAGCGTCCCAATATGAGACACACACCCGCTGTTATCGTCACAATAAACTGAAGAATGAAAAACTGGGTAGCATATTTTTCTGCACGTTTTAACTTACCTGCACCAAGTTCATTTCCCAGGATAACTGCTGTAGCAGCACTTAAGCCCTGGAATAATACCACCGCAATATCCTGAATGGTAGTTGCAATGGTAATGGCAGCCACTGCATCGTCACCCATACGTCCATATGCCAGTGAATACATGGTTGTTCCCAGTCCCCACATAAACTCATTTGCAATAACAGGCGCAGAAGTCTCCACAAACCGCGCAATAAAGGTCTTATGCCATCCAAACATCCCCTTAAATCCACAGGCAAGAGGCAGCTTTTTCCCATACACATAACAAAGCACTAAAGTTACCTCAATGCATCTGGCAATAAGTGTGGCACAGGCTGCACCTGCTACACCCATGGTCGGTGCACCAAATTTTCCAAAAATAAGCACATAGTTTAAGCAAATATTAATAGCAATGGCAATGCAGCTGCAGATCACCGGAAATACTACTTTATTAGAAGCACGCAGCATTGCCACATATACATTTGTAAGGGCAATAAACGGATAGCACAAAGCTGCGATCCGGAGATATTTTGCCCCCAGTTCAATGCTTCCCTCACTGGTAGTGAAAATCCTCATGACCATTTTAGGGCTGGCAATAGCCGGTATCACAAAAAATAATGCTCCCACCATAGCAAGCATCACACAAAGCCCTAAAACCTTCCTGATATTTTTCACATCGCCACTGCCCCAGAACTGAGCCGCTAAAATACCACCGCCGCTGACAATTCCGAAAACCAGCAGAGAAAACACGAAAAACACTTTGTTGGCAAGACCAACTGCTGCGATAGCAGTGGATCCCAATCCTCCGATCATAAGAGTATCTACCATATTTACAATGGTATTTAACATTCCCTGCAGTGCCACCGGGCATGCGATCATAAGTGCCTTTTTTAAGAAACGCCCGTCATGAAGCATTTCCCAGGTACGATTTAATATTCCTCCCATTTTTATCTCCATTATCTGTTGATGTACTCTCGGAATCTTTTTGTACTTGATTTTGCGAGAAGATTTTTTGTCAGTTGCGCCCAAATTTCTGAGGCGTACGCGGTGCATACGTCGATGAAATTCGGGTGCAACTGGTGGAAAATCGGCCGCAAAGGCAAGTGCAGGAAAGACTCCGAGAGTACATGTTGTTATTTTTACACAAGAACAGCCTGGAAAAGCAGGGCTGTACCTCTTACAGCCTATGTATGCAGTTCCAGGCTTATCTTTAATGCCTCATTTACCTTTTGTAACAGTTCCCCGTCAATATGACATATCTTCTCCTTTAGTCTCTGCTTGTCAATGGTCCTGACCTGCTCTAAAAGGATCACGGAATCCCGTATCATGTCACAGCTTCCCCTGTTTAATTCTACATGGGTAGGCAGCTTCGCCTTATTCATCCTTGATGTGATCGCTGCGCAGATCACGGTTGGACTGTGCCGGTTTCCCACATCATTCTGAATGATAAGGACTGGCCGCACACCGCCTTGTTCAGACCCTACAACAGGTCTTAAATCTGCATAATAAATATCTCCGCGTCTGATGATCACAGTCTTCACTCTCCATCATATTCTTACCTTTAGTATTGACACATTTCTAAAATGTATACACTACTATCAGTATATGGAGGCAAAGGCTTTCTGGAGCCTGTTTTATCCATGTATTACTAACATCATGATTATATCAGGGTCTAAAGGTCTAAAATCACGCAAATTCTTTAAATACATCATCAAAATAATCTTTAGTACCCACTATATTTCCGTCTTTTAAATAGACTCTTGGTATACGTTTTCCAATATCACAGACCATTTCATAATGGAAGCCGCCGGACTTTTCAGCCAGTTCTTCCATAGTAATGCATTCAGAACCGTCCTTTCCTAAAAGGGTAACCTCGTCATCCTCCTGTACATCCGGGATATCCGTTACATCTACCATAAACTGATCCATACAGATGCGGCCTAAAATAGCTGCCCTCTTTCCACGAATCAGCACATCTCCTTTTCCGGAAAGAGACCGGACATAACCATCTCCGTAACCTACTGGAATGGTTGCTACTTTCATAGTATGGTCTGCCACAAAAGTACCGCCATAGCTGACCGCCGTACCTGCCCCGATCTCCTTGATATAGGTGATACAGCTCTTTATCTCCATAGCAGGTGTCAGCTTCACACTGTTATGATCCACCTCATCTGAAGGATACATGCCATAAATGGCAATACCTGCCCTTACCATATCCATGTGGTTGGACTCCAGAGATTCCACAATACCGGCACTGTTGGAGCAGTGGCGGATAGGGATCTGAACACCCAATTCCTCAAGATAGCCTAAAAATTCTTTATAACGGCGATACTGCTCTTCATAGGCTGATTTATCTGTCTCATCTGCTCTTGCAAAATGGGTAAACAGTCCTTCTACTTCAATACCTTCTAAAGCTGCAATAGATGCTGCTTCTTTTGCATGTTCTCTGTCTGCTTTCATGCCGATACGGCTCATACCTGTATCAAGTGCCAGATGTACTACTGCCTTTTTACCATGCTTTACAGCCAGGTCTGACAGTTTTTTTGCTTTTTCATACTGGAACATAGCAGTGCGGATATCATAGCGCAGAAGCTCCTCATATTGTGACTCATGGGTCACACCCAGGATAAGGATCGTTTTATTGATCCCATGTCTGCGAAGTATAATGCCCTCATCAATTGTAGCTACTGCATATCCAAACACATAGGGTTCGATCGTTTTCGCTATAGGAACACTTCCGTGTCCATAACCGTCTGCTTTTACTGAACCCATGATCAGGGTTGATGCAGGCAGATTTTCCCTCATGGATTTCATATTAGAAGCAACAGCATCCAGGTTTACTGTTGCATACACTCTGCTGTAAGGTCTCATATATGTCTTATTTCCTCCCGGCGTATTAATGCCTTCTAAAAACTTGCTCACAAAAACACACTAAAGTGCGCTAAGCTTTAATTATACACCATAAGCCGCATTTTTCAAGAAGGTTTCCTGCACATAAAACCTGTTTTCCGTCGGTTTTTCACCTGTTTTTGCAGCTGCTGTATATCGCATGACACTTACAAGTTCAAAAATACCTGCCTTTATGCAGTAACCTGTTTACTCCTCACACCTCACTGCCTCATCCATAACATCCCCTACTGCCCTGGACAATTCTGTAGCCAGCAGACTATGGCTTCCGGCGGCCGCTGCCTTTTCTCCTGCCAGCCCATGAACATATACCCCCATCCGGGCCGCTTCTTCCTCTTCCATACCAATAGCTAAAAGTCCGGCAATGGTACCGGTAAGCACATCCCCTGAACCGGCTTTTGCCATAGCACTGCAGCCACTGGTGTTAATATAAAGACCACCTTCCTGACCTGCCACTACGGTAGCTGCATCTTTTAACACACAAGTCACACCATATCTTGATGCATAGGCACTGGCAGCTCCTACCAGGTCTTCTTTTAACTGACTGATAGTCTGGCCTGTAAGTCTTGCCATTTCACCAAGATGGGGGGTGATAATGATATTTTCCGTATAATAAGAAGTCAGGTAAGGGTGGGAAGCAACTGTATTTAAACCGTCAGCATCCAGGATCACCGGAACATAGGCACTGGTAAGGATATCTTCTACCAGATATTCTACATAAGGCTCACTTCCTAAACCTGGGCCTAAAACAACTACGCTGGCCCATTTCATCTGCTCTTCGATCATTTCTTTAAACTCTTCCCGGCCCTGGATGAGCTGGTCCGGTGTATAAGTTACCATGATTGCTTCTGGAAGCAGTCCCTGAAGGATGGGACGGTTTTCTTCTACTGTCAGTATTTTTACAAGTCCGGCACCTGCTTTATAAGCAGTAAGGGCGCTTAAATAGGCAGCACCGCACATGCCTGCACTTCCCGCTGCGATCAGTACTTTTCCAAACGTTCCTTTATTGGAATCTGCTTTTCTCCCAGGAATATGGCAGAGATCTTCTTTTTCATAGGCAAAGGCCCGTTCCGGTCTGCCACTCTCTTCCTCTTCCCCTTCTAATGCCATTTCAGGAAAACCGATGTCTTCAACCAGCACCTTTCCCCCATAGCCTCTTCCCGGATAAAGAGCTGTTCCCATTTTTTCCCAGCCAAACGTCACTGTTACATCTGCTTTTAAAGCAGTTCCCATAACCTCACCTGTATCGGCATGAATGCCAGAGGGGATATCCACTGCCACGCAGTAAGCATGCTCCTGCTCTCTTATCTGGTTTAATTCATCTAAGCATTTTTTATAAACGCCTTCTACCGGACGTCCAAGACCTACGCCAAATACAGCATCAATGATAACACCGCAGCGCTTTTCTTTTTTGTCTGTTTCTGCTTCCTGCCATGTTCTTACAGAAATCCCCAATTTTCTGGCAATAGAAAGCTGGGTCTTTAATTCCTGTGTGCCTTTGTTTTCATCTCCTGCCATATAAATACATACCAGATATCCCTTTAAATAAAGCATTCTGGCCGCTGCCACACCGTCAGCGCCATTATTTCCACTGCCACATACAGACCAGATATATTTATCTTTTTTCGCTTTTTTCTCTGCCTGTGCAACCACTGCCATAGCAGCCCGTTCCATTAATACCATAGAGGGAATCCCTATTTCCTGTATGGTTCTAGCATCTGCTGCCTTCATTTTTCTTCCTGACAAAAGAGTCCTCATTTTTCCTGTGATCCTTTCCCTTCTCCTACTGCAAAAGCCATTGCCAGTCCATTTGTATTGGAAATAGAAACATGGATCTGCTCCATTCCCATTTTTTCAAACTGTTCTAAAGCCCCGCCATAAAGACGCACATAGGGCTTTCCCAGCTCATCCCGCAAAACTTCAATATCTCCCGGCATAAAGGTACGAAAACCTGTCCCGAACACTTTGGCTACTGCCTCTTTTACAGCAAAAGAGCCGGCAAGTTTAGAGGCAGACCCTCCTGCTTGCCGGCTTTCCGCCTCTGTAAATGTGCGTGACACAAAATATTCTTTTTCGCAGGCCTTTCTCATACGGTCAATTTCTACCAGATCCGTTCCTACTCCCAGTATCATCACGTTTACTCTCTTTATTCCTTTTTAGTCTCTTCTGCATCAGTCTTCTCCTGCATGTTGCATACGCGGTAAGACAGACGCATCAGGCTCTCTGATAAATGTACGTTTTCTACTACTACATCATCCGGCACTACCAGATCTGTGTGTGCAAAATTCCAGATAGCCTTAATACCGGCTTTGATCAGACGGTCAGCAATCTCCGGAGCCTTTGTCTTTGGAATGGTAAGTGCTGCGATCTGGATATTATTTTCCCTGATAAAGGTTTCCAGATCATCCACAGAACGGATCTCGATACCGCGGATCACCAGTCCGATCAGCTTTGGATTGATATCAAACATTCCTCTGATAACAAATCCTCTCCGTTCAAAATTCGTATAATTGGCAATAGCCTGTCCCAGATTACCTGCACCAATGATGATCACATTGTGCTGACGGTCAATGCCAAGGATCTTTGCGATCTCTGAATAAAGATATTTTACGTTATATCCGTACCCTTGCTGGCCAAAGCCACCAAAATTATTAAGGTCCTGACGGATCTGAGACGCCGTTACCTTCATTCTGCTGCTCAGTTCATTAGAAGAAATACGCTCTACTCCTTCCTCGATCAGCTCACCAAGGTAGCGATAATATCTGGGCAGTCTGGAAATTACTGCTTTTGATATCTCTTTGCGTTCCATTTTAACCCTCTCCTTCTTGTATATAATTCTCTCCCCCTGCATTATAGGGGTATGATAACTCTAGTATCCATTATAATCAGACGTTAAATAAATGTCAAATCTGTTTTTCAGTATGTTCTTGAAAAAAGTTTTTTCCTATATTATACTGTTTGGTACAAACCGGCTTATTATGCCGTAAAAAACTACATTTTTATCACGTTTTAAGGAGTTTATCATGATATTATCCTGCAGTAATATCTGCAAGTCATTTGGGGAAAATGACATTTTAAAGCAGGTTTCTTTCCATATAGAAGATCACGAAAAAGCGGCGATCGTAGGCATCAATGGCGCCGGAAAATCCACTCTTTTAAAGGTACTTATTGGGAAACTGGCCGCAGATGACGGCGTTGTTACCTGGGCAAAGGGTGCTTCCATTGGTTACCTGGCCCAGCATCAGGATCTGGAGGGGGCTGAAACTATTTACGATGCCCTTTTAGAGGTGAAAAAACCAGTGATCCAGATGGAGGCCCGCATCCGCAGCCTGGAACTGGAAATGAAATCCGCTTCCGGTGATGAATTAGAGGCCAAGCTTTCTGAATACAGCCGGTTAAACCATGAATTTGAAATGGCAGACGGTTATTCCTACCAAAGCGAGATCACCGGTGTTTTAAAGGGTCTCGGATTTACAGAGGATGAATTTTCCAAACCCATCACTGCTCTCTCAGGCGGCCAGAAGACCCGCGTTTCCTTAGGCAAGCTGCTGCTTACCAAACCAGACATCCTGCTTCTGGACGAGCCTACCAACCACCTGGATATGGAGTCCATCGCATGGTTAGAAACTTATCTGAGAAACTACAGCGGTGCTGTGATCATCGTTGCCCATGACCGGTATTTCCTGGACCGTGTGGTAACAAAGATCATTGAACTGGACATGGGGCATTGTACTGTATTTTCAGGAAATTATTCTGCCTACGGCAATAAAAAGGCCATGCTCCGCGATGCTGCCATCCGTGCCTATTTAAACCAGCAGCAGGAGATTCGTCACCAGGAAGCTGTTATTGCCAAATTAAAGTCCTTTAACCGTGAGAAGTCCATTAAGCGGGCAGAAAGCCGTGAAAAGATGCTGGATAAGATCGATCGTCTGGAAAAACCTGTACAGACAAATGATTCCATGGATATCCGCCTGGAACCGGATGTAGTCAGTGGAAATGATGTTCTGACAGTTACTGGGCTAAGCAAATCCTTTGACACACAGACACTGTTTACCAATGTGGATTTTGAGATCAAACGGGGAGAACGGGTTGCTGTTATTGGAAATAACGGTACTGGCAAGACTACTCTTTTAAAGATCATCAATGGCATCATCCCTGCAGATTCCGGTCAGATCCGTTTGGGTTCCAAAGTGCATATTGGTTACTACGATCAGGAACACCAGGTACTTCACATGGACAAGACCCTGTTCCAGGAAATACAGGACACGTATCCAAACATGAACAATACCCAGATCCGCAATACACTGGCAGCTTTCCTTTTTACAGGAGATGACGTATTTAAGCTGATCCGGGATTTAAGCGGTGGGGAACGAGGCCGTGTTTCCCTTGCGAAATTAATGCTCTCTGATGCTAATTTCCTGCTTCTGGACGAGCCTACCAACCACCTGGACATCACCTCCAAGGAGATCCTTGAAAGTGCTTTAAACCGCTATACAGGAACAGTATTGTATGTGTCCCATGACCGTTACTTTATCAACCGTACTGCTACCCGAATCCTGGATCTGACAAATGGTTCATTTATCAACTATATCGGCAATTATGACTATTATCTGGAGAAAAAAGAAGATGTAGAAGCTGCCTTTGCCGCAAGACAGATGGCCCAGACTGCAGCTAACCATCCAACCGGTACAAACAGCCCGCAGGCAACCAGTACTGCCTCCGGCATATCTTCAAGCCGTACTTCCCAGACAGCTATGACCGCCTCCTCTGCCGGCTCTCCTGCTGACGGAAAAATAGACTGGAAAGCCCAGAAAGAAGAACAGGCCCGTCTTCGCAAACGCCAGAATGAACTTAAAAAAATTGAGGATAAGATCCATGAGCTTGAAACAAGGGATGGCGAGATCGATGAGCTCCTCTCCCAGGAAGATGTATATACCGATGTTTCCCGCCTTATGGAGCTGAACAAAGAGAAAGAATCCATTCAGAAAGAACTGGAAGTTCTCTATGAGAAATGGGAAGAACTGGCAGAATAAAAAGGAGTTATAGAAATTCATGAAGAAATTAAAACGGATATCAGCTGCCCTTATGGTAATATTATTAGCAGGCCTTTTTATTGCAGCCATTGTACTTGCAATAACCGGTGCCCCGGTCAATCAGCTGATGGCAGTTATTTTCTCTATCGTGTTTATTTCCGTGCTGTTTTATGCTATGGGACTGATGACGCGGGTGCTAAAAAAAGATGACAGTAACGATACATCTGATACCTCATTAAAAAAATAGCCAGCCTCTCGTCTGCAATGCCGGGCCAGTTATTTATGAAACAGTATACCAGATCCTGAAATTATTTATAATTTTTAATGCAAAAGGTCTGCTTTTGATAGAACATCATCAGCAGACCTTTTTTATATTTTTTAACTTTTTTGATAATATCAACCTTTAATACCACTGGTAGAAATTCCCTGCACATAATATTTCTGTAAAAACAGGAACATAATGATCATAGGCACAGATGCAATAGTCAGCGCAGCCATTATAGGACCATAATAAACCGGAGGTTCTGTAAAGAATGTCTGGATACCAAGCTGTACCGTTCTTTTTCCTGCATCAGTGATAACAAGCAGCGGCCACATAAAGTCGGACCAGTAAGCCACATAATCCAGAATAAAGACAGTAGCAAAAACAGGCTTGGATACCGGTATGATGACCTGTAAAAAGGTTTTAAATGGTCCGGCTCCGTCAATCTCTGCTGCTTCGATCAGATCATCCGGCACATCCAGGAAAAACTGCCTGAACAGGTATACGTCAAAACATTTTACAATAAAAGGAATGATCAGTGCCAGATAGGAATCCACCCATCCCAGCTTATTTACAATGAAAAACAAAGATAGCAAAATACTTTCCAACGGCAGTACCAACAAAGATAATACCACTGTAAGGATCACATTTTTACCCTTAAATTCAAATTTTGCAAGTGCATAACCAAAGGCAGAGTTTACTGCCATGCTTAAAAACACAAGGATCGTAACATAAGTAACACTGTTCAGGATATAGCGGGGCATATTGCTTCGTACAAAGACTTCTTTAAAATTACCTAAGGTCGCTCCTGCAGGCCAGAAGGCTGCCAATCCTTTGGACATATCTGCAAAAATACGGTTTTCCGGTTTAAATGCAGATACCACCATCCAGATCAGGGGAGAAATATACAAAAGTCCCAGAAGGATATTGACTACATAGATCAGAAAATATTTTTTATTCTTATTCATCTGTTTATCCTCCTATCTTGCTTTCATAAGCTTCTTTACTACAACTGAAATACCTACTACTACAATAAAGAAAATAACTGAAACTGCAGAAGCATATCCCATATTGCGGTACTGGAAGCCCTGACGATACAGATAATAGGTCAGTGTCATAGTAGACTCTTTTGGACCGCCGTTGGTCATAATGTAAGGCTGTGTAAACAGCTTCATAGCAGCGATCGTCGTCATCATAACTACGAAGATCAGCACATTTTTAATACCCGGAATAGTGATATAAAGAAACTTTTTAAATGCACCGGCCCCATCAATGGAAGCTGCTTCATAAAGATCTTCCGGGATTGCCTGAAGACCTGCCAAAAGGATCATCATCTGATGTCCTGCTGCATGCCAGCCTGACATAAAGATAATGGAGTTCATGGCTGTATCAGCACTTCGCAGGAAATCGCAGGCCGGAAGCCCGAATTTTGTTAAAATAGCATTTAAAAGACCCTGTGTTGGATTGGGATTGTAAATAAAAGTCCACAGGATAGCGATAACACTCATAGATGTTACTAACGGTGAAAAATAGGCAGACCGGAAAATCCCAATGCCTTTAATATTTTCACGTACTAAAAGTGCCAGACCAAATGCCAGTGTAACCTGATAAGGAACTACAATAACTGCAAAATACAGTGTATTTTTCATTGCCTTTAAAAAACTGGCATCCTGAAACAGGCGGATGTAATTTTCAAATCCTACAAAAGCTGCATCCTTTGGCCGCAGCAGGTTAAAATCCATAAAGCTGAATCCAAATGCCAGAGCCGCTGCCAGGATGGTAAACATCAGCAGGATCAGACAGCCTGGAAGGATGAAAAAGTAAGCATAGCTTTTTCTTCTGCCCCTCATTATAATATCTCCCTTCTTTTACCGGATGGAATCACCAGATGGATCTCATTCCCTTTATATCAATACTCCATGCACCTGTCTTTTCTGCTACAGGTCTTAAAACTGCTTTTGGAAGATAAAATCTTCTTGTACATGCCTGTTCGCCGCCATTGATAAACAGCTCTATGATCGCTTTATCTACATATGCAGTTATTTCTTCTACCGGATGATCTGTCTGTATCTGGCATACAAATGGAAGTGCCTGCTCTTTTGCATCTGCATCTTCTTTTTCAAGAGTTAGTTTTAAAGCAGTTTCACCAATATACAGATTTACCTTTCCTGCCAGTGATCCAGCCAGAGAAAGAACTGTACTTTCCTTTATTTCTTTTGTCTTTCTCATTGAAAGGAAATACGGCCCGTTTTCTGCTTTTTCTGTAAAAAGTTCCTGGATCTGTGGGATTACCTGTGAGTATAGTTTTCCATTTTTTACTGCTAATTTTCTCGGAAGACTTAAGCTACCGTTGGCACTTCCCGGCTGTGCTATATGCTGCCCCAGCCTGTGACAGTTCCATCCGGCACTTATACGCTCTCCTTCCACTTCAAAGCTTTGCGGAGCATAATAATCTTTTCCTTCATCTAATAGGCCCTTGTTTTCCGGATCAAATTTTCCATCTTTATAAGTTCCTGTATACCATACTACATCTCGTCCATCCTTACGCCCGTCTGCATAAATATAACTGACGATCAAAACCCATGTTCCATCTAAATAGAAGAAATCCGGACACTCTGCAATACCGTACTGGGGATCTGTTTCCCCATATAAGATCCCGGCATATTTCCAGCTTTTAAGATCATCTGATTCATAACGGAATACTGCTGGACGGTCATAACAGCTACCTGCAATGATCATATTCCACTTATCCTCTATCTGAACAACCTTAGGATCCCTGAAATGCCATGTAACACCTTCTGGTGTTCCCCACACAGCACATTCTTCATGAGTAAAATGAACGCCGTCCTTGCTTTGTTTTGTTACCTGCCACTGTCTTTGCCAGCTGCGGTCTGTTTTTCCGAAATGCCTGGTGTAAAATAAATGTATCACATCTTTTTCGATCACTGCACTTCCAGAAAAAGCTCCGCCCCTGTATTCTCCTTCACAGCCATTTAACTCGATCTGCGGATAAGCTGCAACCGGCTGATGTACCCAGTGAAGAAGATCTTTACTCACTGCATGACCCCAGTGCATATTTCCCCATTCCTGACCATTAGGGTTGTACTGATAAAACAGGTGATAATATCCCTTAAACCAGCAAAGACCGTTTGGATCATTCATCCAGTTTTTATAAGGAGAAAAATGGAAAGTATTTCTGTAATCCTGCGTCAGCGCATCTTTTAAATTATCTTTTGTATAAAAATACGCCTTATCTTTAAATTCTATAAATCTTACTCCCTGCTCCAGCACACAGTCCGGGCAGTAAGAATAGGCTAAAGAAACCTCCAGTTCACAGATCTCCACCTCATATTCCTGCTCTTTTTCCCAGATAAATAAAAAAGTTTCAAAACCGGAAAATTTGTAATATGCTTCCTCTGACAGCTGTCCCTTGCAGAAGATACGAACACAGCCCGGCTGCTCCCCTGTTCTTCTTCCTGTAATGTTAATCCTGGTACTGTTTTCGGAATCGATCTTATATCTCACAATACTCCTCCTTTACAAATGCCCTTTACCAGAATGGGATGTCTTCTTTGTTAGAAGGCATCCCATTTACTGCTATTTCATACTTGCTATTTCATAGAATCCTGCACTCTTGCATATTCATCATCTACATAAGATGCCACTGTATCCAGAGATTCCTTTGCGTCAGAACCGGTAAAAATGTCTAACATTGCCTCTGCAAACTTGGAAGTCAATACAGTGTAAACTGGTGTCTTTGGTCTTGGAACAGCCGCCTCAAAAAGCTGCTCTTTTGCAAGACTGTATGGATATTCATCCCACTGGGTATTATTTTCATAAGCAGACTTTCTTGCAGGCGGATATCCTCCTACCTCACCGTAAAGTCTGGTAGATTCAGAATTAGTCATGAATTCCAGTGCCACATAAGCTGCATCCGGATCCTTGCAGTCTTTAGAAATTCCCAGTGTCCAGCTTCCACAGTTGGAAACTACATGATCGCCTGTTTTTGGCAGATAAGTTGCTCCCCAATGCAGATCCGGGAACTGCTCAAACTGAACCATTTGGTTCGTATTGCCTGCGATCCACATAGCTGCCTTCTGATCCTGGAACTCAGTAGGAGTAGGATCAATATTTGCAAGTTTTTCATCAAAGAATTTCTGAAGCTTTGCAGCGGTCTCTACACTCTTTTCACTGTTGATGTAGCCATCTGCCTTTGAACCATCTTCACTGACTAACGGTGCACCTGCTGAATCAAATAATGGAGATAAACCGTAAATCATTCCTTCACCCTTATCCATGATAATCTTAATACCTACCATTTCAGGCGTGGAGACTTCTTTTGCCATTTCATACACTTCATCCAGCGTGTAAGCATCGTCAATTCCCTCTGGAATGCGGAAGCCATGTTCCTCAAATACATCTTTGTTGTAATAGAACAGACTGACTGCTTCATTAAAGCTGACTGCATACATGTCATTCTTGTATGTATTCTGTAATACTGTAGACGGAAGCATGTCGTTTTTGCTTTCCTCTGATACATAGCTGGTGATCGGAACAATAATTCCGTTTGCTGCATAGTTAGAAACATTTGGACCGTCTAAAGAAAGAAGATCCGGAAGTATCCCTGCTGCAGCTGCTGAGTTTACCTTATCCTCATAAGCATAAGAAGAACCTCTTGGAATATACTCAATTGTCAGATGATATTTCCCTTCATATTTCTTGTTAAAATCTTCTACTCTCTGGTCAAAAGCAGGTATCATGGTCTTATTTTCCTGATACCACATAGTGATCTCCTTTACCCCATCAGCAGAAGCCCCATCTTTACTTCCACCTGCATTTTCCACCTTGGCAGTTTTTTCTCCCCCATTCTGTGAAGAGCATCCGGTCACGCTTGCCATAGCAAGAGCCGCTGCTGACATCATGATCACCCAATTCCTTTTTTTCATAACTTCTTCTCCTTCCTGTTTTCCTTTCGTTTTTGCTTTTTTACTTCATTTTTTCTTTTATTTGCTTCATTTCTGATGACTTTATGGTATCATATCCATGGATTTAAAAACAATATAAAGAATCTGATATAATATGGGTAATATGACACGTTATGAAAAACCTGCATACTTTTTTTCTTGTTTGTGCTATTCTTAAACTGGAAATTTTCTATGACTATGACAGGAGGGCATAAAATGAAAAACCGCAAGATCCAGGAACAGCTTTTAATCTGGTTTCTTATTTTTACTGTGATCCCGCTTTCTGTGATCTCCTTCTGGTGTTATCTGTTAGCTTCCCGGATCATCAACCAGAAATCCAGTTCCTATGCAGCAGAATCCATCCAGCAGTTGTCTGACAACCTGGATCAGTTATTAGTACAGATTGAAAATACCTCTCTTTCCATTTCTTATAATAACTATATCCAGAATGCACTGGAAAATCTGTCAAACGGCCAGTCTATCAGCCGGGTGGACAGCTATCAGCTGGAAAAAAATATGATCCTTACATATGACTATGCATCCATGCGGGATATTACCATACGCCCCGCTGCTTCATTTAAAGACAATAATACCCTTTTTCGTGTACCTGCCAGGCTGGATCCGGATACAGAGGATCTGTTTTACCCAGCTTCTGACCTGACTGATATATCCGCAATTACCTGGCGCAGTGATACGGGGCAACAGATCATCCAGATGATACGGCCCATTGAAAGTACCAGGAATTTTCATCATATGGGCACCTTATATATTTCTCTCTACAGCAGCTATATTGACAATCTGGTAAAGAATATCCATTTTGATGAGAAAGGATTTGCCCTTATCTTAGATTCCAAAAACCAGCCTATTAATATCAAAGAAGTGGATCCTTCTTTCCTTACAAATCTTGATCCTTTTCTTGCCGACACAAATGGAAGGTTTAACCGTAAGATTGGCTCTGTGGATTATGAGTATTTTTATACTACTTCTCCTAAGACCGGCTGGAAATCCCTGGGAATCATTTCAGTTTCTGACCTGCATGCCCAGGTACGAAAACTGGCTCTTTCTGTTATTACAGGCGTACTTTTAGTATCTGCTGTAGCCATATTTATTTCCTACCGGCTTTCACGCTCTTTTGCTGAAAAAATCCATACAGTAACAGCTGCCATGAAAAAAGCCTCAGAAGGCGATTTCTCCGTTAATCTGGCAGAAGGCATTTCAAAAAATGAATTTAACGACTTAAATACCGGTTTTAATCACATGATCCAGAAGATCAATTCCCTGATCCAGACTGTATACAAGGCAGAGCTTTTGCGCAAGGAAGCAGAATATGCTTCCCTGCAGGCACAGACGAATCCACATTTTCTTTATAATACCTTAGATACCATCTGCTGGCAGGCAAAACTTGCAGGCAACGATGCTATTTTTGATACTACCTATTCTCTGGCCTCTCTCCTGCGTGCATCTATGGGAAACACTGATTCTTATATAACTGTTTCCCAGGAATTGTCTTATATCCGTGATTATATACAGATACAGAAAGCCCGCTTCAGGGATAAGATACAGGCAAATATTGCTGTAGAACCGGCACTTATGCCTGTTATGATCCCCAAACTTATTCTTCAGCCTATTGTGGAAAATGCCTTTATCCATGGTCTGGAAGAAAAAAATGGAAACGGTACTATAAAAATAAGCGGGATCTTAAATGATGAGGAAGAAACCGTCCTCTTTATGATCCATGATAATGGTGTGGGAATGACACGGGCCCAGATAGAAAAGGCCTTAGATCCGCCTCCAGGCACGAAAGGCAGCTTTGGACTTTCCAGTGTCCACAAACGGCTCCAGCTTCTGTATGGAACAGATTTTGGCTTAAAGATCCTGTCTGATCCAGGAAAAGGAACCACTATTATCATCCGCATGCCTCTTCATGTTGAAAAGACAGAAAAAGAAAAGCAATATAGAATTTGATTTTGAGGAAATATGTATGTATAAGATAATGATCGCAGACGATGAACCTATCGTACTTGACAGTTTAAAAACATTTCCATGGTCTGATCACCAGTGTTGTGTGACCTGCTTTGCAGAAAACGGCTTAAATGCACTGCATACTCTGGAATCAGAAAAAGTGGATATTTTGATCAGCGATATACGTATGCCGGGGATGAACGGCCTGGAGCTTTCCAAAGCTGTAAAAGAACGATTCCCGGAAACAGAGATCATACTTTTAACCGGCTATGCAGAATTTGAATACGCCAAACAGGCTTTATCACTTGGAATCCGCCAGTACCTTTTAAAGCCATTCCGACTTGAAGATATTGAATCTGCCCTCCTTTCCTGTATCCATTCCTTAGATAACCTGGAAAGCAGGCGCAGACAGCAGACATACATCCAGGAAAAGCTTCAGCTCATCTCTCCTCTTCTCACAGAGCAGATCTACCAGGATCTGTTAGAGGGACGTATTGGGGATTATTCAGAAAAAATAGCTGCCTGCAACATTAAGGATGCTCTTTATGTGGTCATTTCCACTCAAAGTGACTTTCCCGGAAGTTCCTTAGATATTGCCCTCTATGCTCAGATCAAAGAGCTGTTAAATGGAATGGAACCAGAAGTTTATCTTGCCCAGGGCATTGACATTATCAGCTGTATCCTTTGTTTTAATGTAAAGCATTCCCCTGAATTTTGTGAGGTTGCCTCTTTACACCTGTGCGAAATGCTCCAGAAGACAACGCTGCAAGAACTGGGATTCCATATTTCTTTTGGCATCAGCCTTCCAAGTTCTGATATTTTTATGCTTCATCAGTTAAAAAAGCAATCTGTCCAGGCCCTTAACTGCCGGAGCGCTTTAGGTGGAAATTCCCTGATCATGTATTCGGAAATACAGAAAAAACAGGATCATGATATTTTCAATCTGACCATGTATGAAAAGAAAATACAGAAATGTATTGTTCAGAATCAGAAACAAGAATTACAACAGACCTTCCGGCAGTTTTTTGATGAACTGCTCCAGTCTGCCCACGGTGACTTTTCTTATATTAAAAAAACGCTGATCAATCTTGTTGTGCTTACATATCGTTTTGCCGAAAGTTATATTAACAGTTCTGAAAATGAATATGATGCTATCGAACATTTATTCCGCTGTGAAAGTATGGAAACACTGTCCAAAGAATCTCTTTCCCTGTTAGAGTCTCTGATCCAGACAGGATCCAGTTCTTTTGGCGGCGGGATTGCAGAACGCATCACTGATTATCTGGAACAGAATCTGGAGCAGAATGTTTCTCTTGATATGCTGGCCCAGTCTATGAATTACAGCGCCGCTTATCTGTCCCGCCTCATCAAAAAGAATACAGGACAGTCCTTCAGCGAACTGCTTTTATACCTGCGTTTAAAAAAATCCATGGAGCTTTTACGGCTTACGGATATGCGGATCAATGATATTGCTGCCAAAGCAGGCTACAACGATGTAAGCTATTTCATCTCTATTTTTAAAAAGTATACCGGCGTCACACCTAAGGAGTGGCGCAGCCTGGCAAAGCTGGGAGAGTTATAGAATGTTATTAAAAAACAGGCGTATCCTGACCTTTCGGATACGCCTGTTTTTTCCGTTCATTTATTTAAGGATAATATCATCACGGCCTGGGCCATTAGATACCATTGTGATCGGTACTTCAATCTCTTTTTCTACAAACTCAATATACTTACGGCAGTTCTCTGGGAGATCTGCGTAATTCTTGATTCCGCGGATATCTGTCTTCCAGCCCGGGAGCTTGGTAAATACCGGTTTAGCCTTTTCAAGCTTTGCAGTAGTTGGGAAGTCTCTGGTCACTTCGCCGTCGATCTCATAGCCAATGCAAACCGGGATCTCATCTAAGTAGCCAAGTACATCTAATACTGTGAAAGCCACTTCAGTAGCGCCCTGGATACGGCAGCCGTATCTTGTAGCAACTGCATCGAACCAGCCTACTCTTCTTGGACGTCCGGTAGTAGCGCCGTATTCGCCGCCATCACCACCACGGTTTCTTAACTCTTCCGCTTCATCACCGAAGATCTCGCTGACAAATGCACCTGCACCAACTGCGCTGGAATATGCCTTAACAACAGTGGTAATATCCTTGATCTCATATGGCGGGATGCCTGCGCCAATAGCACCGTAAGCAGCCAGTGTAGAAGAAGAAGTTACCATCGGATAGATTCCGTGATCTGGATCCTTTAAAGAGCCCAGCTGTCCTTCTAACAGGATCCGCTTGCCTTCTTTGATCGCATTGTGCAGATATGCAGATACATCACATACATATGGACGGATCATTTCACGATAGCTTACTAACTCATCGTAAAGCTCCTTTGGATCTAACAGAGGCTTGTGGTACAGATGCTCAAGCATTACGTTCTTGATCTCACATACTCTCTCTGTCTTTTCCTTTAACAGCTCATCATCAAAGAGTTCGCTTACCTGGAAACCGATCTTTGCATATTTATCAGAATAGAATGGAGCAATTCCGGACTTGGTGGAGCCAAAGGACTTACCAGCCAGACGAGCCTCCTCATAAGTATCAAACAGTACATGGTAAGGCATCAGGATCTGTGCTCTGTCAGAAACCAGGATATGTGGCTTCGGAACGCCTCTGTCTACGATAGACTGGATCTCCTTGATCAGATATGGGATGTTTAATGCAACACCATTTCCAATGATGCTGGTAGTGTGCTGATAGAATACGCCAGACGGAAGAAGATGAAGTGCAAATTTACCATAATCATTGATAATGGTATGACCTGCATTACTTCCGCCCTGGAAACGGATAATAATGTCAGACTCTTTTGCAAGCATATCTGTGATCTTGCCTTTTCCTTCGTCTCCCCAGTTAGCACCTACAATTGCTCTAACCATACGTAAATTCCTCCTTGGGGCATAAGCCCGGTATCATTAATAAATAATTAATCTCCTTTTACTTTACTATATTATGAACTATAAGTAAAGTGATTATTTATTATGTATGCCATAATGACAGCTTATGTCGTTTGTATCTGCTATCTGTTCTTCTTATTTTTCTGCAAGCAGCTCTAGCAGGTTTTTTCCTGCCATGGACATTAAACCTGTCTCTCCCGTTACTAGACAGATAGACCGTGATGGCATTTTTTCTTTAAAAGAAAGGGCAAATACTTCTCCCCGCTCTATGGCCTCTTTTGCAAAACCTTCCATAACACAGCCAACGCCCATGTTCCGCCTGGCAAACTGCACGATCATATCGCTGGTAGCCAGTTCAAATTCCGGCTTTAATTCAATGCCTTTCTGGGATAAAAACTGATCCATGAACAGGCGGGTGCTGGTATTTTTTTCCAGAAAAATACATGGCAGGTCACAGAGAATGGAATAGTCTAACTCCCTTCCCTGCAATTCTTTAAAGCTGCTTCCTGCAATAAACACGTTATCAATAGATTTTACTTCTGTACTGTGAATCGCTCCATGACCCGAAAAAGGTGTAGTCACCACACCAAAATCAATTTTGCCTTCTTCCAGGCAACGGATGGTCTCCGGTGTTGGTGCATTGGTCACTGTCACCTTTATCCTTGGATATTCTTTGTGAAACTGCTCCAGATACGGGAGCAGGAAAAACTGCAATGTCATGTCACTGGCACCAATACGCACCTCTCCCATATCCATGTCCAGCATTCTTTTAAGCATCCGGCCGCCTTCTAACAGCTGCTCTACCCCGCCTTTTACATAGTGATATAACAGTTCCCCTTCTCTTGTAAGGAGTACCCCTTTAGAAGTACGGGAAAACAATTTTGCCCCTGCTTCTTTTTCCAGCTGACGCACTGCCTGGCTCACTGCAGGCTGGGAGATGCAAAGTCTCTGGGCTGCAGCCGTAAGGCTTCCTTCCTGACATACGTAATAAAATACTTTATAGTATTCCAGATTGATATTCATATGATCCCTCATGCACGAAAGGGACTGAATGCTTTCGCTCCAGCCCCTTATCCATTTCATTTAATTCACACTTAAAAACTTTATTTACTATTATTAGCTCATTATAAATGACATGAAACGGGTTAGCATTCTTTATTTTGAAAATATCGCATCATTTCTTGAAAGAAGGTACACACAATACTGATTCATACTGATTCCTTCTCTTTGAGAATGCTCTGCTAATGATCTATGCAAACTTCGTGGAATTCTCAATTTAAACTGCCCTGAATAACCTTCCAGACTATCTGGCTCATGAATCTCTACCCCTTCTTCTAACGCAGCTTCAATCCATGCTTTCTTCGCATCCAGTGCATTTATTATCGCACTTTCTACAGTTTCTCCGCAAGTAATGCAACCAGGCAAGTCTGGATACGAAACCACAAAACCACCTTCCTCTTTATCCTCTATAATTTCCATACGATAGGACATTTCCATATAATCATTCAGCGTCTTCATCATTCTTCGCCTCACTTTCTACAATCTGCCTTACCATTTCTACATATACTTTTTTTATTGGCTCATGCTTTGGTATTGTAATTGGCATACAGCCTGGCTTTCTAAATGTATAATGACTACTTCCACCTCTCGGTGCATTCTTTCCATTACTTTTCGTAACTCATCAAACCGAAGGTCTTTTGACAAGTTACATATACGCGCTATCAATTTATCCCATTTTGACATTCTTTTGTTCCTTTTACTTATATTATACATGGTATCATATGTGGTGTCAATTTTTTATTATCTCTTATTTACAGATATCGGCTTAAGATAAAATAACCCACTGTTAGAATCATATGATCTCACTTCAGCAATAATACGTACATTTAATCCCACACTAACCGTGTCCATGTTTGTATGCAAATCAGAATAATTTACATTTTCAAATTTAAAAGAAGGACCCACCTGATGATCTGGATCATAGTCACCTGCACTTACAAGATAATCAAATCTCGTATCATAATTTTTATAATGTGAACAATAATCAATCCTTCCATTAAACTCAATTGTTCTTCCTTTGTATTTTGAAGCAAAATCGGAATACGATGGATCCATTTCTGCTTTATTAGAAAGAATAGCTGCTAATTCAGGGCAGTTATCTACAGTTAATTTTTCTTCAGGTATCTCCTCCTCATTCTTTTTAGCCTTAGTATCTGTATTTTCAGTCGTTTTATCTTCTTTTTCCTTTAAAGGATCATCCTCTGCTTTCATATGATATGTTATGATCACTTCATCACTATCAACAAATATATCTCCTCGCTTGAAATCATCTTTACCATTAATTGAAACGCTTTCTGTTTCTCCTTCATTTGTCCATCCTAGTTCAATGTCATATAAAATTTTTGTTTTAATGTTTGTAAATCCAAGTTTTTTTAATTCTTCTTCAACATCTTTATAATTATTATGCTTATAATCTGCCATTGAAGAATGTATCATAACTTCATTTTCACCAATATCGTCAAGATTCTCTTTATATTCCACTTCAATAGATATTTCATCCTTATGACACTCTATCTTATAGGATACATTACAATCACCTTCAACTTTTAACATTGTTTCCCCGCCTACAGAAGAAGAATCCTTGCTGATAAATCCTATTAAATACTCTCCCGGATCGACTGTCAGTTGATAATCTTCACTCTTTCCATGAGTGAGAACCCCTTCCTAAACATCAAATTGGGGATGAAATTTATATGTACATTTACTGTGCATTTTGCATATACATGATAACTGATTACTACTTTTGCATCAACTTGAAATATTTGATCTTTCTCAAATTCTGTATTTCCATCAATAGATACATTCTCAACCTGTCCTACTTTTTCCGCCTCCATTGCCTTTAAATCTTCCGTTTGCTCAAAAGAAATATTCGTAAAACCTTTATTTAAAAATATTTCCTCAATATCTGAATAATTCTTTCCAATACATTCATCTTCTCCCACTGGTACTTGAACAGATATTATTTGAGTCTCTTCTGAAACTGTATCGCTTGACTTATCATATGCAGATTTATTTCCGGAAAAATGACTCATTCCATTTGACAAAGCCATTAAAACAATCACAACCAATATAATCGTTTTCCAGTTTTTATTGTGTTTTTTTATGTCACCCTTTTTTCCAATATTTTTAGAAGCTTTACTCCCTATCCTTTTTTATTATCCTCAGGAACTGAATTATTTTCTAATACGCTCTCTGGTTTTTCATTAAACACCACTTTTGTTCCACATTCCCTGCAAAACAACACTCCATCATCTAATTCAGCTCCACATTTCCGACATTTCATTACATCTCCCCCCTCTATCTATAACTATGATAAGATATTACAATCTCAACATTTGGCGAGTATTTCTTTCCTCCAGATACTACTGATTTTCCATTTATTGTAATAGCCTCAACCGTACCTGGTTTTTTTAGTAATCCAACAGTCAAATCACACAACGAGACTGATTTCACATTTGTAAAACCACTTCCTCTAAACATCGACTCAATTGATGCATAATCCTTATTTTCATATCCAGATATCCCCCATGGTACCCTTATCTTATCATTACTATTCGATTCATTCGTTTTATTGCCATTAAACTTCCAGATGAATAATATAATGATGTAAGTGTCAAAAGTATAAATTGCGTTTGTGCTCGCACAAATAAGCAATTTATACTTATTGACACGCCCGAACACCGAAAACGAAATAAAATGGTGTGAACACTCCAGTTTATGGGAGTTTGAGGTGTTCGAGGATTGCGGGAATTGCATAGCAATGGAGCAATCCAGTTACATCAGTGAGTGGCAAAATTTACTTTTGACACTCACATCATATAATAAGACAACATATTATCCCCGGCGTAGTCGCTCCAACTCCTATAAAAATTACCGCCAATGCTCCAAAAGCTATCGTCATCTTCTCTTTCGTTTTCTTAATCCGCGCAAGCTCATCATGCTCTTTTTCAACAGCTTCCATTTTTTTCAACTGTATTATTCGTTCCGTTTCAGCACGTTTGACTTCAGCTTCATCAGCAAACCGATGAATATACTCATTTTCATTTGTCATAATAATTTTGCTCCCTCAATAAGAGCAAGACATTTGTTTTCTTCCTTCCTCAATTGGTAATGCAGCTCCACATTCCGGACATTTAACAGAAGTAAATTTTATAGCCATGATTATCCCGCCAATATTGTAAAAAATTTCAGCATATCTTCTATTTCGCCTAAATTATCTTTATTTAAACCATATTTATCTTAAACGCAATTATACTTTAAAGGCTATATCAAAATCCTATCTTGTTTGAAAAAGACCAAAAAGAAAAACCTTACCCATCTTCAGGTCTCAATCCTGAAAATAAGTAAGGTATCTTCTATATACTCCTGTTTATAAAAATGACTTTACGATTGATAAAGATGGCGTCCCTGTTTGTCCCTCTGGATGTCGTATGCATCGTGATGGTGTTGAAGTTGCAAAAGGCAGAATGAAATTCAAATGCCCTAAAATCAGTCATAAAAATGGCTGCATCTCCTGTACCTGCGAAACTCCCTGCTCCGATGCAAAATACGGACGCACGGTTCATTTGGTTATGAAAGATAATCCAAGATTATTCAACAATCCTCCATGGAGCAGTAAGGAATGGAAACTGGAATACAATGCAAGGACTTCTGCTGAGCGTTCTAACAAACGCGAGAAATTAGGCTTTAAATTAGAAGACGGCAGACACCGCTCAACTAAGATGTGGTACTGCCGTCTCTATCACATCCTGATGTTACAGCATCTGGATGCATGGGATTTGCCACCTGAATCAACCCTGAAAAAAATGATTTTGGATGTAGCATAATCCTGTAGATTATTATATCTCATTTTTTGAAACATAGCGACAGTTATGTTTATTTCTTGCGCTCATTTTTACGTTCAAGAATAATATTTACTTGTCAAAGTTCAATGCCAGAGTTTTGCTGGCAGGATCACTCAAGATTCCGAGAGATCATTGTGATGTTCACATCATGTATCCAATATTAAACCTTTGTAAATATTGCAATGTTTTTATACGCATACATCTTTTAAATTAAGTAAAAACATACATTACAAATTTTTATCAGCCTAATTTTTTTGTAAACGTACAATATCATCACCATTTGCAAAAGTTGTTTCATACCCCTATCATAGAGCTTTTAATGTCAGGAAAATATTAAATAGTTTATAATTTAGAACTTTATTTCACTTCGCCGTACAGGGAATATCATACCTTTTGATCATTTTAAAAAGCTCTGTCATAAAATCATCTTTTCCATAGGTTAATACACCCAGATTAATCTTATACATTCTCTCCTCTGTATAGACCCGCAGTTCTTTCCAGTGTGCTTTTCCTTCTTTCCTTAACATGGTCAGTTCCGCCTTTTTTATATTTCTCCAGCAGATTTCATGCTTTCTTCGCAAAGGATATTTGAAGACCATACTTTCCCTGGAGTACCGCACACTGGTATTCACCAATATAAACAGAGCAACGAAGCTTGCCACTCCGCACACTGGCGCAAACCAGATGGAAAACCATTTAGAAGGATCACTTTCCAGGAATATATCCCGCAGAGCAACGACATCTCCCGTTGCCAGGATTGCCACATATAGCAGAAAGATCACAATTCCAAGACCTGCCAGAAGAAAATTTTCCGGACCATACCGCAAAATACATTTCTGTGGATGTTCATAGGCTTTCTCCTGATAATATCCTGCAACAGCTCCGGAGCATTGTACCTTGACTGCATTGCGAAACAGCCGGTAATTCACCTGGGCCAGTCCCGCTGTAAGAACCTTTGTCCCGTCACCCAGATACAGATTGATCCAATTGTCAAAATCGCCGTCTACTTTTCGGATCTCGCTCCATTTGTAGACCTTTGGCTTTTTGAACGCTTTTTCTATCTGGATCTTTTCATCATCGAAATACACACAGTCTCTGGCCATGATATTACCCGCCAATATGGTAACAAACAGCAGCAATACTGCCATTGCCACGCACAGTCCCCACATAAACCTGGCATTTTCCGGCGCTCCGTTCATGATAAAAAGAACCGTAAAAAACATGACAAACAGAAATACCAGTACCCCCATGGCATACAGCACATATCTCTTTCCCGGTGGCTGGCACAAAATAGCCATTCCTTCCGGAATCCTGTTTAACTGCCGCTTATTTCTGCCTGTGATCAGGGAGATAATACCTGCCGTAAGGACCAGTACCAGTGAAAATATCAGCTTCTCCATGCCACACCCCCATATATTGGTTTTACACCACTTTACCACTTTTTCATAAAAAAATATCGTACAGGACTTTCTGATGTATAATGAATTTGGCACAAAACATTACAAAGGAAAGTGACCCTGTACGACAAAAAAATTATACAACGGAAAAACACTGATTGGTAGACTTCATCAATATTTTTTGATTTATTTTGAAACTTTTTCTGTTCCGACAGCAGATACCTTATTTCTGCTGATATTATCCATATTGACCTCAGAATCCGCACATTCCATCCGGTTTCTGTATCAGTATTTTTTATCCGGAATAACGGAGAAATCACTGAATGTATTTTATTATGCATGTTCCTATGCAAAGGTTGATTATTCCAGATTTATGAATACTACTATCAGGATTGCTTTGAAGCTGATACCGGATTCATTGCAGACGCAGCCTGTATTTCTGTGTGTGGATGATACGATAGTATCTAAATTTGGCACAAAATTTGAAAATGTTTCAAAACTGTTTGACCATGCCGCACACAACGGTTCCAACTATCTGAATGGACACTGCTTTGTGAGTGTCATGCTCTGCGTACCTGTCTGGAATGGGGATAAAGTATTTTATCTTTCCGTTCCTCTTGGTTATCGTATGTGGCAGAAAAAAGAGTCTAAACTGGAACTGGCAGCCTCCATGATCCGGCAGGTTATGCCTGAGTTTCACAGCAAAGATCATGTCATCATCCTTTGTGACAGCTGGTATACAAAACAGAACCTGGTATCCATCGTTGATGAATATCCGAATCTGGATCTGATTAACATCAGTTACTGTGCCATGAAAATTCTGCCCTATCAGAACGAACATTTTTCTGAGTACCGTACAAAAAGCGTACAGGAGTTTCATTTTGAATTAAGTCAGGGCATTCGCAGTCAGATATTTTTTGCCACTTTCGTGAAAAATATCGAAACACATATAAAATCAAATGCTATGACAAAGGCCTTAAAACAGCTGATTCATCAACAAGTCTATCATTTATAAAGTTGTAAACTGGTGTTCTATATACATTTTAAAATAAATTTTTATACATTGATCTGGGCAGTCATTCCCAGTACTTCTTCATTTTCCTTTAAGATCGGACTGATGACTTCCTCTAAGAACTCTTCTACCTGTTTTGGAGCACGACCAACATAGCGGGATGGCTCCATAGCCTTCTTTAAATCCTCTAAGGACAGGTTAAATGCAGAATCTGCTGCGATCAGCTCTAACAGGTTGTTGTCCTCACCTTTTTCTTTTACGTTTCTGCCTGCTTCCATGGACAGCTGGCGGATACGTTCATGAAGCTCCTGGCGGTCTCCGCCTGCCTTTACAGCATCCATCATAATGTTCTCCGTTGCCATAAATGGAAGTTCTGCCATCATGTGCTTCTCAATTACCTTTGGATATACGACCAGTCCGTCTACTACATTTAAATACAGATCCAGGATACCATCAATAGCTAAAAATCCCTCTGGCACGGACAGTCTCTTGTTTGCAGAATCATCCAGAGTACGCTCAAACCACTGGGTAGAAGCAACTAACATTGGATTCATCATGTCGCTCATTACGTAATTGGACAGGGACGCAATACGCTCACTGCGCATTGGATTTCTCTTATATGCCATAGCAGAAGAACCGATCTGGTGTTTTTCAAATGGCTCCTCTACTTCTTTTAAGTGCTGCAGCAGACGGATATCATTGGAAAACTTGTGGGCACTCTGGGCGATTCCTGCCAGAACGCTGATCACCCGGCTGTCGATCTTTCTGGAATAGGTCTGTCCAGATACCGGATAGCAGCCGAAAAATCCCATTTTCTCTGCGATCCTCTGGTCTAAACGGCGGCATCTCTCATGGTCTCCATCAAAAAGCTCCAGGAAACTTGCCTGGGTTCCTGTGGTTCCCTTGGAACCTAACAGGCGCATGGAACCGATCAGGTATTCCAGATCATCCAGATCCAGCTTTAATTCCATCATCCATAAAGTTGCCCTCTTGCCAACAGTAGTTGGCTGTGCTGGCTGGAAATGGGTAAATGCCAGTGTTGGCTGGTTCTTGTATTTGTCTGCAAATTTAGCCAGTTCAGCCAGTACGTTTAATACTTTCTTTCTGACTAACTGCAGCGCCTTAGTCATAATGATCAGATCGGTATTATCCCCTACATAACAGGAAGTAGCACCTAAATGGATAATGCCTTTTGCCTTCGGGCACTGTACGCCGTATGCATACACATGACTCATAACATCGTGACGGACTTCTTTTTCTCTTGCCTTTGCCACATCATAGTTGATGTCATCTGCATGGGCCTTCAGTTCATCGATCTGCTCCTGTGTGATATTTAATCCCAGTTCTTTCTCTGTCTCAGCCAGTGCGATCCAAAGCTTTCTCCATGTTTTGAATTTCATATCCGGTGAAAAAATATACTGCATCTCTTTGCTTGCATAACGCTCAGAAAGAGGACTTACGTATTTATCATTACTCATTGTTTTTTCCTCCTGTGCCTGCTTACCAGGCGTTTTTTACTCATGAACCCCGCGCTGACGCGCTCTGCTGTCTGTTCCACAGACGATTCATTCGTTAACGGTTTGTGAAAAACAAATGTCTGCTTCGCAGCCCCTTGTTTTTCCCTGCACTCGCTATAGTATAGCATAGCTGCGTCATCTAAACAACCATCTACTTATCATAGCTGCCGCGGATATCCTCTTTTGGCGGCTCGATCGGATAGTCACCACTGAAGCAGGCTGTACAGATTGGCTTTTCTCCTGCCATTTCATACAGACGATCCATTTCCAGATAGGATAAGCTGTCTGCGCCTAAAAGATCACGGATTTCTTCTACTGTACGGTTATGTGCGATCAGCTGGTCTTCTGACGGGATATCTGTTCCAAAATAGCATGGATGAAGGAATGGCGGGGCACTGATACGCACATGGACTTCTTTTGCACCTGCGTCTCTTAACATACCTACGATCAGGGCACTGGTGGTTCCGCGGACAATGGAGTCATCGATCATGATCACACGTTTTCCTGCCACTGCTTCTTTTAATACATTCAGCTTAATGCGGACTGCTGATTCACGGCTGCTCTGTTTTGGCTTGATAAAGGTTCTTCCTACGTAGGAATTCTTTACAAAGGCAGTTCCGTAAGGAATGCCTGACTCCATAGCATATCCAAGCGCTGCTGCATTTCCGGATTCCGGAACACCCACTACCAGGTCTGCATCCACTGGTGAATCCATTGCCAGGAAACGGCCGGCCTGGATACGGGAATGATATACGCTTACTCCGTCAAATACACTGTCCGGTCTAGCGAAATAAATATATTCAAAAACGCATCTTGCTTCTTTTCCATGATCTGTAAAGCACAGTTCCTTATTAGAAGCAATACCGTCCTTTGTAATGGTAACGATCTCACCTGGCTCTACGTCACGGATAAATTGTGCACCGATGGTCTCTAAAGCACAGGTTTCAGATGCCAGAATATAGGAGTTATCTCTTTTTCCGATGCAAAGAGGCTTAAAACCAAATGGATCTCTGGCTCCGATCAGCTTTCTTGGACTCATTACTACCAGTGAATAAGCTCCCTTGATCTTTTTCATTGCCTCTGCTACAGCCAGCTCTACTGTAGGTGTATGGATACGGGCTCTTGCAATATGATAAGCAATAACCTCAGAGTCAATGGTAGTCTGGAAGATAGCACCGGTATACTCTAATTCATGGCGCAGCTCAGGCGCATTCACCAGGTTTCCATTATGGGCTAATGCCAAAGTTCCTTTTACATAGTTTAATACCAAAGGCTGTGCATTCTCTCTGGTACTGCTTCCTGCTGTTGAATATCTTACATGGCCTACACCAATATTTCCATGGAGAGGTTCGATCACATCCGGTGTAAATACTTCGTTGCAAAGACCCATTCCCTTATACGCGCTTACTTTTCCTTTTGGGCCTTCTGTATCACTGACTGCTATACCGCAGCTTTCCTGTCCCCTGTGCTGGAGAGCAAACAGTCCATAATAAATTGTGGAGGCAACATCATTTCCGTCAAAATCGTAAATGCCGAAAACGCCGCATTCCTCCCGCACTTCATCTCCTCTGATATCAAAGTCCATCTGATTCTGGTTCATTGGTCTTTCCTTTCCGCTTTCGCCTTTTATGTATCCGGATACTGTCAGGAATACATTTTGCATTGACTGCTTTTTCTTGTTTTGATCATTTATAAGTCTAGCCGATAAAAGAAGTCATTTTCAGTAGAAATTATAATACACGATTTTAATGAATACAAGCAAAGTGCTCATTAAAATTGCTAATGAATGAATCCGCCCCGTTCTAATCAGTAATTTTTTGCTGTTTTTCTTCTTCCCGTATCCGGTAAAATAAAAGCTTTCCTTCTTTCAGAAAAAGAACTGCCCCTTCTTTCAGGACTGGTTTTCCCCATACTGCATCTGCCCTGTCCTTCGAATCATCTGCATTTCTTTCTTTTTCCAGTTTATACAATTCCTGAATAAGATCTTTTTTTATAAATACTTTTTTGCTGATACAGATCTCCTGCCAGCTGCCCTGCTCCCTATAAGAGGACATACACAGCACAGACACCAGAAACAGCACACAGCCCACCTGCCATTTGCAGTTTTTTTTCTTCTTCCAGGCTCTTATTCCCGCCTTTCGCATCTTCTTTAAACATCTTAAGGCTTTTCTTTTTTTCATGGGTTCCTTTCCCACGCACTCCAGTTTTATTATAAAAAATTTTTATCTTTCCTTCAAGAGTAAACGGTGATGCAAAAAGGGCAAAAAAACTGCCAGGAAAAAGATTTTGCGTCCTTCTCCTGGCAGTTCTTGCTGAAATACACACGGGAAATACATCTAAAGCCTATCTCATTATCCTATAACTTACCGGTTCTCCAAAGCTCCTGCTGCATCGGAAGCACCGCGGCTTAAATCATCTGTAAGATCATCAATAAGACCTTTACCGGTAGTCTCCGTTTCTCCATTGGTACCGCCAGTCAATGTGCCGTTCTCTCCTTCTTTCCAGCCGGATGCAGTATCTCCCGTCATACCATTTTCACCGGTTCCTGTTTCAGCAGCCGCTGAGGAGGTGGCCCTGTTGTTTGAAGTCTCATTCATATTACCGCTTTTCCTTCCTGCACAGGCAGTAAGGGAAAGAGATAAAAATACCAGCATACATGCAAATAATAACGGTCTGATCTTTTTCATAAAACATTCTCCTTTCATTGTCATGTACTCTTAGTATGTGAAATCAAAGAATGCTTTATAGTGTTAAATTTTTCCATGCAGGATCTATAGCTGCACAACGTCACTCATATCGTACAGCCCCGGTTCTTTTCCAGCTAAAAATTTTGCTGCTTCCAAAGCGCCTTTTGCAAAAATAGCCTTGGAATAAGCTGTATGATTAAAAGTAATGACCTCATCTTTTCCTGCAAAGATCACGTCATGGTCTCCTACGATAGAACCACCGCGGACAGAAGCAATGCCGATCTCTTTTGGGTCTCTCTTTTCATGGACACTGCTGCGGTCATATACATAGTGATACTGATCCCCTAAAGCTTCATTCATGGAATCAGCCAGTGCAAGAGCTGTTCCGCTTGGCGCATCTTTTTTCTGGTTGTGGTGCTTTTCCACGATCTCTATATCAAAACCAGCGCCTGCCAGCACCTTGGCCGCATCCTGGACCAGCTTTAATAAAAGATTGACGCCTAAAGACATATTGGCAGAACGCAGTACAGCTGTTTTTTCTGCTGTCTCTTTCACTTTTTTGATCTGTGCTTCAGAAAGCCCGGTGGTGCAAAGTACCAGGCCCAGCTTCTTTTCTGCGCAGAAATCCATAAGGTGGTCTGCAGCCTTTGGAGAAGCAAAATCCACCACTACGTCTGCTTCTTCTTTGCACTCCTCTAAGGATGGATATACTGGATATCCATTTTCTTTATCATTTTTAAGATCAATACCTGCAACAATGGTAAGGCCGTCCATATCCTTTGCCATTTTGGTGATGACCTGACCCATAACGCCGTTGCAGCCATGCATAATAACTCTGACCATTTTTCTTTCCTTTCTCCTGTTGGAAGTTTTATTGCCCTTTAAGCATTTCTGTCCAAATCTTCTTACAGCAGTCCGTATGCCTGTAATTCCTTCTTAAGAACCTCCTGATGCTCAGGTTCCATTTCTGTAAGAGGCATTCTTAAAGGTCCGGTCTCTTTTCCTAACAGATTCATAGCTGCCTTGACCGGAATCGGGTTTACTTCGCTGAACAAAGCATGGATCAGCGGGATCGCTTCTAACTGGAGCTTTGCGCTGTGCTTTACATCACCTGCAAAGTATGCTGCGCAGATCTCGTGTGCCTGTGCCGGAGCTACGTTAGATAATACAGAGATAACGCCTTTTCCGCCTAAGGATAATAACGGAACGATCTGGTCATCATTACCTGAATACAGATCAATGCCGCCATCTGTTAAGTTCATTAAAGTTGTAATAGCAGAAAAATCACCGTTTGCTTCTTTTACGCCAACAATGTTATCTACATTTTTCCAGAGATGGGCAATGGTAGCAGGCTGGATATTTACACCGGTCCTTCCGGTAATATTGTAAAGAAGCATTGGGATCTTTACAGAATCTGCAACTGCGCTAAAATGAGCGATCAGCCCCTTCTGGGTTGCCTTATTGTAGTATGGGGATACTACTAACAGACCGTCAGCACCGTTCTTTTCTGCTTCCTGGGACAGATAAACTGCTGTCTCTGTACAGTTAGAACCCGTACCTGCAATTACCGGGATACGTTTCTTTGTAACATCACATACGAATTTAATAACTTCCAGATGTTCCTCATGGGTCATCGTAGAAGCTTCTCCAGTAGTACCGCAGGCAATAATAGCATCCGTACCTCCAGCGATCTGCTCTTCTACGATCTCCTCTAACTTATCGTAATTAATCTCTCCGTTTGCCTTAAATGGTGTGATCAGTGCTACACCAGCGCCTTCAAAAATTGCCATGTTCTGTTCTCCTTCTCTTATTCTCTAATCTATTAATGTTGGAAACACGTAGTACGCGTCCCCGGATCCAACAGAGTGTTCCTATCGCAATGTATTCCTGAAAAATTTCCGGATCACATAAAAAAAAAGGAAGGGCTGAGGTAAATGTCAGCTCTTCCAACGGTTTCGCATCTTCACGAATCTGCTCTTTCGGTAGCTCTCCATCCACCTGGATGACAGTCACAGAGCTCTTAACCCTGTGCCCAGAAAAGATTCTCTCAGGTTTCCTCTTTTCTTCGGCGCTTTTCCCTTTCACCAGACCTTCTTCTGTGCCTGTCACATCCGGCCAGTTACTCTTGATCAGCGCAACCTCTACTCTGTTTCATGTTTTTAATACTAGCATCATCAACTGAATATGTCAACTGTAAATCCTGGTTTACAAGATGATTTTCAGTTATGATCCCTATTCAAAATGCTCATAACGGGTCTGGATCTTAGTGATCTCATCTACGTATTCATCCAGCTCCTGCGGATATACAGTTCCTGTCATGATCAGCTCTGCCTCAGATTGTCTTGCCTGACAGATCAGGGTCTTTAACTCTTCCAGCGAAATGATACCTTCATCCAGAATACCCAGGATCTCATCCAGGATCAGGATATTACACTCTCCTGTAACCAGTACCTTTTTTGCAAAATTCAGGCCATTGCGGATATTGATCCTTGCTTCATCCTTTTCTTCCTCTGAAAGCTGGTCAAAAAAGATAGGTGATTTTTCAAACCGGAATAATTTAAACTCCGGTTCCAGCCGTTTTACGATCTCCATTCCTTCTGTTTCCATGGAGCCCTTTAAAAACTGTACCATGATGACTGTTTTCCCTTTTAAAAGAGCGGTAACACCTCTTCCCAAGGCACTTGCCGTCTTCCCTTTTCCCGGTCCGCAGATCACCTGTATCAGATTTTCTTTCATCATCCTGCACCTCATGTCTGTTCTCTCATGTGAGCAATTTTCCAAAACCACTCTAGCACAATTTATGTAATAATGCAAATATTTCTTACGATTTCCAGTAGATTTTCCTTTATAAATATGAAAATTTACTTAAATTTCATCACACTCCAGCTTGCTGATGGACACTTCATAAGCAATGCGCTTCTCGCACTCCGTTTCCGTGATCTTCTTTGTGTACTCACGGCTTTGGACTCTTCCCCAGATGCGCACCCTTGTTCCCACCTCAAATCCGGAAGCGAAACGGGCATTGCGTCCCCAGCTGATGCATGGGATATAATCTGATTTTCCATAAGGACGGTTCACAGCCAGCAGCAGATCTGCGATCTCTCTTCCAAGAGGTGTTTTCCGGTAGATTGGTGCCTTGCAGATATAACCGTCCAAAAAGATCTGGTTTGTCTTGGTATAATCGGTAAATTCTTCCATAAAATGGATCTCCCGTACAAATACAGATAACATCAGACGGTTTTTGGTGCCTTCGTGACGGTTATAGGAACGGAACTGTCCAATGGCTTCCATGGTAAGGCCCCTGTAGTCCTTATGTACATCCACAAGCCGTTCAGAAACCATTAAGGGGATAATATCCGCCTGCTCGCTTAAACGGTTTACAGACAGCTCTACCATGTAGAAGCCTTCTCCAAAGACCTCATGGCTGAACGTAAAGTCTGATACGATCTCTCCGATCACGCTTACCTTGTTGTTTTCGATCATTTTTTCTGTCATAGTACTTCTCCTCTTCTTTTCCATTTTTATTAGGGCTTTGCTCTACATAGATAATTTATGAAAAGATGAAAAGAAATAGACCGGATATGCACAAAAATCCACCTCTGTTTTCCGACATAAAACGACAGGAAAAACAAAGGTGGATTTAATAATGTTTTTGGCGGGTCCCAAGTTCAAAAATCCTCCTGCAGGCAAGCTTGCATCGGATTTATGACCTTTTTACCCTGGTATCTTTTCAAATAATTTCCAGATCTCGTCCAGTACAATGACACTGCAGGATACGCCTAAGATCTTTCCCCAAAGCCCCATCGACAGCGGAACTGTTTCAAATACAGCACCTCCGATCTGTGTGATGATGATCTGAAGGATCAGGACCAACAAGAATACACCAAGCATCAGTTTATTGTTCATCAGATTTTTATACATAGGTGTATGATCCAGCTCACGACAGTTAAAAGCATTAAACAGCTGAAATACCACAAACATGGCAAACAATACCGTAGGCTCCTGCTCCGGTGAAGCGCCTAAGAAATTGGTAAAATGCTGAAGCATAAATATGGCAGAGATAAAAATACCATTTACAAAAATACGACTTAGCATAGACTTTGAAATAATATTTTCATCTCTTCTTGTAGGCGGACGATTTAAAATATCGTCACGGATGGGTTCCAGTCCCAGTGTCAGTGCTGGCGGTCCATCCATGATAATGTTGATCCATAACAGTTCAAGAGCTGTAAACGGCGTCTCAAAACCTGCTAAAATAGAACAGACGACAACTACTACAGATGATACATTTACAGTCAGCTGGAACTGGATAAAGCGCTTAAAGTTTTCATAGATCCCACGCCCCCATTGCACAGCCTTCATGATCGTAGAGAAAGAGTCATCCAGAAGGACAATATCACTGGCTTCTTTCGTAACTTCCGTACCTGCAATACCCATGGCAATGCCTACGTCTGCATTTTTGATGGCAGGGGCATCATTTATACCATCACCAGTTACCGCCACTACATTTCCCTGCGCTTTTAAAGCCTTTACCACACGCATCTTTACAAGAGGAGTGCTTCTGGCAATAACCTGGATCTTCTTAAGAGCCTGCGCCAGTTCGTCATCGGACATAGCTTCGATTTCAGATGCTTCTACTGCAATGTGGTCTGCATCCAGCATATGAAGCTGGTCTGCAATAGCTCTTGCAGTTAAAATATTATCGCCGGTGAGCATTTTCACCTCAATACCAGCTTTGCGGCAGCGGCCGATAGCGCCGTAAACATCCGGGCTTAGTGGATCAGAAATAACCACAAAGCCATCATAGACCAGGTCTGTTTCTAATTCTTCCTGGAACTCTTCACCAGTATAATGATCCAGTTTTTTATGTGCAAACGCAAGGATACGGCCTGCACAGCTCTGGAAAGAAGTTATCTTCTCTTCAATTACCTTCTTTTCCTCCTCCGGCAGGCTGCTGGAAAGCTTCAGGATCTTTTCCGGATTTCCCTTTACATAAAGCATATAGCCTTCCGGGGTGCGTAAGATAGTGCTCATATCCTTTTTCTGGGAAGAAAATGGGAAAATATGGACAATATCTGCCTCTTCTCTTTTCTTTGTATAATCCCAGCCTGCTTTTCTGGCTGCCACTAAAAGAGCGCATTCTGTAGGATTTCCGATAAAACTGTCTTTTCCTTCTTCTGTGGTTACATTTGCATTGCTGTTGATACAGAAGTTTTCCAGAAGACAGACATCCGTAAGCTTCTCCGGCTCTAACATTTCTCCTTTGGTATAGATCTGCTGTACTGTCATCTTATTTTCTGTAAGAGTCCCTGTTTTATCGGAACAGATGATATTGATACAGCCTACGGTCTCACAGGCAATCATTTTCTTTACCAGAGCGTTCTCCCGAGACATTTTAATAATATTTAATGCCAGCGAAACCGCCACGATCGTAGGAAGTCCTTCAGGAACTGCTGCTACGATCAGCACAATGCTGGTGATAAAAGCATCAGATACAGTCTCCCAGTTCATAGTATGGGACATGGCAAAGCCAACGATCTGAATAGCAAATACTACAAAGGCTGCTGCAGCACCTAAAACTGTGATCACTTTTCCCAGGCGGTCCAGTTTTTCCTGAAGAGGTGTAGTATCTTTTTCAATAGAAGATAATTCTTTTGCGATCTGTCCAAACTCTGTGTTGTTTCCTACCGCAGTTACCACTGCTTTTCCTGTACCGCTTGATACAAAGCAGCCGGAATACAGCATGTTCCTGCGTTCTGCCACTGGTGTGGACCTGGGACAGACAAAATCTGCCTCCTTTGCTGCCGGAAGGCTTTCTCCTGTAAGAGAAGATTCATCTGTGCTAAGGTCATTGCTCTCTAATAATCTTGCATCTGCTACCAGCTTATCTCCTGTTTCTACTAAAAGGATATCACCTACCACAATGTCCTTCTGGGGGATCAGTTGAGGCGCGTTATCTCTTAATGCTTTTACCAGTGTATCTTCATTGATGCGGTTTAATGCCTCAAAAGCTTTGGCACTTTTCCCCTCTGTAACAATTGTGATCACTACAGACAGCGCAATAGCTGCGAAAATACCGGCACATTCCAGAAAGTTATATTCTCCTCCTGTCATATAGCGGGCAATATTTACCCCTAAGGTGATCACTGCAGCAAAGATCAGCATCAGAAGCATAGGCTCTGTGGAAGCATCCCAGATCTTTTTAAGCAGAGATTCATGGCTCTCACGGATAAAGGTATTGGAACCATACTTTTTACGGGACTGCTCTGCCTGTTCTTTTGTCAGGCCGCTGCTGCCGTCTGAATGTAGCTCGGAAAGTACCTGTTCAGGCATCTTGGTGTATGCATCTTTCATTTTTTCTTCTCCCTGTGATTTTTAATGTACTCTCGGAATCTTTTTGTACTTGACTTTGTGAGAAGATTTTTTGTCAGTTGTGCCCAAATTTCTGAGGCGTTGGCGTTGCGTCCGCCTCTGAAATTCGGGTGCGACTGGCGGAAAATCAGCCGCAAAGGCAAGTGCAGGAAAGACTTCGAGAGTACATTTTTAATGATTTTTATCTAAACTGACATGCCTGCTGACGCAGGCATCACCATTCATGAAAGCCGATTGCTCCGCACCTTTGGTGCTCCCGCAATCGTCGCCAGCATTCGCAATCCGCGCTATCGCGCTCTTTGCTCATACCTGCTTGCCCGTCCGATACCCGTGAATTCGCTCATGCAAGCATGGCTCATTCGCGGCTGCCGTCCGGGACTTTCATCGTAAATACCAGACCGCTCCCTGCTGCGCGCTCATACAATATTCAAAATGGTTCTGGTATTATCACAAAAAAAGAGACTCCATGTATAGCGGAATAATCCAACTATACATGAGTCTCATTATTTAAGACAAGCCAGGCGGATGCGCCAGTATGTTGACTTGCCACACTGCCTGTACAGACAGTGCCACTACTCCCTCACGTTTGAGTGTATTTTTATCATTTGTTTTTAAAAGAAGCTCTCTTACGAAGAGTTGGATCCAGGATCTTCTTGCGGATACGCAGACTCTCCGGGGTTACTTCCAGAAGCTCATCTGTATCGATGAAGTCCAGGCACTGCTCTAAGCTCATGATCTTAGGCGGAGTCAGCTTTAATGCCTCATCAGCACTGGAAGAACGTGTATTGGTCAGCTTCTTGGTCTTGCATACATTAATCTCAACATCTTCAGCCTTCGGGCTCTGTCCGATGACCATACCGGAATATACCTTAACACCAGGCCCAATGAACAAAGTACCTCTCTCCTGTGCATTGAACAGACCGTAAGTAATAGACTCACCAGCCTCAAATGCGATCAGGGAACCAGTCTGACGGTATGCGATATCACCCTTGTACTCAGCATAGCCGTCGAAAATTGTATTTAAGATACCATTACCCTTTGTATCGGTCATAAAATCGCCTCTGTATCCGATCAGACCTCTGGAAGGAATGGAGAATTCCAGTCTGGAATAACCGCCAGCTGCCTGGCTCATACCCTGAAGAGCACCCTTTCTGGAAGTCAGCTTCTGGATAACAACGCCGGTGTATTCTTCCGGAACATCGATATAAGCTAATTCCATTGGCTCTAACTTGCGGTTGCGCTCGTCATATTTGTAAAGTACCTCTGCCTTACTTACTGCGAACTCGTATCCTTCACGGCGCATATTCTCGATCAGGACAGACAGATGCAACTCACCACGGCCGGATACCTTGAAGCAGTCTGCAGAATCAGTTTCTTCTACACGAAGGCTTACATCTGTATTTAACTCACGGAACAGTCTGTCTCTTAAGTGACGGGAAGTGATATATTTTCCTTCCTGACCAGCTAACGGGCTGTCATTTACCATGAAATACATAGCAATGGTCGGCTCAGAGATCTTCTGGAACGGAATCGCCTCTGGATTTTCCGGAGAACAGATCGTATCACCAATGTGGATATCAGCAATACCGGAGATAGCTACGATAGAACCGATCTCTGCCTGCTGTACCTCTACTCTCTTTAAGCCATCAAACTCATACAGCTTACCAATCTTGATCTTTTTGAACTTATCCGGATCATGATGGTTTACCAGAACACATTCCTGGTTTATTCTTAAGCTGCCGTTGTCAATCTTACCAACGCCAATACGTCCTACGAACTCGTTATAATCGATGGTACTGATCAGAACCTGGGTTGGTGCCTCCGGATCACCTTCCGGAGCCGGGATATGCTTAATAATGGTCTCAAACAGAGGAGCCATATCATTATTAGTATCTTCCAGTTCATATCTTGCAAAGCCTGCTCTTGCAGATGCATAAATGAACGGACAGTCTAACTGCTCATCAGAAGCGTCCAGATCCATCATCAGTTCCAGAGTCTCATCAATAACCTCTGCCGGTCTTGCTTCCGGACGGTCGATTTTGTTGATGCAGACAATAACGGAAAGATCTAATTCCAGCGCTTTCTGAAGCACGAACTTTGTCTGAGGCATAGGACCTTCGTAAGCATCCACTACCAGTACAACACCGTTTACCATTTTAAGTACACGCTCTACTTCACCGCCGAAGTCTGCATGTCCTGGTGTATCGATGATATTGATCTTTGTATCCTTGTAATATACAGCAGTATTCTTAGAAAGGATAGTGATACCTCTCTCACGCTCAATATCATTGGAGTCCATTACACGTTCCTGAACTTCCTGATTGGCACGGAATACACCGCTCTGTTTTAACAGCTGGTCTACCAGAGTTGTTTTACCATGGTCTACGTGGGCGATAATGGCAATGTTTCTTACATCTTCTCTTTTTGTCTTCATAGTGATTATCTTCCTTTTATATATACAAATCTTTATGTCTCAGCCACAATTTTGTAGTATAGCATTCCATACTCCATATTGCAAGGGATTTTTTATTGTATTTCACGACAAACGCACGAACGATCATCTGGCATCAATTCTGCTTTCTGTTATTTTTTAAGCTTCTAAAAGTTCTTCTAGATACTGAATTGGGCGTAAGCTAAGTACAAACCTTTTCTTTCGCATCGACAACTTATGTCTTGTTATTTGTGCCGGTTTCAAAATACTTAGGCTCCATTTCCTTATGATATTCAAATTTTGTGCCGCCAGCTTATCTATGGTTGTATTCGCATCTTCCCGGAATGTTACATCCAGATACCAGTGCATGCTTTCTATACTCCAGTGTCCTCTCACTGCACGGCTGACCTGTTCAATGTCTCCTTTTAAACTGCTGATGAAATAACGGTTCTCTATTCTTGTATTTCCTTCTTTCTTCAGCGTTTTCTTCTCCATTACTATACTGGACAGTCCTTTCCAGTTCTTTTTCTGGCTTAACCACTTTATATCCTCTGTCTGATAATACTCCCTTATCTCGATCTGACCATGTGCTTTTTCCTGGGTTTTTTTGTAATTACCTCTTTCACGGATCTCTTTTTGGAACTCTTCGTCTGAAAAGTATTCTTGTACATCTTCATACAGACTGTTTTGATTTCTCTTCAATGCCAGCACATAGTCTGCCCGTTTTTTCTTTATTTTCTCCGCTATTGCAGTCTGCGTTCCCATTGCATCGATTGTTACGAGCTGGCCTTTTATCTGGATCTTGTCCAGCAATTCCGGGATCGCTACGATCTCATTGCTTTTTTCTTCAACTGCTTTTTGTCCAAGACAGAAACCTGACTCTTTACTCCATGCTGATACAATGTGGGATGCCTTCCCATCTCCTCTTTTATTGGAGCGCATGGTTTTACCATCTATACAAATGATCTTCTTCAGTAGTTCCCCTTCATTCTGATTTAATCGATCCTGCCATTTTCCATAAAGCTGCTGTATGATCTCCGGTGATATCATCCCCATTACACGTCTGATCGTGTCATGAGATGGTATTCCGTTTTTTAACTCAATATATTTGCGTAGATAATCCTGATAACTTTCCGCAAACAATGCCATTTCCACCCAGTCATCCGCATTTGCCAGTGTTGCAAACAATACAATAACAAGAATGTCCTTCAATGTATGACGAACTTTCCTTTGCTGACGATCATCTTCTATGTATTCCAGCCAATCTAATAATTCCTGCATGTATCAACACCCCTTTTCTTTTAATTTTATCAGAAAAGGGGCGTGTTCACAATTTATTTACTCATGCGTTTGTCATGTATTGTATTTTTCTCTGTGATTTTATAACAATATCAGTTTTCCCCCGCACTTTCCATAATATACTTCCCCATCAGTGCGTATCACTGCCCTGCCGTTTGTACTTTCTACCAGCTTTGACCTAAAGCTTTCTTCCTGTTCTTCCGGTACCAAAAAGATAAATACCACTTTATCTGTATACTGGCTATCCAGGGTGTCAATGCCTTCCTGTGCTGCAAGATACTGTATCTTTCCTACCCCGTTGTAATCTGTGGTCACTTCCATACGAACACCCTGTTTTTTCTCCAGGATCTGGGCATTTGCAAGTCCCTCTTTCACTGCCCCGGAATACGCTCTTACCAGACCACCGGTTCCAAGGAGTGTACCACCGAAATATCTTGTAACGACTGCACACACGTCTATAAGTTCTTCTCCCATCAGAACATCCAGCATAGGTTTTCCGGCTGTCTGGGATGGCTCCCCATCATCACTGCATCTTGCTGTAGGAGTCGCTCCTTCTCCTTTAATAATGTAGGCATAGCAGTTATGTCTTGCATCCCAGTATTTCTTTCTGGTCTCTTCCACGAAAGCCAGCGCTTCTTCCTCTGACTTTACCGGACGGATCTGAGCAATAAACCGGGACTTTTTCTCCACCAGTTCTCCTGTTCCTTCCTTATATATGATCTTATAGTTTTCTGCCACTTTATACGCTCCTTATAAAAACATTTATTATTATAATAATATAGTTATCCTGCTCTTGCAAGCGTCCATTTCGCATCCCCCTTTTCATTTTCTGAAAACTGTTGTATAATCGTAGAAGCCTGACCGGCTTTTTTCTGTTCAAAATGCCGACACACTATATAAAGGAGATCATATGAACTACGGACAATATGAGACTGAGCGAAGGCTTAAGTCCCTTTCATCTAAAACCGGAAAGTACACATCCAGACTTGCTTTTAATATTTTCAAGGCATTTTTTATCCTGTTTCTTTTCCTGGCAGTTGCAGGCGCAGCAGTCGGCTTTGGAATGATCAAGGGTATTATTGATAATGCCCCTTCTGTGGATATCATGAATATCCAGCCGGACCGTTTTGCCACCACAGTCTATGATGCAGATGGAAACCTTACAGAGACACTTGTTACCAGCGGTTCTAACCGTGAATCTGCAACTTACGAAGAGCTTCCTGAAAATCTGGTAAATGCCTTCGTTGCTATTGAGGATTCACGTTTCTGGACCCATGACGGCATTGATCTGCGTTCCATTGCCAGAGCTGTAAAGGGTGTGGTCAGTGACGATTATTCCGGCGGCGGAAGTACCATTACCCAGCAGCTTATTAAAAATAATATTTTTTCTGGTGGTATGGAGACAAGCTGGGGCGCCCGCATTGAGCGAAAGCTTCAGGAACAGTACCTGGCTGTACAACTGGAAAAGAATTCCGGTTTAAGCAAAGAAGAAACAAAAAAGACCATTATCACCAACTATCTGAATACTATTAACCTGGGCAGTAATACCCTGGGAGTTAAGGTTGCCGCACGCCGGTATTTTAATAAAGAAGTTTCTGACCTCACTCTTGCAGAATGTACCGTCCTTGCATCTATTACTTCCAATCCTTCCCGATATAATCCCATTACCAATCCTGAAAACAACAATACCAGACGGCAGATCGTTCTTCAGAACATGGTAGACCAGAATTATATCTCCAAAATGGATATGGAAGACGCACTTTCTGATGATGTATATGACCGGATCCAGAATGTAAATACAGCTGCTAAGGAGACTAACTCCCATTACAGTTATTTTACCGATGAACTGATCGAACAGGTGACGGAAGCCTTAATGAAGAAATTAGGCTATACTGAAAGCCAGGCAAGCAACCTGGTATATTCCGGCGGTCTTAAGATCTACACCACCCAGGACCCGGCCATCCAGTCGATCGTAGATGAAGAAGTCAATGATCCCGGCAATTATACGGTAGCTAAGTATTCTGTAGAATATCGCCTTTCTGTCAATCATGCAGATGGTACCACCCAGCATTATTCTGAAGAAAATTTACGTTCATACCGGAAAAACACCCTGGGAGATGCTTCTTTCGAGGGACTTTATAACAGCAAAGAAGAAGTACAGGCAGATATTGACCGATACAAAGAATGGCTTTTAAAAGACGGTGATGATGTGATCGCAGAACGGCAGAACCTGATCTTGCAGCCACAGGCATCTTTCTTTATTATGGACCAGCATACCGGCGAGGTAAAAGCTCTTTCCGGCGGCCGCGGGGAAAAAACAGCCAGCCGTACCTTAAACCGTGCTACCAATGTTTACCGCCAGCCAGGTTCTTCTTTTAAGGTGATCACTTCCTTTGCTCCTGCCATTGATACCTGCGGGGCTACTCTAGGAACTGTTTACTATGATGCGCCTTACACCATTGGCACCAAATCCTTCCGTAACTGGTGGGGAGAAAGCCGCGGTTTTACCGGTTATTCCAGCATCCGTGAAGGCATTATCTATTCCATGAACATTGTGGCAGTACGGGTTCTTATGGAAACCGTCACCCCTCAGCTTGGTGTAGAATATGCCCAAAATATGGGCATCACCTCTCTTACCAAGGATGACCTGGGCGCAGCCCTTGCACTGGGCGGTATTACAAAAGGTGTTTCTAACATGGAGCTGACCGCTGCTTATGCAGCCATTGCAAATAGCGGTGTTTATACCACTCCAAGATTCTTTACAAAGATCCTGGATCATGACGGAAAAGTACTGATCGACAATGAGCCTGAAACCAAGCAGGTATTAAAAGACTCCACAGCTTTCCTGTTAACCGATGCTATGGCTGAATCCATGAAAGCAAACCGGAAATTTGCCCGCTCCGGCGTGTCTATTAATTCCACCAGTACCCGTGCAGCTCTTACAGGTATGTCTGCAGCAGGAAAAAGTGGTACTACCACCAGCAATAATGATGTATGGTTCGTAGGCTTTACCCCTTATTATACAGCCGGTATATGGGGTGGCTGTGATAACAACCAGAAATTAAAGCATGGTGGTGTGGACAATGGCGGAACTTCCTTCCACAAGGATATATGGCGCAATATTATGAACCGGGTACATGAAGGTCTGGAGGATCCCGGTTTTACCGTTCCAGACAGTATTGAAACAGCTGAGATCTGCCGCAAATCCGGAAAACGGGCTGTATCCGGCATATGCGACCACGATCCAAGAGGAAATGCTGTTTACACCGAATATTTCGCAAAGGGAACAGCCCCTGCGGAAGTCTGCGACAAACATGTGGAAGTAAGCATCTGTGCCGATTCCGGAAAGCGTTCTACAGAATACTGCCCTAATAAAACCTCCCGGGTATGTATGGTGCTTCCAGAAGGCGAAGAAAACCAGGCTACAGATGATTCTGTTTTCTCCATTCCTGGCTATTGCAATATCCACAGCCACAACTCAACCATTATCTCTCCTACCATAGAGGATGGCACAGGCATTTTAGACGGCAATGAAGCTGCTGCTCCTACAAAGGCAACTGTAGTGCCTGTTGGACCTGGATATCAGCCTTCTACTGTACCAGAATGGGAATATACCGGACCTGGTGCAAGGCACTGATCTAAAAGCATCTGGAAAAGACGTATGCAGATCATACAAGATCTTTTCCAGATGCTTTTTTCTTTCCATATTTACTATATTTACTATTACAATTTTTTGTGTGAATGTCCGAGACAAAATGGTATGTTTATCCGAACAAAAACAATCCTATTTAAATAGGGTCTTGTGAACACGAATCTTATCATGAAGAACAATAGTATTCAGTCTTTCTTCCATATTTAGTAACAGAAAAGGCTTAGTTAATACGGCCAATCTGTCAATAAGCAAATTCCATCATGTGGTTTAGAAGCCCAGAATTCGTTTTTGGGCTTTTCTTCTTTTCCCTTCTTATAAACTTTCGCCGTTTTGGGAATTGGCTCTATATCAGTAAATTGTGCTAAGATAGTATTGCGCTTGATTATGTAGTTTCCATTGTTGTATTCAGCTTCATATCCAAGAATACGATTTGTAATCCTCATTTCTATATCCGCCTCACTGTTCTGTCTTATCTTCATCTACCAGTAGTAACTCTTTATGATTGTGTCTCAATCGCTTTACATTCACATATATTTTCATCTGTTAAAAGCTGTATCAGGTTCATTGCTCCTGTTTTTGAAAATTTCTTGCCCAATATAGGTTCATGACTAAATATTGGATTTTTATCGTCCCAACTGACAAAATACTCTCCGTTACGATTCTTTACTTTATATGTTTCCATGTTTTTTCCTCTTATAATCTTCTTCATTTGACTCTGTAGCCAGTTTTAGTTTCTTTTTTATAATCTCTACCCTCTTAATCTTCCAAGCTGAATACAGCCATTCTGGTGCGTCTGTGACCATGTTGTTATGATAAGATTACGTTGTTGCTACATCCAGTCCAATCCATACGCGGATAGCATCACATAAATCATAGAATTCTTTTAAATGACTATTTAAGATAGCTTCCTCATCATTGTAAATCAGACCAGGATCTTCTATATCCGGGCATGACATCTGGATATCTTCTATTAATGCATCAATATCATATTTCCATTTATCTATATCCTGTTGGACCATTTTATTTAACAGTAATTTTAAACAGACTTCCATTTGGTTGTATACAGACACAATTGTTTCAATCGTATTTTCCTTATTAATCAGGCTTCTTAGCTTCTGTCCTTCGTCTTCAAGCTTATATTTCCATCTAATCATAATTTCTCCTTTATTCGTTCTTATGTATTCCAAGATTATTTATTATAGGAAACATTGACATGTTCAAAGACATATTTCCACCATATTTCAGGTTGTTTTTGGCTATTATAGTCATCCCGTAATTGTTGTAATTCTTCTGGTGTCAAACATTCCTGTAGATAAACACTACATTTTTTTATTTCATTTTCATTCTCCATATTTTCTGCGCCAAATATGTTTCCACTAAATCTTGCCATTGTTTTGTCTCCTATTTTAAGTCTGTCATCTATAAAGCAAAGGCTTTAGAATAAAATATCTTCAAGATAATCCATTTCTAGGCCTAGCTGTTCCAATACAATGTTTTCAGCTTCATCAACATCATAATTACACTCTTCCAGCATGTTTTTTACTTCATCCAGACGTGCCTCTGCTTCTTTTTCTGTATTCCCATCACGTTTCATTAGGATTTCGATGATTCGATTCATCTTTATCCTCCTTACTTTCCAACTATGTTAACCTAGTCGTTTATATCTTCTTCCGTTTCTTCTTCAATCATCTTTTTATATTTTTCATAATTTTCCTCAGTTACTTTGATAATAAAGAAACTCCTATCAAAATGTCCTGTATCGCAAGATTTAGGAGTATATAGATATACACCCTTTTCTATTTTTTTAATCTTTGGTGTTTTTCTGCAGTCCGAAAGAGCATCTCCAATATCGTGAACAATTTCTGTTTTTGAATGGAAACAGCATTTTTCACTATCAAAAACAGAAAACCATACCTCACTCATCCCTATTCCTATCCAATTTCCTATTTTCAATTCCTGTTTCATATTCATTTCCTTTGCTTTGGATTTTCAAAAACAAAAAGACCATAGGAACTTTATCCTACAGTCTTCTCTCTGCTTCTTTTTGTCCATTTTATACCGCACATTTGGCTTGTTTTATCTCGGACATTCACATTTTTTGCCTGAAAACAGATCATTTCATTTTTGGTTTAAAGATCAACGATGCCAGATATCCAAATATAAGAGCTGCGGTAATCCCGCCAGCGGATGCTGAAAGTCCTCCTTTAAAGGCGCCTAAAATGCCCTCATCCCCTATTGCTTTTTTCACTCCCTGCCACAGGGTATTTCCGAAGCCCAAGAGTGGGACACCTGCTCCAGCTCCGGCCCATTCTTTAAAGGGCTCATAAATACCTGCTGCACCTAAAACAGCACCAGATACTACCAAAAGGACCATAATACGGCCTGGCATCATTTTTGTCTTTTCCATTAAAATCTGCACCAGGGCGCAGATCACTCCCCCTGTAAGAAATGCTCTTATATAATCCATTTATTTATCACACCTTTCTTATTTTCCCATACCTTCCAAAATTATCCCATGGGCGATTCCCGGTATGGTCTGGCCTTCATTGAAACTGACTGTAGAAAGCAGGGCTCCTGTAGGAATAAAAAGAACCCTTCTCCAGATGCCCGCCTGGATATTTGGCAATATCAACGCACCAAGTACCAGGGCACTGCAGCCGCAGCCGCTTCCTCCTGCGTGGGTATCCTGATCGCTGCTGTCATAAATCTCCATACCACAATCCATTAAAAACTCTTCTGCTTCCAGCCCTTCATTTCGTATAAACTCTGCTAAAGCCTGTTTCCCAATTTTTCCCAGATCTCCGGTGATGATCTTGTCATACCAGCCACTTTCCAGCTGCTTTTTTGTTATCTCAAGATCTTTTAAATTCTGCATCACTGTATGAAAGGCTGCCGGGGCCATGGCTGCACCCATATTCATGGAATCTCTGATTCCTGCATCTACTACCTGGCCTGTGGTGATGCCTGCGATCCGGGCGATTCCTTTTTCTCCATATTTTCCAACCACTGCTGCCCCACAGCCTGTTACCGTCCAGGTGGCGGATTTTGGTCTCTGGTTTCCATAGGCAAGAGGAAAACGGAACTCTTTTTCTGCTGTAGCAAAATGACTGGAAGCCATGACAAGTACATTTTCCCCGTAACCTGCATTTACCGTCATTGCACCAAGCCCTAATGCCTCTCCCATGGTAGCGCAGGCACCGTACAGTCCTAAAAGCGGGATCTTCAGGCTTCCCGTGCCAAAGGAGGTAGCGATCAATTGTCCTAACAGATCTCCTGCAAAGCAGTAATCTATTTTTCCTTCTGTAAGATAAGCCTTTGCCATAGCCATCCTGGCCGCCTTTTCCTGCATGGCACTTTCCGCTTCTTCCCAGTTTTCCTTTCCCATTTTGTCATCCTGCTCCACTGCATCAAAGAGCGAACCCAAAGGTCCTTTTCCTTCTTTTGTGCCTGCTACAGAAGCAATACTTCTGATCACAGGGGGATGTTCAAATAGAATACTGGCTCTTCCTCTTTTCTGCTCCATACTATTTTCCAGCCTTTCTTTTTTATTCATGTAGTTACCCTTAAAATGGCTTTTTTACAGTAAAAATATTCTACATAACGCAAAAAACCGCTGTAAAGAATTTTTCCTTACAACGGTTTTTTAGCTTTCTAAAACTTTCCCACTGCAGAATCTGACTTAAAAATCAGGCTTCTGCTTCTTCATATTCTTTTTTCTTTTCCTGATCATTTAACAGGTTTGTCATGCTCTTTAAGCTGATGCCTAAAGTAGATGTATTGTGCAGCAGCGCAGACGTGGCAGGTGCGATCACACCGGCAACGCCTAAAAGGATCAGTCCTAAGTTGAACCCAATAACAAAACGGTAATTTCCATGGATACGCTTCATTAAACCATTGCTGATCGCTTTTAATGTTACCAGCTGATACAGATTTTCCTCAGAAATCGTAATATCTGCGATTTCTCTTGCAATTTCAGCACCTTCACTGATAGCAATGCCTACATCAGCTGCAGAAAGTGCAGGTGAATCGTTGATTCCATCTCCGATCATGATGACCTTATGACCCAGAGCCTTTTCACGCTCTACAAATCCGGCTTTGTCCTCTGGAAGTACCTCGGAAAAGTACCTGTCAACACCTACTTTTTCAGCGATGGCTCTTGCTGTCCTCTCACTGTCACCAGTCATCATAACGATATTCTTAATACCAAGACTTCTTAAAGCTTCAACTGTATCCTTCGCTTCTGGGCGAAGTGGATCCTCGATCAGGAGAACAGCTGCCAGCTTTCCGCCAATAGCCATATACAGATGAGAATAATACGGAGGCAGTTCATCAAATGCCTTCTTATGCTCTTCCGGGATAATACACTTTTCATCATCAAATACAAAGTGATGGCTTCCGATCACAACACGCTCATCATTTACATAGGTTGCAATGCCGTGTGCTACGATATAGTCAACCTTGGAGTGCATTTCTTCATGGACAAGTTTTCTATTTATTGCTTCTTTTACAACTGCATTTGCCATAGAATGTGGGAAATGCTCTTCCAGGCATGCTGCGATCTTCAGGATCTCATTTTGGGACATATCATTAAACACAACTATATCTGCCAGTACCGGCTCTGCTTTTGTAAGGGTACCGGTTTTATCAAATACAATGGTATGTGCCTCAGATACCGCCTCTAAGAACCGGCCGCCCTTTACAGTAATACGGTGGCTATTTGCCTCACGCATAGCAGAAAGAACGGATAACGGCATTGCCAGCTTTAATGCACAGGAAAAATCCACCATAAGAATCGACAGTGCCTTTGTGGAATTGCGTGTCAAAAGCCATGTAAGGGCGGTACCGCCAAGACTCCATGGAACCAGGGCATCTGCCAGGTTTGCAGCTTTTCCTTCTACAGAGGATTTTAATTTTTCAGAATCCTCGATCATCTTTACAATACGCTCAAAACGTGTAGAACCGGCTGCATGTTTTACTTTAAGGGTGATCTCCCCCTCTTCCACTGCAGTTCCTGCATATACATAGGAGCCTGCTTCTTTCTTTACAGGAACAGATTCACCGGTCATAGAAGCCTGGTTTACCATTGCTTCACCGTTTATAACTTCACCGTCTAAGGGGATCACATTTCCAACATGGACCGTTACCAGGTCGCCCTCTTTAATGTTGGATACAGGAACTAATATTTCTGTACCATCTACATTCTGCCACACTTTTTCAATGTTTAAGGACATGCTTCTTGCCAGATCCCCAACAGACTTCTTGTGTGTCCATTCCTCTAACAGTTCACCAATGCCCAACAAGAACATAACAGAACCTGCCGTATTAAAGTCACTTCTTATAATAGAAACCGTAATAGCAGTTGCATCCAGAACTTCTACTTCCAGTTTGCCCTTTAACAGACAACAGATTCCCTTAAATACATAGTGTACTGCCTTTGCCGTAGTATAAACAGCTCTTAACCAAAATGGAAAGCATGTCTTTGTAACCATGCGTACAGCTACATGCTTAAACAGTTTTTCCTGATACTCTCTGTTTAACTCACGTCCGCTGTTTGCCGGTACGATTTCTTCTAATTCTTTATTTTCATAAGAAAAAGTCCTGATCCCTTCCAGGATCTCATTCCTGTCACCTTTATAAATAATAACTGCGTCTGCAGTCCGTTCATAAACTTTTGCGTTCTGTACTCCCGGAAGAGTCCCCAGGTAATACTGAAGCAGATCTGCCTGGCGCAGGCTCATAACACCTTTCTGGAATACATGGATACGGAATCTTCCGTTTATCTCATGTTTAATGGAAAATTTCATAGGTTTATCGCTCCCTGTAAAAGAAAGCCCGGGAAGTTTTTCTCCCCAGGCCCCGTTTATTTTTTAATTAAGCCTCAGCGTTTGCTGCTTCTTCCTCATTAAAGGACTTTTCTGCCTCTGCCTGGCTCTCATCCTCAAAAACTTCTTCTTTGTTTCTCTGCTCGTTGATCTCCTTAGCTTCTGCAAGGATATCTTCTGCATTTTCCTGAATGTTAGTTGCAGTAGTCATAACACAATCCTTAGCGCGAAGTCCGGCTGCCAGACAATTGATGTAGAACTTTTTAGCATCCTTGCTTCCTAAAACTTTAACACCAGCTGTACCAAACAGCACACCGCTTGCAAATAAACCAATCTTTTTTACTTTTCCAATATCTAACATCATGTTTTTATCCTCCTTGTCCAGAATGTACTCCCAAAGTCTTTTCACAAAACCAAGCACAGAAAGATTCTGAAAGCACACATGTTTTATACTTAATTTTTACATTTGATACTTTAGCAAATCAACTTGTAGTTAGTCAATCAGAACATTTCTCAATAAGATGTGTGCTTGTACCTGCATATTACTCCCCCTTTAAGCATATCTTATACCTTTATCCTGCAGGCAATCTCCTTGCCTACAGCTACTTTTCCCTCTCTGGTACCAATGATTAGATCACCCATGCAATTCTGGATCACCTTAATGCTGCTGCCTTCTGTAATACTATGTTTTTCCATCCATTCCCCGATTTTTGCACCTGCCATCATCCACTTAACAGTACAGATTTCACCAGGCTTCATTTCTGTTAATGCCTGCATAAAAATACCCCCAAATCCAATTAATATTGACTAACTTAAGTTATATACAACTAATATTGTCAGTTAATTTCGTTTGTTTTATCAATATTGTATTCCTGTATCATTGGGTTAGTCAATTATAAATTGCTTTTATTATTGCTTTTATTTTTTGTAAAATGAGTTATACTTATACTACATACAAATGTACTCTCGGAATCTTTTTGTACTTGATTTTGCGAGAAGATTTTTTGTCAGTTGTGCCCAAATTTTTGAGGCGTACGCGGTGCGTACGTTGATAAAATTCGGGTGCGACTGGCGGAAAATCGGCCGCAAAGGCAAGTGCATGAAAGACTCCGAGAGTACATACAATATCCAGGAGGTCTTATTCAAATGAAAAAACCTGTGATCGGCATCCTTGGTGCCCACATGTCAAATAACGGCGGTCCGGCTCCGGTACCTGCTGACTACGTTAATCATGCTTATTGTTCCGGCGTGGAAAATGCTGGTGGCATCCCCATTCTCCTTCCGGTTTTAAAAGATCCCACAGATATGGATCCGGTGCTGGCCATGTGTGACGGACTTCTTATCCCAGGAGGCGTAGATGTTGACCCACGTTTCTATGGCGAAGATCCATCTCCTCTGCTGGGCTCCTTAGACTCTGCCATGGACCGTTTCTGGATCTATGCTGCAAACTATGCATTAGAGCATAACATGCCTGTCCTTGGAATCTGCCGGGGACTGCAGCTTGTAAATGTGGCCTTTGGCGGAAGCCTTTACCAGGATCTCTCCTATATGAATCCAGACCACATGCTCCACTCCCAGAAGCAGAATCGGGATTATCTCATCCATCAGGTCACAATAGACGCAGACAGCCATTTAGCTTCTATTTTAGGTAAGGAGCCAGTATATACCAACACCTTGCATCACCAGTGTGTAAAAGAACCGGGAAAGGGCTTAAAGATCACTGCCCATACCGCAGATGGCATCCCTGAAGCCATGGAAACAGCAAATGGACAGTTTATCCTGGTACAATGGCATCCTGAGGAACTGCAAAACAGCGAACCCCGGATGCGTGGTTTATTTAAAGATCTGATCGAAAAAGCAGGCAAATAAAATACCAAAAAAAAGCAGTATGTCCGCAATGTCATTAACTTAAAAGCAGAAGATATTTATTCCGAAATGGATTAGATATCTTCTGCTTTTTTTGATATGCTTATATTGTAAAAAGAAGCCATGAACCTGCTCAAAAAAGGATGTGATTATGCATGAAGCATTCTCAGAAACGTATATTCATGGATATAGAAAAAATGACTTCTGATGAATTTAAGGCATTTTGCCGATCAGGTAATAAAAATTATTTTACCAGAATTCGAAAAATGCCTCTTCAGGATCTTCTTTTCACGATGATAAACAGAAAGGGGTTGACGTTGGCATTGGAACTGAGAAATTATATGAAACTTGCTCATCCTGGTGTGTCTATTTCAAAACCAGGATATCTGAAACAGCGTATGAAACTTAATCCAGATGCTTTTTTAGAATTATATAAATATCATAACCGTAACTTTTATGCAGATTCCACCTTTTCAACTTATAAAGATCATTTAATATTAGCCGCTGACGGCTCAGATATTAATATTCCTACCACTGCTGAAACACTGAAACTATATGGTTCTGCAAGCCGGAAAAACGCAAAGCCCCAAGCTCAAATAGGATTAGGCTGTATTTATGATGTAATGAATCGTATGATACTGGAAAGTGACTGTAATAAGGTGAAATTTAATGAAATGCGCCTGGCCGAAAAACAGATGGAGCGAATACCGGAAACAATAGGCAGCATTCCCTATATTATTATCATGGACAGAGGCTATCCTTCTACGCCAGCGTTTATACATATGATGGATAAGGATATTAAATTTATCGTACGTTTAAAAAGCAGTGATTACAAAAAAGAGCAAAACAGTTTAACAGAAAAGGATCAGCTAGTTAAAATAAAACTTGATAAGTCAAGAATCAGACATTACGAGGGAACGCCAGATGGAGAACGTATGAAAGAATTAGGTGAAATTTCATTGCGTATGGTAAAAATCCTATTAGAAAACGGAAGTTTAGAAGTTTTGGCTACAAATCTTTCACAAACTGAATTTCATACAGAAGAAATAAAAGAATTATATCATATGAGGTGGGGGATAGAGACTGCGTATGAAACGCTAAAGAGTCGGTTGCAATTAGAGAATTTTACAGGAACAAAACCTATTCTGTTATTACAAGATATATACAGCACTATATATCTGAGCAATTTAGTTGAAGATATCATATTAGATGCAGAGCGTGAACTGGATCAGAAAGAAGCGAACAGAAAACATAAAATGATGATCAATCAGACTGTTAGTATTGGAATCTTAAAAAATGATCTGATTTATATACTTCTTGAAACGGATGGTCAAAAGAAAAATATGTTATTTCAGCAAATATATGAAGATATCAGTAAAAATCTTGTTCCCATTCGTCCTGATCGGCATTATACCAGAACGAAAGGGCAATTAGCAGGAAAATATTCGAATACCCATAAAAGAGCGTACTGAGCTAAAAAATACGAATACAAAGAGAAGGGGATAAGTATGCCCATATACAAACAAAAAGCAGGAATCATAGTTTTATAAATGCTTACGATTTCTGCTCTTTGCTAAAGTTAATGACATTGAGTATGTCCGGGTCTTATAATAAGATACCCAAAGCATACTGCTTTAACTAATCCAGTTATTTATGAGCGTAGGGAAAAACAAACGGCTGCGCAGCAGGCAGCAGAGCACGTCCGTGCGGGAATCTGAGTATAAGAAATAATATACCCGTATCAGACTAAAAACAGACACCATACTGGCACTGTTACCAATGAAAGCAAAGTAGTAAATACCACGCATTTCGTTGCAAAGGCTTCATCTTTTTTATATTTGGAAGCCATAACCGCCGTAACACTGGCCGCCGGCATTGCCGCCAAAACCACAGACACTCCTGTTACCAGATCATCTACTGATGCAAGCCTACAGCCTATATACACCAAAAGAGGAACAAATACCAAACGTATAAATGCATAATAGATCGTATCACGTTCTACCAGCTCTGTAAGCTTTACTTTAGAAAGGATCAGACCTACTAAAGCCATTGCAAGGAATGTATTTGCACCAGCTACTGTTTTGATCGTCACGTTCAATACTTCCGGCAGCCGGATCTGCGTTACCATGAGTAAAAATCCGATCAATACAGATAAAATACATGGATGGGTAGCCACTTTTTTGCAAAGCGTCTTCTTATCTGGTGCCTCTGTAAAATATGTAAGACCTACAGACCACATAAAAATGCGCTGCGGGATCACATATATGGATGCATACATCATTCCCATCTGCCCAAAAATCCCTTCTGCAATAGGATTTCCAAGGATTCCCGCATTGGAACAGATTGTTGCGTACTGCAGCACTTTTTTTCTGCTCTCACCATAATGATTGTAAAGGAACATGCCAAGAACATAGCTTCCGATCTGGATCACGACTCCTGCTATAGCAATGGTCATACATGCAATAAGGATCTGATGATTAAACTCAATCTGGAATGATTTCAATATGCTTGCCGGAAGGGTGACAAACAGGACCAGGTCTGTAAGCAGGCTTTTTCCATTATCATCTGCCAGCCCCTTCTTTCCAAAAATATACCCGATAAGCATAGTCAGAAACAGCATTCCCTGTGTCTGAAATAAGCCGGAAAAACTCATAAGAACTAACCTCTATTCTTTTATTGCTGGTCTTAAACCAGTCCGGCTTTTATTCTAGCACACTCTGTATATCTAAAACAAGTATCTGTTTCGGTTATTCTGTTTCTATTTTTTTGTATTAAAAGCACCCAACGAATTTTTTACATTATCCCAATATCTCCAGTGTTCTCTTATCCATCTCTCCATGAAAGAACTTGTCCAGGACCTTCTGGAATACGTCATATTCGGATGCGACCGCCGCAAACAATGTCATGCATGATTGCAGCTTCATATCATCTGGGAATCCCATTACACGAGTAGCATCATCCGATTCCACTTGAAGCAGTGCCTCACTTATCTCTAGAAGATGCCCTCTTAACAAGTCATTTTGCATATAGCACTCAGCCTCTTCCCTATCCGCGATGGAATAATAGACTGCGATTTCACTTCTCCCAAGGCCTATAATCTGTGGGAAGATGTACCACATCCAATGACTCCGCTTATAACCTTCTTTGATTTCGTTCAATGCAGTATCATAATCACGGTTCTGTGCTTTGATGAAACGGTCTAATTCATACATACCATCACCTCTCCCTGCGAAGTGGCTGCATAACAACCACCTGTGATACTAATTCATACTCTGTATCTATTTCACTTGCAGGAATAGTCATTACATTATCCATGTATTCAGTAAAAGTGCCTACAGTATCTATCTCAGAATAACCAAATTCCTTCTGATCATCTCGATAATGCATTGGAATGACCATTTTCGGATTTAGTCGATGCATCAAATCTGCAGCTTGTTTTCCATCAATCGTGTAATATCCACCTACTGGAACCATAATGCAATCCAGATTTTCCAATTCATTAATCTGTTCCTTTGTCAGTTCGCAGCCTAAATCCCCTAAATGAGCAACACTATTTGTTCCATCATCTATAATATAGATTTTGTTTTTTCCTCTTTTAGCGCCCTGCACCTCATCATGATAGGTATCTATTTCGCTAACTGAAAACGGATTATCTATTTCAGAACTGATAATCCTCACTTCATTTCGTCCGTTATGATCCCCATGCTCATGTGTACAGTAAACCTTATTGGCTTCAGTATCTAAAGCTGCCAGTCCCGGTACACTACCTTTTGTATACGGATCAACGACTATCGCATATCCATCATTTTCAATTTTAAAGCATGAATGTCCAAACCATGTTATTTTCATAGGTTCTATGCCTCCTCTGTCACAAATTCATTTCGATAGTTCACTCCTCCGATGATAATCGGCTTGCCATCCAAAACTCTCTGAATTTGACTTTCTGTAGCAAGACTCTGTAAACTATTCCAAAAGTATGTCTCAGTATGCCTTGTGTCATTAATCAAGTAAATCACCCTATCTTCACTCCAAGTATATCCAAGTTTTGTAAAATGTACAAGAGCTGGGATCTTAACTCTGGAATCTTCTGGTCTCCCCATAGGTATGGCACCTCCAATACATCATTATTTCTTCTTGCGAGGATCAACTGGTTTTTGTGCATCCTTTGGCAACAACCATGTTTTTCCTTTTTTCTCTGCGCCAGGTACTCTTCCTTGACTACAAAGTAAGGATTTAGTTCAATAGGGTCCGAAAGGGCTCCTCCATGTATAAACGCATTCACGGTAATTTTGTCCATTTTGCTCCGCCGCCGATTAAGCAGGTCTCCGGCAAACTCGCTCACTGCGTTCGCTCAAACAGTGCCTCCAACCTGCCAGCTATGCTCACAAAATGGACAAAATTGCCTGCCGAATGCTTATTATACATGGAGGAGCCCTTTCTACTGTATTGGATATGTCATATAAAAAATACCATACTTAAGTACAATCCCCCTCCTACATGAAAACTGCTTATTGGTTTGCTCCTACATTTTTTATTGCCAATAACGTAGAAAGCCGCCGGTACACATGACAGAATAAGCATTTGTTGAAAATCCGTGAGTGGACGCGCATAGCGTCAGAACGGAGAACCACTGTTTGAGCACGCAACGCGTGCGAGTTTGGTTCGCAGTTCTGACAATAGGCGGCGCAAGCCCACGAGCAAAGGATTTTCATTCAATGCGCATCTGTCATGTGCGCCGGTGGCTTTCGGACCTTAGTCAACAATATCGGTATATTCTTTTATCGGAATAGTTTCAACAGTAAATGATACATTATTGTGTCAAAAAAAGAAACCATGTATTAAACTACACAGTTTCTTTCATAACGATATTGTTTATCTATTAAAATTGAATGCTTTCTTTCCGAGATAACTTGCACTATCCCCCAAATTTTCGTCAATTCTAAGAAGCTGATTATACTTAGCGACTCTTTCCGACCTACTAGGTGCTCCAGTTTTAATCTGTCCTGCATTTAAGGCAACCGCAAGATCTGCTATTGTTACATCTTCTGTTTCTCCTGATCTATGCGAAACGATGGCTGTATAACCTGCCTTCTGTGCCATCTTAATAGTCTCAAGCGTTTCAGATACTGAACCAATCTGATTAAGCTTAATTAGGATAGAGTTTGCAACTCCCATCTCTATTCCCTTCTTCAGTCGTTCTGTATTGGTTACGAATAAATCATCTCCCACTAGCTGTACTTTATGACCAATTCTCTCTGTCATCTTCTTCCAACCTTCCCAATCCTCCTCATCAAGACCATCTTCGATGGAATAAATAGGATACTTAGCAATAAGCTGTTCCCAATATTCAATCAATTCATCTGATGTAAAGTCTTTTCCTGATTTTGGCTGATGATAAAAACCTACTCCTTTTTCACTCTTCCATTCTGATGATGCAGCATCAAGGGCAATTACAAAATCTTTACCTGGCTCAAATCCTGCATTTTGAATTGCCTTTACAAGATGGTCTAGCGCATCCTCCTGTGATTTAAACTCAGGTGCAAATCCACCTTCATCGCCTACAGCTGTAGACATACCCTCATCTTTAATCAATTTTTGCAATGAATGAAATACTTCTGTTCCCCAACGAAGTGCTTCTGAAAAGTTTTCTGCTCCTACAGGCATCACGAGGAATTCCTGTATATCCACAGGTGCACTGCTATGAGCTCCCGCATTTTCCAAATTAAGCATTGGCACGGGCAATGTAGTGGCGTTTACACCACCAAGGAATCTATATAGTGGAATTCCCAAGGCTTTCGCAGCCGCATTTGCTGTCGCAAGGGATACTGCAAGAATCGCATTTGCTCCCAAATTTGATTTATCTTTTGTTCCGTCCAATTTAATCATTATCTGATCTACAGCATATAGATCAGAAGCATCCATTCCGATTAGTGCCGGTGCAATCTGTTCATTTATATTCGCAACTGCCTTTGTAACTCCTTTGCCACCGAATTTTTCTTTATCTCCATCTCTAAGCTCAAGTGCTTCAAATACTCCTGTTGACGCTCCTGATGGTGCAGCGCCTCTTCCTACTGTTCCATCTACTAATATAACCTCAGCCTCAACCGTTGGATTACCTCTGGAATCAATAATCTGTCTTCCAATAACCTTTTCAATCTCTAAATACATCATAGTATCAACACTCCTTTCAATGAGAAATCATATTTTTTCCTACATGGTTAGTTTATACTAACTATGTATATCCGTCAATTATCCTACTATGATAATGTTTCTCATAAATAAGTGGTTTTATACAGGTATCCGAAATAAGTGGTTGAAACTGCTTATACTGATACCCCCAAAAAGATGGAAAGTAATTCTTTCCACCTTTTATTGGTGTCGCCAGAATACACCCTTTCTTACTGTTTCTGTAATCATAAATGACATTCTTCGATCTGATGGATTTTATCCTTAAAACAGCAAAAAGGAAGCTGCCGCTTCACGAAAATTCATTCGTTAAAGTGACAGCCTCGTGATCATTTTTTTACTCACCCAGAGTATAATTTCCATTTCCTTCAGCCACGATGCAACTGTTAAAGAATTCAGTTGCTGCCTTGATCAGATAGCAGGTATCTTTCACACCTGCAGTCTCATAAGGAGAATGCATTGCAAACTGAGGAAGTCCGATATCTACAGTATTTAAGGAAACATGTGCATTGGAAATATTTCCCAGTGTGGAACCACCTGCAATGTCAGAACGGTTGGTAAAGGTCTGTACCGGAACCTGTACCTTCTTGCATAATGCCTTGAAAACAGCTGCTGATACTGCATCAGTGGTATATTTCTGATTTGCATTGTATTTGATAACAATACCCTCATTAATAGACGGACGGTTGGTTGGATCAGCGACATCTGCATGGTTTGGATGTACTGCATGGGCATTATCTGCAGAGATCATAAAGCTGGAGGCAACTGCCATAAGATACTGCTCTCTGGTACGTCCCAGACTGTCATTAATACGCTCTAAAACATCCTTTAAGAAAGTGGAATCTGCCCCCTGCTTGGTACCGCTTCCCACTTCTTCATTGTCAAAGATAGCTGCTACAGAAACACTTGAACTGTTTTCTCCTTCAATAACTGCTTTTACAGAAGAAAATGCACACTGCAGATCATCCAGTCTGCCGCAGGAAAGGAAGGTCTCATCTGCACCCCAGATAGTTCCCGGCTGACGGTTATATAAAAACAGATCATGTCCTAAAATATCCTCTTCTTTTACACCTGCTGCTTCTGCCATGAGAGACATAAAGGTTCCCTTTGCTTCCAGACTGCCAAATACAGGAAGCATATCTTTCTGTGCATTATAAGCGTACCCGTCATTTACCTGGCGGTTCATATGGATAGCCAGATTTGGGATCATCACCAGATCCCGGTCTACATTAACCAGTTTGGACACAAGACGGCTTTCCTCTGATACTACCAGTCTTCCTGCGATGGATAATGGTCTGTCAAACCATGGTGCACAGATCATGCCGCCATACTTTTCAACATTTAACTTGATGCAGTGAGCTGCTTCTATCTCCGGATTTTCTTTAATTTTAAAGGCTGGTGAATCACTGTGGCTTGCCATGATCTGAAATCCCTTAAAGTCTTTTCCCGGTATCTTAAATGCGATCACAGAAGACTGATTGCGGGTCACAAAATAACGTCCGCCAGCCTTAAGCTCCCAGCTTTCTTCCTCTTTTACTTCTGTAAAGCCGGCTGCTGTAAGCATATCTGTTACATTCTTCACTGCATGAAAGCAGGAAGGACTGTTCTGTAAAAATGCAAGCAGTTCCTTTGCTGTTTCGTTGTAGTTTTCTCTTGTTAATTCCATAGTGTTAAATATCTTCTCCTTATATTAACTTCTTAAAATATCGCTTTTAAAAACCACGCCTGCGAAAGCAGGCGGGTATGTACTCTTTTTATTTTTCTTTCATATAAGCTACTGCTTTGGAAAGTCCCATACTGTTAGATCCCTTAAACAGCAGACAATCACCGGAAACTACATGGTCATCTAACCATTTTTCCAGTTCTTCAAGGTTTTCTACTTCTGCCAGCGGTATATTTCCCCCTGACATTTTCAGACCAGCTCCGATCTCTTCTGCCAGTTTCCCATAAAGAACTACCTGATCTACCGGATGCTCTTTTAAGAAAGTTCCCACTTCCTGATGGAATTTTATAGTATCAGGACCTAATTCCTTCATATCAGCAAGAACCGCGATCCTTTTTCCCTCACATGGCAAAGAACCTAATACCTGTATTCCCGCTTTCATGGAAACAGGGCTCGCATTATAGCTGTCATCGATCACTGTTACGCCATTCAGATGCAGGATCTGCTGACGGCCCTTAAAGCCTTCAAAGCGGCATAAAGGCTCTGAAGCCTTTTCCATAGAAATACCATATTCACCTGCCACTGCCAGGGCTGCCAGAGCATTCTGTACCATATGGACACCCATGACCTCAAGATGAAGCTGTACTTTTTCATCTCCATGAACAGCTGTAAATACAGGATGACCATTTTCCAGATGCAGATCCTCTCCCCGGTAATCACAGCCTTCTGAAAGTCCATACAGGATCTTCTTCCTGCCATTCTCCGGGATTACATTCCTAAGAAGGGGATCATCTCCGTTTAAGAATAATGTTCCATCTTCTGACATTCCATCCTGGATATGCAGCTTTTCCTTTAAAATATTCTCTTTAGAACCTAACTGTTCAATATGGGCTACTCCAATATTAGTCACAACTGCACAGTTGACTCTGGCAACATTTGCAATACGGGTCATTTCTCCCGGCTCACTCATTCCCAGTTCGATCACACCGATCTCTGCATTTTCCGGGATCTCAGCAACAGTGATCGGCACTCCCACCTGACTGTTGCTGTTTCCCGGTGTCTTGTATACAAGAAAACCGGCGCTTAAGGCTGCTGCCACCATTTCACGGGTGGTAGTCTTTCCCACGCTTCCGGTAATACCGACCAAAGGAAGAGGATGCATGTTTCTGCAATATGCTCCCAGATCCTGAAGCGCCTTTCTTGTATCAGGCACACAGATCCATGCCGCTGCTTTTGCCGCTGTTTCTTTTTCTTTGTCCCCTTTGCACTGGGTAAAGATAGCTTCCTGTACTTCCTCTTCTGTTTTATGACGGCTGGTAAACACTGCCTTTGCACCATTTCCAATGGCCATGCAGATATAATCATGTCCGTCTGCCCGTTCCCCGATGATCGGCACAAACAGATCATTTCCTGTCATTTTTCTGGAATCCAGGCTGATATGCTCTACAGATGGAGCATCCCCTTCGTGTACTAATATTCCACCAACTGCTCCTGCAAGGGCTCTGGCTGTTATCTCTCTCATCTTTATGCTTTCTCTCCCAGTTCTTTTACTGTTTCTTCAATCACTTCACGGTCCAGGAAATGATGACGGACACCATTGATCTCCTGATAATCTTCATGTCCCTTTCCGATAACAGCTACCATATCTCCCGGCTGTGCCTGAAGGATACTGTAGCGGATTGCTTCCCTGCGGTCCGGTATCTCAATAAAGCTGCCGCCTGTTTTTTCAATGCTTCCGCGGATATCAGCAATAATATCTTCCACCTTCTCATACCGGGAATTGTCTGCTGTAATAATGCTCAGATCTGCCAGCTTTCCACCGATCTCGCCCATAGAATAGCGACGGTCTTTGGACCGGTTTCCACCGCATCCAAAAACGCAGACAAGGCGTTTAGGCTTATAATCCCTAAGTGTGGATAACAGGCTTTCCATGCTCACAGCATTATGGGCGTAATCCACAAGAACAGTACATCTCTCACTGGTATAGACGATCTCCATACGGCCATTTACCCGGATATGTTCCAAGGCATGGCTGATCTTTTCTTTATCCAGATTTAAGAAGCTGCACACACTGACAGCTGCCAGTGCATTTACCACATTAAAGAGTCCCGGGATACCCAGTCTTACTTCCATATCATATTTTCCGGAAATGTGGAATTCTGTTCCTACAAAATCCGGCTGTGATACATAGCGTATATCAGAAGCTGAAAAATCTGCCTCTTTTCCTTTTTCGCTGTAAGTATAAAGTTCACAATCTGCTGCCTTTATGATCTGCTCTGCATGTTCATCATCTTTATTTACCAGACCAATGCGACACATATTAAGGAGTCTTGTCTTATAATAAAGATATTCTTCAAAATCCGCATGCTCTCCTGGTCCGATATGGTCTGGAGAAATATTGGTAAAAATACCATAGTCAAAATACAGTCCATCTGTGCGATGCATCTTAATACCCTGGGAAGATACCTCCATCACTGCATATTCACAGCCTGCTTCCACCATCTGTGAAAATGCCTGATGAAGCTCATAAGATTCCGGCGTAGTATTTAAAGTAGGTGTTACCACATCACCGATCATAGTACCTGTAGTTCCGATCATGCCCACTTTCTTTCCTGCAGCCTGTAAAATGGCCCGGATCATATGAGTAGTGGTTGTCTTCCCCTTGGTTCCTGTAACACCGATCATCACCAGTTTTTTAGTAGGATGGCCGAAACGTGCAGCTGAAAGAAGAGCCAGCGCGTGACGGCCTTCTTCTACCATGACCACAGTTATTTTATTTAATTCTTCCCCAGAAAGCCCACTGGCTTTTAACTCTTCTTCCACAGGTCTTTCTGTTACAAGGACTGTTACACCTGCTTTTAATACCTGAGGGATAAAGCTGTGTCCGTCTGCCCGGATTCCTTTCATTGCCACAAATACTTTTCCAGGAGCTGCTTTTCTGGAATCATAGATCACATCTTCTGTTTCCACATCCACATTTCCCTGAAGCAGCGTATATTCAAGTCCTTTTAACCAATCACGAAATATCATGCTTTTAAACCTCTGTTTCTATAATCAATTTTTTAGAACAGGCCAGTGATCTTTCCGTTTACCACATCAATACCTTCAGCAGCCGGTTTCTTCGGAAGTCCTGGCATAGTCATAATAGAACCTGTAAGCACTACTACAAAACCTGCTCCGGCACAGACATAAGCATCTCTTACATTAATGGTAAAACCAGACGGTCTTCCCAGCTTTGTCTGGTCATCAGACAGGGAATACTGAGTCTTAGCCATACATACAGGCAGATCACCAAATCCCATTTCTTCAATGCGTTTTAAGGCCCTGGAAGCTGCAGGTGCATAAGATACACCGTCTGCACCATAGATCTCAGAAGAAATGGTCTTGATTTTTTCTTTTAATGGCATCTCATCTGTATAGATCGGCTTAAAGTTCCCCTTCTTATTTTCCAGGGTATTCAATACCTTTTCAGCTAAAGCGATACCGCCTTCGCCGCCCTTTGCCCAGACTTCAGCCAATGCAAACTCACAGCCTCTTTCTTCACAGAATTTCTTAATGTAAGCATACTCAGCTTCTGTATCTGTTATGAAGGAGTTTAAGGTAACAACCACCGGAACACCGAATTTCTGGATATTTTCAATGTGCTTTTCAAGGTTTACAATGCCTCTCTTTAAAGCATCCAGGTTTTCCTCAGAAAGCTGATCTTTTGGAACGCCTCCATTGTACTTTAACGCTCTTACAGTCGCCACTAATACTACAGCATCTGGATGGATGCCTGCTTTGCGGCACTTAATATCCATAAATTTCTCTGCACCCAGATCAGCGCCAAAACCAGCTTCTGTAACAACAATATCGCAAAGCTTTAAAGCTGTCTTTGTAGCACGTACACTGTTGCAGCCATGTGCAATATTGGCAAATGGTCCACCGTGCACCAAAGCACCTGTGTGTTCTAAGGTCTGGATCATATTTGGCTTTAATGCATCCTTTAACAGGGCTGCCATAGAACCTACTGCATGAAGATCCGCTGCTGTTACAGGCTCTCCTGCAAAATTGTAGGCAACAATAATCTTTCCAAGACGTTCTTTTAAGTCATCCATATCATTTGCAAGGCAGAGGATCGCCATGATCTCAGAGGCAACCGTGATCACAAAATGATCCTCACGTACCATACCGTCAGCCTTTGCCCCAAGTCCAACCACTACATTTCTAAGCACTCTGTCATTCATATCCAGGCAGCGTTTCCAGAGAATCTGTCTTGGATCGATACCCAGCGCATTTCCCTGCTGTATATGGTTATCAAGAAGTGCTGCCAGAAGATTGTTGGCAGATGTGATCGCATGGAAATCACCTGTAAAATGAAGATTCAAATCTTCCATAGGAAGCACCTGTGCATAACCGCCACCTGCTGCACCACCTTTAATACCAAAGCACGGTCCCAATGATGGCTCTCTTAAGGCGATGATGGCATTTTTTCCCATTTTTCCAAGTGCTTCTCCCAAGCCTACGGTAATAGTAGTCTTTCCTTCACCGGCTGGCGTTGGGTTGATCGCTGTCACCAGGACCAGTTTGCCGTCCGGCCGGTCTTTTACTTTTTCCCAGAGATCATCTGTAAGCTTTGCTTTATATTTTCCATAAAGCTCCAGATCATCCTCTCCAATACCATAAGATACTGCCACTTCCTTAATTGGCTGCATTACCGCTTCCTGTGCGATCTCAATATCGGTTTTCATAAGTGCTTCCTCCTTGATGAATAAATGTAAATGTATTATCGTCCCTGTTCAAGCAGCTCTTCAAACTGCTCCAGGCTCATTAACACTTTTCTTGGTTTGGTTCCTTCTTCTTCCCCAACAACGCCTGCTTCTGCCAGCTGATCCATAATACGGGCCGCACGGTTAAATCCGATCTTAAAGACTCTCTGGAGCATACCAATAGAAGCTTTGTCCTTTTCTATGATAAATTTACCAGCCTGGGCAAAATATTCGTCCTGGTCTGCAGCTGAACTGCCGCCGTCAGAAGAAGGTGCAGCCACCCGGTTTATCACATCCTCGCTGTACTGGGCAGTCAGTCCCTGTTCTGTTAAAAACTCCACAACGCGGCCTACCTCTTCGTCTGACACAAAAGCCCCCTGAACACGCTGAGGTTTCGGGAAACCTGCCGGATAAAAGAGCATATCTCCCTTTCCAAGAAGCTTTTCCGCACCGTTCATATCGATAATAGTACGGGAATCAACACCGGAAGAAACAGCAAATGCAATTCGCGACGGAACGTTTGCCTTGATCAGACCGGTAATAACATTCACAGACGGTCTCTGTGTCGCGATCACCAGATGGATACCTGCAGCACGGGCCAGCTGTGCCAGACGGCAGATAGAATCTTCTACTTCACCTGGTGCTACCATCATAAGGTCTGCTAACTCGTCGATGATGATAACGATCTGAGGCAGTTTCTTTGGCTTTTTATCATCTGGTATATCCGCCAGCTTATCTATTTTTTCATTGTAACCCTTTAAGTCTCTTACATTGCAGTCTGCAAACTTCTTATAACGGTCTGTCATTTCTGCAACCGCCCAGTTTAAAGCCCCTGAAGCCTTCTTCGGGTCTGTAACCACCGGGATGAGCAGATGCGGGATACCATTGTATACACTTAATTCTACTACCTTCGGGTCTACCATGATCATCTTGACATCCTTTGGATCAGATTTAAAGATAATACTCATGATCAGGGTGTTGATACATACAGATTTACCGGAACCCGTAGCACCTGCGATCAGAAGATGGGGCATCTTGGCAATATCTGTAACAACTACCTGTCCGCCAATATCCTTACCAACAGCAAAAGCAAGACGGGATTTATGGTTCTTAAAGGAATCAGAATCCAGAAGCTCTCTTAAATATACAATATTATTCTCTTTATTTGGCACCTCAATACCTACTGCTGATTTGCCTGGGATAGGCGCCTCAATACGGATATCCGCTGCTGCAAGACTTAACTTAATATCGTCAGTAAGTCCTACAATCTTGCTTACCTTTACCCCCTGTTCCGGCAATAACTCATACCGGGTAACGGAAGGGCCGCAGCTGATATTTGTAACTGTAACACCTACGCCAAAGTTATGCAGTGTCTGCTGCAACTTAATGGCTGTAGCCTTATATTCATTTTCTGAAAAGGCATTGCTGTTGTGGACTGGCTTCTTCAACAGGTCCGTAGGCGGGAATATGTATTCTTTTTCCACCTCCTGTTTAGAGATCTCCCTGGCAACAGACGCTGCTGACTCGCCTTCTGACTCTGTGATCGCAGTCTTTACATTAGAAGACCGGGATGCCATAAATGGATCTGGCTTTGGCGCAGCAGCTGCCTCTGCATCCCTTGTGCTTTCTAATTTTTTCTTTAACAGATCTGTCTCTGCATCGATCACCTTTCCAGAAGCAGTCACTACCTGTTTTGGCGCTTCTGGAACATAGAGCGCTCCGGAAGCTGACATAAGCGGATCAGGAGCCGTACTGTCATCAAATTTAGGATCCCATGGGGATTCTTCTTCCGTATCATCTTCTTCATCAGCCTTTATATCTGCATATATATCCTGAGTTTTTTTCTCATATTCTTTCATCTGTATTGTATGAGTTTTTTTCTCGCCAAGTTCATCTTCATTTTCAATATCAGAAAGACTGACTGTTTCTTCTGAAAGGTCTTCATCCCATGGCGTATCTTCTACCGGTACTGTATAAAGCTCTTTGGGCACTGGTTCTTCCTGTGGCACAGGCTTTCCTGAAACAGCTGATACCTTCTGTTCCCAGGCAGTCGCCCGTCCTGATGAAAGATCCGGAGCCGGGATTTCCATTTCCTCTAAAGTTCTTCTGTCTTTTGGCACATGGATGGTCTCATACTGGGCTTCCAGTTCATCTGCCAGAGCCTGTGCCTCATCCTTTAGATTATCATAACCAGAAGGCATCTGGATCCGTCCTCTGAACTCATCTGCCGGTGACGGGATCTCCTCTTCTTCCTCATAAACCACTCTGTTTCTGCCGGTGGCCGAAGGCTTATCTTCTATACGCTCATCCGGACCTTCTTCTGGCTCATTATCCATAATGCCTGCATATCCGGTCTCATCTGCAGTGTTTTCTTCTGGCTGGCGTTCCTTTGCTGCAGCAGGTTGTCCGGCAAATGCTTCCTGAAATGCTTCCTCATCATATTCTGCATCTTCCGGAACAGGACGTCTGCCTTCTTCCATGGCAGTAAGTCTGGTAGCATTCAGATTAACACCACGGACTCTCTGTTCTTCCCGTAAAAGTTTCTGTTCTTCAGCTTTCTGTGCATGGATCTCTTTTCTCCGGTCCATATCTTCTCTTGCATACCGGTATGCCCGGTCACTGCCCCGCTTCACCGCAGACACAAAGGATTTCCCTGTAATACATACCATACAGATAATAAGCAGTACTAAAAATACAAGATAGGCGCCGGCTCTTCCTACAAAAAACATAAGTGCTGAAGCTAACGCTCCGCCTATTAATCCACCTCCTGCGCCTCCTGCTGCTCCATCTATATAAAACTGGGTAACAGGACCATCCTGAGGCATTTTTCCAAAAAGCAGCTGAAACAGGCCGCACAGTGTAAGCACTGCGACTATCACTGCTCCTAATTTAACAGCCGCATGGATATTCCCCTGATTTGATAAATAAAAGCAGGTCCCTATAAAAATAAGCAGCGGCAAAAGATAACCTAATATGCCAAACAGTCCTAACTGCATACCCTTTAATATCTCACCTACAATACCGCACAAGCCAAAGTTACTTAAAAATAAAAGGATCGCAACAGCAAAAGAGCAGATAATGATCACTTCTGCTCTCATAAATCCCATATCATCTTCTTCATAAACCGGTTCCTGTACCTTTCTGGAAGAACTGCTCCTCCCTGCAGATACCGTGTTCTGTTTTTTTGCCCTGCTGCTTCCTGCTGTCTCTTTTTTCGTGGTACTTCCCTTTGGTCTTCCAGGTTTTCCCGTTTTACCCTGTTGTTTCTTTACTGAATCAGCCACAGATCATAGCCTCCTATTTTCATACCTCATCCAAAGAACATATGTTCTCCGAAAATATGGACTATTAACAGTATACAAAAAATTCTTAAGAATTGCAACGCTTTTGATCTCTGGTAAAAAACCGGTATGCATTATCAAAGGAAAGTTTGTCTACAATCTTGCGGCTGATCCCATGTTCTACCAGGTATTCCCCATAAGCTGCCCCTCCGTAAGGTGTTCCAATAGACGGATCACAGGTCACACCACCGTCTAAGTCCATACCCCAGGCGATCACATCCTCTCCTCCCAGCTCCAGCATACGGTCAATGAGGCGCAGTAGCTGTTCTTTCTGTCCGGCTCCCAGATCGTCCGGTTCTGAAAGGAACTTAGAATGGACATTAATACCGCAAAGTCCTCCTCTTGCCACGATCTCCTTAAACTGGTCATCCCGCAGATTGCGGCTGTGGCTGCACAAAGCCCTTAAATTAGAATGAGATGCAACAAAAGGCTTTGCAGAGCAATTTAACAGATCCTCAAAACCTGCATCATTTAAATGGGAACAATCCACGATCATCCCTACTTCTTCCATTCGGCGTACTACTGCTTTTCCAAAATCAGTAAGCCCCATTTCAGACTGGGAACCGCTTCCTAACTCATTGATTCCATTCCAGGTCAATGTCATCATCTTAAAATTCAATTTTGCAAAATGATCTACATTTTCCAGTTTTCCCCCAAGTGCAGCCCCACTTTCAATAGAACGGATAAATGCCCATTTTCTTTCATTTAAAATAGTGTCCAGATCAGACATATCTTCTACCAGAGCCGCCTTGTCTGCGATTTTTCCCACAGCCTCTTTCATATATTCATAATATCCGTTGATAAAATCTACTGCTTCCTGGCCTCTTAAATGATCCGGCACCCATACTGCAAGAAACTGCACTGCTTTATCCAGTTTCTCCTGGCCCTTCATAGTAAACTGGGTGATGCTGTTGTCAAAAGTCTCATTATTGTTTTTTAATGCTTCAATGGTATCACAGTGTAGATCAAAAATTTTCATTGTATCCTCCCCTTCGCCTGATTCCTATATGATATATGCTTACAGGCTGATCATTCTCTTTTTATAGTTTACACTGACCTGGCAAAAATTAAAACCCCTGTTTTTCATCAATCATTTCATATAACTTCTTTAGCGCTTCCCTGATGCCTCCAACCTCATCAATAAGTCCCACATCTACTGCTTCCTGGCCCACCAGCACCGTTCCCAGGTCTCTTGCAAGCATTTTTGTATTGTGCATCAGCTCTCTTAACTGGTCATAGGCAATATCTGCATGAGTGGATACAAAATTTAAAATACGGTCCTGTATCATCTCAAAATATTCATAAGTCTGGGCTGTGCCAATGACCATACCGCTCATACGCACCGGGTGTACCATCATGGTGCCTGAGGGAACGATAAAAGAATGATCCGATGCCACTGCCAGGGGTACACCAATAGAATGGCTGCCTCCCAACACCAGTGATACTACCGGAATGCTCATAGATGCGATCATCTCTGCAATAGCAAGACCGGCATCCACATCTCCGCCGGAGGTGTTTAAAAGAACCAGCATCCCTTCTATCTGCGCATCATCTTCGATCTGTGCCAGCATGGGAAGCACATGGTCATATTTGGTGGTTTTGGCATTTCCGGAGGCATTTTCATGGCCTTCTACTTCCCCAATAATAGAAAGCAGGTGGATACGCCGTTTTCCTTCATTTCCTTCCAAAGTCATCTGTCCCCAGTTTTTAAGATGAATGTCTCCTTTCTCTTCAATCTCTTTTTCCCGGATCTTTCGCTCCTGTGACAAAGATCCAGCTTTATCCGCCCATTTTTCTTCTTTTTTATCCTTCTGATTTTTTCCCATAAAAAAGACCATCCTTTCTGTATCTGTATTCCAGTTACATAAGGACAGTCTTTCCTGTTTTTATTTTATTTATTAATCCAGCATACTGCGGATAGCTACCGGTGTACGGTAATTCCAGGTAGAGGTCTTAATACCACTTCTGCGGCTGGCTGCATGTACGATGCGGCCATTTCCAATATAAATAGCTACGTGGTTTACCTTTCCGTTGCTGCCTGCGTAGAAGATCAGGTCTCCAGGCTGCATATTAGCTGAGCTGACTTTCTTACCCATCTGGGCCTGGGAGCCGGAATAATGAGGCAGTGATACGCCGAATTTCTCCATGACTCTCATAGTAAAGCCAGAACAGTCCACACCATTTGTAAGGCTGGTACCGCCCCATACATAGCGGTTTCCTACAAACTGCAGGGCATAATTTACAAGCTGTGAACGACGGGACTGTTTAGAGCCTGAACTGCCGTTCTTAGAGGAATCGGAGCCATTGTCCTTTGCAGGGGTGAACTTGATGGCTTCGTTTAAGGCATAACGGACTTCTACGTTATTGTCACGGGTAGAGATATATGCTTTTTCATCTCCATCCTGACTGCCATCCTCTGCATCTACAGAACCCAGGTCGATCTGTACCCAGCCATCCTGCTGGTCTACTACCGGGTAACGTTCATCTTTGACGATCTGTGTCCAGATCTTGGAATCTGTATTTGGCTCTACACGGACATTTAACACATCTGTTGTGATGATCGCCATCTGTGCGGCATTCTGCATTGCCAGGTCTTTTGCTTCCTGGCCCGTTGCGATCAGTTCCGGATCAGCTGCAATATAGCCGGTTACTGTACCGGATTTGATCTTATACCAGCCATCTACAGTCTCAATAATATCACCGGCTGCCTTACTGGTCAGCTTACCAATTACATTATCATCACCTTTATTTTCCGGTGTACTGCGCACATTCATATAACCGCTCTTTTTAAAGATGACCAGATTATCATACTGATTAATAGCCTGTGCCTTCAGATCCAGTTTACGTCCCTCATTTAAGGCATATTTTACTTCACAATAATCAGCTGAAATATAACCGCCGTTTATCTGGATCCAGCCATCTTCTTCTGAAAGCACCTCATAACGCTCTGCCGGAAGTGCCTGGCCTACGATCTGCGCATCTTTGCTTGCTTCACTCCGGATGTTCAGATTATCATTTTCCGTCATGATAATGGCACGTTTCTTTACAAGCCCCTTTGCCAGTTCTTTTGCCTCATCTCCTGTTACCAGATACTGGCTGCTGATATAGCCTTCAATGCCGCCGGAGGTAATATGACTCCACTCGCCTTCTTCTCCAAGGGCTTCGCAGGCACCGTCTCCGGAGATCTTTCCTATGATATTTCCCTTCATATCCGGAGTTTCACGGATATTTACATAACCGGAAACCTGGACAATACCCAGATTCTGGTACGCATCAACAGCATCCTGTATCTCCTGCTCTTCTTTTGCTTTTTCTTCCTCTTCTCTTGCAGCATTAGAAGCACTGGCTGCTTCCAGTCCGGTTCCCGGCTCGTCAATCACGTTTTCACTGCCGCCACGGGCAACCCGACCTGATACTGCTGACTTTACATTTATCACTGCCAGCACAATGATCCCGATCAGTACCACTGCTGCCAGAGCCATCAGAATATATCTGGGATCCCATTTCTGATTTCGGTTCCTTCTCGCCTTGTTCAAACGAGATATATAGTCCTTATTTTCACTCATTGCTTATTTCTCCTGTCGTTTCTAGATCCAGCTATAGATACGCACCTGACCGTTTCTCTGCAACCACAGCATCCTATGCGCACTTTATGTATGAGTATAACATAAAATCTCTATCAAAAAATGAACAAACTATTAAATATATTAAAAAATATTACAAAAATATTGCCCGGGAAGGCTATATACCATATGTATACATCCCCCTCGGGCAACAAAACATATTTGCATTTTCTATTTTGCCAGCATCATACGGTCATTAGAGAATTCTTCACCGCTTGCTTCGGAGAATTTTGCCAGCAGATCTTCTACTGTCAGTTTCTTTTTCTCCTCGCCTTCCACATCATAAATAACATGGCCACTGTTCATCATGATCAGGCGATTGCCGATCTGAATGGCATCTTTCATGTTATGAGTGACCATTAAGGCGGTCAGATGCTGTTCATTTACCATCTCTTCTGTCAGTTCCAGGACTTTTCTTGCTGTTTTCGGATCAAGGGCTGCTGTATGCTCATCTAACAAAAGCAGCTTTGGGCGCTTCAAAGTAGACATCAGCAGTGTCAGAGCCTGTCTCTGTCCGCCGGAAAGAAGTCCTACTTTAGACGTCAGACGGTCTTCCAGTCCCAGCCCCAGTCTTAAGAGCAGATCTCTGTAAAGCTTTCTTTCATTATTATTGATACCTGGTTTTAAGGTACGAAGATTTCCTCTTCTTAAAGCCAGAGCCAGATTTTCCTCAATTCCCATAGTAGCTGCAGTTCCATTCATAGGATCCTGGAACACACGTCCTAAAAAAGCAGCCCTTTTGTATTCCGGAAGCTTTGTTACATCTTTATCATCAATGATGATCTGTCCTTCATCTACCGGCCATACACCTGCAATGGCATTTAACATAGTGGATTTGCCGGCACCATTACCACCAATGATCGTAACAAAATCTCCCTCTTTCAGCGTAAGGTTTAAATCCCTTAACGCCTGTTTTTCGTTCACTGTGCCTTTATTAAAGGTTTTTGATACATGTTTGATCTGAAGCATCAGGCTTTACCTCCTTTGGAACCCATTGAAAAATAACGTGCCTTCCATGTTGGGATTGCAAGGAAAATAGCTACAACTGCCGCTGACAGCAGCTTTAACAGATCTGTATCAATTCCCAGCCAGATGACTACCTGAAGTACCAGATAATAAATAATAGAGCCAAAGGCAACGCTTAAAAGACGCAGGCCAAAGTTGCGGAAGATCTTTCCGAAGATTGCTTCCCCAATGATAACAGCAGCCAGACCGATAACGATAGCACCACGGCCCATATTAATATCAGCAAAGCCCTGATACTGGGAAAGAAGCGCTCCTGAAAGAGCCACCAGACCATTAGAGATCATCAGACCCAGAACACGGTTAAAGTCAGTGTTAATACCCTGAGCTCTCGCCATCTTGTCATTGCAGCCAGTTGCGCGGATGGAACAGCCAAGCTCAGTGCCAAAGAACCAGTAAAGGATAATGATCAGCACAATGATGATCAGTGATACTAAAAGAATAGTATTTTTAAAGAGAGGCACATTGCGGATAAAACGTAAAGATACAAGCAGGTCATACTTATCTACGTTGATCGCCTGATTTGCCTTTCCCATTATTTTCAAGTTAATAGAATATAATCCCAACTGTGTAAGGATACCGGAAAGGATAGCCGGAATCCCCATAAAGGTATGTAAAAGTCCGGTAACGCAGCCTGCTGCCATACCTGCCAAAAGTGCTGCCACCATGGACACCCATACATTCTGTCCCTTTAACATCATCATAATGCAGACTGCACCGCCGGTACACAAAGAACCGTCTACGGTCAGATCCGCAAAATCCAGTATACGAAATGTGATATAAACACCAATGGCCATGATGCCCCAGACCAGACCCTGTGCCACTGCTCCAGGAAGCGCATTTAATAAACTCATTATATTCATTGTTTTCCCCTTTTTACAGCAGAGGACTCCCTCAACCATTCTGTACTAGTACATCGTTTTCGAAATAACTGTACCAGAAAGACTCCGGGAGAACATTTACAGCGGGAAAGCCATATCCACCTTCCCGCTGTGTCTGCCACGAAATTTTTTACATTAAATTTTTCTCTGGAAACCTATTATTCTTCGATGGCTACATAGTCATCCGGAACTTTGATCTCCAGTGCATCGCAGATGGTCTTGTTATACTTCTTTGTAAACTGAGGTGCATATTCTACTGGCATCTCAGAAATATTAGCTTCACCAGTAAGGACTTTAACTGCCATCTTTCCAGTTGCAACACCCAGATCATAATAGCTGATAGAAAGAGTTGCAACACCGCAGCCGGAGCAGATTCCCTCTTCTCCTGCAATGACAGGAACCTTTGCAGGCTGGCAGATATTGTTGATGATCTCAGTATTTGCTGCTGCTGTATTATCAGTTGGGATGTAGATCACATCGCTGTTGGTTGCTGCATTAGTAGTAATGGTTGCAAGGTCGTTGGAATCAGAGAATGCATAGTATTCGCAGGTATATCCCATTTCTTCCAGAGCTGCCTTTACAGTATCTACCTGATACTGGGAGTTAGCTTCTGCGGAGCAATATAACAGGCCAACATTCTTTGCATCCGGGAACAGTTCATGAAGCATAGCTGCCTGCTCATCTAACGGAGCCAGGTCAGAAGTACCGGAAATATTTCCGCCTACCAGACCGTCAAATCCGTCAATGCCAAGGGCTACACCATACTCAGTAACAGCAGTTCCTAATACAGGGATCTCATTGGTTCCTGCCTGTGCTGCCTGCAGAGCAGGAGTTGCGTTTGCAAGGATCAGGTCTACCTTATTGGAAACAAAGCTGTTGATAATAGTAGAGCAGGTATTGGAATCACCCTGTGCATTCTGCTCATCAAAGGTGACTGCATCACCCAGTGCATCTGTTAATGCATCCTTAAATCCCTGGGTAGCTGCATCCAACGCTACATGCTGTACCAGCTGGCAGATACCTACTTTATAAGTTTTTCCATCAGTAGAAGCTGCTGCTTCACTCTTTGCTTCTTCAGAAGAAGCTGCCTCTGTTTCTGCTTTGGAAGCTGCTGTTGTAGTAGCTGTGCTGCCAGAACCGCCACATCCGGTCATAGATGCTGCACATGCTGCTGCTAATAAAAGTGACACGATTTTTGTAGATTTTTTCATAATACCGTCCTCTTTTCGATAAAAACTCATTCGTTTTATACGAACTAAGGGTATGATACTACAAAAAAATCTGCACGTCAATTTTATTACTTTAAATTTTTGTGATTTTAAAGCAATAAAGTGTTTTTCGTCATTTTTACCAATAATTTTTCCAGTTTTTTACATTTTAAAGATCTTTCCAGTTTAAAGGAATAGTAACTACAAATTCTGTACCCTCTTCCAGCTGTGAAGTAACACGGATAGTTCCATGATAAAAATTTACAATATGCTTTACAATGGAAAGTCCCAGACCGGTACCGCCCTGTTTCCGGCTCCGGCCCTTATCCACGCGGTAGAACCGCTCAAAAATGCGATCCAGGCTTTCCTGAGGGATGCCAACACCATTATCCCGTACACGGGCAACCATATTTCCGTCTTTTTCCCGGATATTTACCCATACCTGACCACCTGGCCGGTTGTATTTTACTGCATTGCTCACCAGATTGGAGAGCAGCTCTTTCACCTGCTGCGGATTAGCCTTGATGCTAAGAGGCTGGCAGTCACAGTGCATAAATACCTGTCCGGCTGCTGCAGCAGGTTTTAAACTGTCTATGATTTCTTCAAGGAGCACACTGACTCTCACATCTGATACCACCACTTCTGCATCTTTTGCCTCCAGTCTGGAGATCATCAGAATATCGTTAATAAGACCGGCCATATTAATGGCCTCCTTCTTGATCCTTTTGATAAAGTCCATTTTCATATTCTCATCCTGAATCATGCCATTTTCTATTAATTCCGCATATCCCTGGATCGATGTGATAGGAGTCTTTAATTCATGGGAAGCGTTGCTGAAAAATTCCTGACGGATCCTTTTTTCCTTGTCGATCCGGGTCAGATATGCTTTTACATTTTTTGACATTTCCATGGTGGTTTCTGCGATCACATTTAACTCCGGATACTGGCACTTTTCAAAATGCAGTTCTGTATAATCCCCTTTGTAATCCCCCTTTACCTTTGACATTTCCGCTGCAATATTGCTTAAAGGCTGTGTAACGGAATCCACAAAACGTCTGGAAACTACCAATGCGCAGACAAGAGCTGCCAGAAAACTGAAAAGAGCCGCCGGCAGAAGCATAGTCAGATATTCACTGGCCCCGGAATAAGGCACAGAAACACGGATGATCATATCTGCCCGGTTGGATCTATAGGCCACATATAAAAGATTTCTCTTTGAGGTATGGGAATAACGTCTGGCAGAGCCGCTGCCATTTTCCAGTGCCTGGACCACTTCTTTCCGGCTTAAATGATTGTCAAGTTCCAATGGATCTGCATCTGAGTCAGATACAACCGTTCCATCTGTACGGATCAGCGTTATACGGCTGGTATTTCCGGCTGTAAAAGTTTCCATGCGGCGCACCTGTTCTAACAGATCCCCGTCATAGTCCAATGTGCGGTCAATCATTTCCATAGTATATAGCATGTCTTTTCTTGTTGTATCCAGTATCGTATTCCTGCTGGCAATATAAAAGATGACGCTGTTAATACACAGCGCCGCCAAAAGTACAAAAATGAATTTCTCCAGAATTGCCTTTCTCATAGGTCATCCCTCCTGATGTACCAGTCTGTAGCCTACGCCTCTGACTGTCTTAATACAGTAACTTCCCTTTTTTCCCAGTTTCTGGCGTAACGTACGGATATGCATATCCAGCGTTCTGGTCTCTCCGTCATATTCATAACCCCATACCTGATTTAAAAGTTCATCTCTTGTGACCACACGGGACTGGTTTTCCATGAGATAGACTAAAAGTTCAAATTCTTTTAAGGTCAGCTCACATAAATGGCCTTCACTGGTCACCTCCCTGGTCTTTTTGTTGATTTCAATATCTTCAAACTTAAGGATATCCTTCTTCTCTTCTCTTTTTGCGCGGCGCAGCAGGCTGCGTATCCTTGCAGAAAGCTCCAGGACACCAAAGGGCTTTACCATATAATCATCGGCACCACAGTCCAGACCTACTACCTTATCTAGCTCCTTCTCTTTGGCAGTTAAAAGCATAATGGGAAGCTCCTGCAGACCATCTGTCTGGCGTATCTGGCGGATTGCTGTAACACCATCCATCCCCGGAAGCATCCAGTCAAAAATAGCCAGAGATGGTGCTTCTTCTTTGATGCGCGCCAGACCTTCTTCTGCTGTTTCAAAGCCTTCTGCCTCATAGCCAAAGCCTTCCAGCGCTATTTTTAAAAGATTACGTATGTTTTCATCATCTTCAATGATATAAATCTTATCCATGGTGATCCTCGTCCTTCCCTTTTTAACCGCAAAGCCGCAAAATGCGGTTATGCACTTACCATCAGCATACCACAGCTGTGTAAAAACAAAAACAGCCAAATGTAAAATTTATGTAAAACTTTACACTTGGCTTTTATTGCAGTAATTTCGCCTTCTGCCCTGACAGGTAGATATGACTGTTACTCACTTCTTAATGCATCGATCGGATTTAAGTTTGCCGCCCTTCTCGCAGGCATATATCCAAAAAACAGGCCAATAGCTACAGACACTCCAAAGGAGATAAGCACTGCCGCCAGTGTGGGAGTGGCAGAGATCCCGATCATGGTTCCTACCACTTTTGTGGCAGCGCAGCCTATAAGGATGCCTGCTACACCGCCTAAGGAACTGGTCACAGCTGCTTCAATAACAAATTGCTGTAAAATGGTTCCCTTGTCCGCTCCCAGTGACTTTCTGATACCAATCTCCCTTGTCCGCTCTGTTACAGATACCAGCATGATATTCATAACACCTACACCTGCAACTAAAAGGGATATTCCTGCAATACCACCCAGCATGCCGCTCATCATGGCAATCTGCTCGTTTAAGGAGTCTAACATCTCACTCATGGCTGTCACTCTGTAAAGATCACTGTCTTTAAAGGTTTCATACAGAAAATTCTGGATCAGTGTTTTAGCTGTATCCGCGTTATCCGTATCTGATACCGTTAATGTATAACTGCTTATATTAGCACTTCCTGCAAGACTGGTAGCTACGCTGTAAGGAATCCATACAAAATCATCTGTTCCGCCGTCTTCCATGTTTTCCTCATCCTGTGTCTCCACTATACCAACTATCTTAAAAGCATAACCATTTATTTTTAATGTCTCACTAACGGCCTTTTGTGCACTTCCAAACAGTTCCTGGGCCACATAAGAACCGATCACGCATACCTTCTGGCGGGAAGCAATATCTGAGTAGGCGATATTTCTTCCAAGCTGAAGATCATAATCCTTCATATCCAGGTACTGCTCGCTTCTGCCTGCCACACTGGTAGAACTCATGGAGTCATCTCCCTTTTTTACAGTAGCTGACAAAGATACATTAGGACTGATACCGTCAAAAAGATCCCCGTGTTCATCGTAAAATGCATACATCTGGTCCACATCTACTGTACGGGATGTAAGATTGGTCATATTTACATTGATCTGGTTTACGCCCATGCTGGCAAAGCTTTCCACTACGCTTCCCATATAGCCATTGACCAGACTTACCAGGATGATGACCGCTGCCACACCAATTATGATCCCTAACATAGTCAGGAAAGAGCGCATCTTATTGCCCCATATGCTTTTTATAGCCAGTTTAAAGGATTGCAGCATAATCTTTTACATCTCCGTCAAATATTTTGTGTCCATCTGCAATGCGTACCACCCGTTTGGCCTCCATGGCAATGGAATTATCATGGGTGATCATCACAATGGTATTTCCCTCTTTGTTTAACTGTTTCAAAAAATTCAAAACCTCACGGCTGGTTTTTGAATCCAGGGCACCTGTAGGCTCATCTGCCAGGATCAGGGACGGATCCCCGGCCAATGCCCTGGCTATAGAAACACGCTGCTGCTGACCGCCGGATAACTGGTTTGGCATATTTTTCCACTTTTCTGCCAGACCTACCTTTTCCAAAGAAGCCATAGCACGCTGCTTTCGCTCCTCACTTCCCACTCCTGCATAAAGAAGAGGAAGCTCCACATTTTCCAGCAAATTTAACTTCGGAAGAAGATTGTACTGCTGGAAAATAAAACCGATCATCTTATTTCTGATCCTTGCAAGCTGTTTATCTTCCATTTTGCTTACATCTTCTCCGCCTAGATAGTATTCTCCTTTGGTAGGAACATCCAATGCCCCAATGATATTCATCAATGTGGATTTTCCGCTTCCGGATTTTCCTACAATGGCAACAAATTCCCCTTTATCAATGGCTACACTTACATCATCATTGGCGCGGACCTCTTCACCCCCAAGATGGTAGATCTTGAAAATGTGGCGGAGATCAATGAGATGTTTGCCCGGTTGATCCAGATCTGCATCATTTGTATCATTATCTTTATTTTGAGTTTTTATCTCATGAGTATTTTTCTCATCTGCATCATTTTTCCTGTTTTTATCATCCTGCTGACCCTTACGTAAACGGAACATAAAAACTCCTTTCACTATTGCCGCATTTTTCACACTGCCCTGCTCTATTGTGGATAACTCTATCTTGGACCACCGCCGCCATTACCTCCACGGTTTCCACCGCCATTACCGCCGCCACTTGGCGGGCCGCCCATTCCACCGCCGGGACCGCCCATTCCCGGACCGCCCATAAAGAAGCTGCTGGAATCTGTACTGGATTTTGCCACATAGACTGTATCGCCTTCAGAAAGTCCGCTCTTGATCTCCACATAAGAATCATTAGTAAGGCCTGTTTCAACTTCTACTGCCTTAAAGCCTGCCGGAACCGGACCACTCTGCTCTTTTACAGAATCATCTTTAATATAGACCTGGTTGCCTCTCATCAGGGCATCTACCGGGATCGTAAGAACATCATTTGCCTCTTCTAATGTGATCACACCATCTACATTCATACCGGGAAGCAGATCTCCTGCCTCATCCATGGTCACAGTGACCGGATAGGTGCTGACACCATTAGAATAGGTACTTTCCAGACTTACATTTGTAACAGTTCCTGAGAAGGTCTGGCCTTCAAAGGCATCTGCAGTTACTGTTACCTTCTGCCCCACCTTTACACTCTGGATATCCAGCTCATCAATGGGCATTTTAAATGTCAGGGAAGAAAGGTCATAGATGGTTGCCAGTGTAGTTGTAGAACTGGTATTTTTTGTAATGTTATCCCCTACTTTAAAGTTCTTTGTGATCACCTGGCCGGAGATAGGGGCTGTAATGGTGTAATTATCATAGTTATCCTGGGTGCTTTCCAGCTTGCTCTGGGCAGACTCAACACTTTCCTGGGCCTTATCTAAAGCATCCTTATAATTTCGCATCAGTTTTTCTGCTGTCCGGGAAGTCATTCGGAAAATAGGAGTTCCCTTTGTTACATAATCCCCTTCATGGACCAGAAGTTCCTCTACTTCTACATTTACAGCCAGGTCTGCATTCATAGTGGTATCTGTAGAAGCTTTAAAAGTTCCCTCTTCGCTTCCCACAAACTCACCAATCTGGGCAGAGGCTGCAGTTGTCGTTGTAAGTCCGCCGGGATTATTTACAGTAATGGTCACATATTTTACCAGACGACCACCGGAAAGAGTTTCTTCCCTGTTTGCAACTGCCTTGACCGTACCTTCGATCTGCTCTCCTGAATCCACTAAAGTTAGGACTGCTGTACTCCCCACCGGGATCAGTTCTGTTTCACCGCTTAAAAATGGAATGCGGATCTCCATGAGATCATCACTGTAAATATCAGCCAGTTTTGTATTTCCACTGACTTTATCTCCCACACTGACATACAGTTCCTTGATATATCCAGTATCTGTGGCCTTGTAGGTGTTTCCGCTGTAATCAGATACTGCCTGGTTATAGTCATCTAATGCATCCTCATAGGAAGTCTGGGACCGGGTGACAGAGTTTTGGGCACTGTTTAAGTCAGTATCCATACTGGAACGATCGATCTCATAAAGAACCTGGTCTTTTTCAACCTGGTCACCTTCTTCAAAATTGGCAGATATTACCTCACCTTCTACCATGGAAGTAATACTGTATGTATCCTTTGCTTCCAGGGTACCTGAAGAAGACAGCTGGGAGCTGATGCTTCTTTTTTCTACAGTTGCTGTATTTTCTGCTGTTGCAGCTGCCGCTGCTGCTTTCGCTTTATGGCTCTTCCATATAAAGACTGTTCCTGCCACAATGGCGGTCACAAGAAGTATAACCACCACTTTAATCAGCTTTTTCTTCTTTTTCATAATATCCCCCTTAGTATTCAAGAGCATCAACTGCTGTATAGGAGCTGCCATTGCGGTTGCATACCAGAACAACATCATCTCCTACCTCCAGATCCCCATAAATAGAGAACATATACTGAAGTTCAGAAGAATCCAGGCTGATCGTCAGATAGCCGTCAGAATCTTCATCCTCACTACTGTCGAAGCTATCATCGGAATTAGCCTTGTCTACCTCAATACGAACAGATGTAGGTGTCATAACATCGGTGGATTTATAATAAATATTTTTGATCTCGCCTTTTAAAAGGATATAAGAATTATTGCCGGAATCATCATCTTTGTCCCAGCCCATAGTTGTATAAGCCCAGATAGTCTTTGATTTTACGTTGTAATATAAAACTGCAAATCCAGCCTGCTGCTGGGCAGATCTTACAGCTGATAATGTACTTGCCACGCCATTTAAAAATACATTTGCATCCTCTGTGTCAAAAGGTACAGACTGGGAAACACTGAAGTTTTTATGTACCAGGATCGGGCCTTTCCGCGCATCATCCAGAATGGTGATAGGATTGATCTCTCCATCAGAATTTAACTCACAATCTAAGATCTTACCGTAGATTTCATTACTGTCCTTTTTATTTGCCTTTAACAGGTTATAAAAAATATTCATACAGTCAGTCTGGTTCACTTCATCGGCAGCCTGACGGCTTACATCTTCGTTTAATTCCAGATAGTTAAACTTGGATATGCGGGAAGAAACCAGATCTCCTGTAAAATCCTCATCTGTATAGCCTAACATAGTGAGAATGGCCTTTACTGCGTCTTTATAAAGGACCGGATCCTCCGGCTTGAATTTTCCACCTAAATATCCATTCATCCAGCCTTCTCTTGCTGCAATGCGGATATACACTGCATTTGGATCCGTTGCCGGTACATCTGCATAAACAGAAACATTGGAGGTTGGCAGATTTTCCCGGTAACTGGAGGCCTTTACCAGCATTTTTGCAAAGTCAGCCCTGGTAACACTTTCCCTGAAACTGGTTATCTCCATAATGCCGGTCAGCTTTACAACCTGCTGGCGCAGATTAAAATTGGCAGTGGAAATATTATCTGCCCATGCAGTCATACTTAATATGGGGGAAATCGCCGCCGCAGCCGCCAGAGATCCGCACAGGAAACGTGTGTGGTTTTTTCGTACTTTCATAATGGAAAACTCCTCTCAAACACTTTAACAACTTTTTCATCCAACTCAGCATAGGGTGGACCCACCAAGCCTCTTGTTTTCATGAATATGGAAACAAGACGATGTAATGGCTGAACTGTAACTATTTGTTCATGTTCTGTTCATTGTTTGAAAGTTTATCATTGGTTTGTGACCAAAATGTGTTCTGGTTGTGTTTTTTTCTGAAAGCAGGCGGCTTCCTCGTTAATGACCCAAGAAAAACAAATGCCACCTACGGTGGCGCTTGTTTCTTTATTTTAGACTCACGAACCCCGCGCTGGCGCGCTCCACTGCCTGCTGACACAGGCGGTTCGCTCGTTAATGACCCAAGAAAAATAAATGCCACCTACGGTGGCGCTTGTTTCTTTATTTTAGACTCACGAACCCCGCGCTGGCGCGCTTTACTGCCTGCTGACGCAGGCGGTTCATTCGTTAATGACCCAAGAAAAACAAATGCCACCTACGGTGGCGCTTGTTTTTCTTTTGGGTCATTACATTAGGGGTGCGATTAATCTTAGGAACCTTCCGGCCTTAATTCCAAACCAGTTATACTGGGCGCAGTCTTTTAATGTAACTGGAATGCATTTTTCCAGCGTTTTCTCAAAATCCTTCTCCACATCTGCAACTGTGCTGTTTCTGTATAAATAGGTTCCACACTCAAAATGCAGATACAGGCTTCTGAAATCCAGGTTGATGCTTCCCACAGTTGCTTTTTCATCATCGCTGACAAAGATCTTGGCATGGGTAAAGCCAGGCTCGTATTCGTAGATCTTCACTCCGGAAGCGATCAGTTCTGGATAATAGGTTCTTGCTAACAGATACGCATACTTTTTGTCCGGAATATGGGGCATGATGATCTTCACATCGATCCCGCGCTTTGCCGCATAGGCCATGGCGTTTTTCATCTCGTCATCCAGAATCAGATATGGTGTGATAATGTGCACATAGGACTTTGCCTGATTTAATATATCCAGATAGACCTGTTCCCCTACCTGTTCTTCATCTAAAGGGCTGTCTGCATATGGCATGACAAATCCATTTCCTGCATATCCCTCCGGCAGTTTATAATCTGCCGGTACCAGATACTGCTCATAATTTTCTTCATTCTTGCTTTTTGGGCTTGCTGCATCCCACATCTGCAAAAACATCATGGTAAAGCTTTTTACCGCATCTCCCTTGACCATGATCGCTGTATCTTTCCAGTGTCCAAAACGTTCTTTCCGGTTAATATACTCATCTGCCAGGTTCACGCCTCCTGTAAAGGCTGTATGTCCATCGATCACTGTAACCTTTCTGTGATCCCTGTAATTCTGATGGGTGGAAAGCACCGGTTTGATCGGTGAAAACATCTGACACCGGATGCCCATTTTTTCCAGTTTCTGGGGATAATGATAAGGAAGGAGCATAAGGCAGCACATACCGTCATACATAACGCGCACTTCCACTCCCTCTGCTGCCTTCTGCTTTAAGACCTCCAGGATACTGTCCCACATATACCCCCGGTCAATGATAAAATATTCCATAAAGATAAAATGCTTTGCTGCTTTTAGTTCTTCCATCAGCTGCTCAAACATATCTTCTCCCAGGGGGAAGAATTTCGCTGCCGAATTTTCATACACAGGGAAACCAGCAATGTGATTCATATAATCTACCAGACGGCTTCCACGTACACTGGCAGCCCGCAGCCTTTTCTGCACCTGGGGATCCTGAACAAGATAAGGCTTTGTCTTTTCAACGGATTGGTTTACCCGCCTTGCCAGCGCCCTGGTCTGGAACTGGACCTGTACAAACACATATAAGACAATGCCGAAAATAGGTATCAGCAGTACCGGTATGATCCATGCCATTTTAAAGCTGGAATCCATAGGCTTATTTAAAATAGCGATCACAACAGATGCGCTGACAAGCACATAACCAGCATATACAAAATGAATATAATTTCCCAGCCAGTGGAAAATACTGAAGAAAAAAGCGATCTGCAGCAGCAGACCCACTATCACAAAAGTGGTCCTTCCAAAAATGATCCTGAAAAGGCTTCTTGGCCTTGGCTGTGATTTCATGTATATCGCTCCTTATTTCTCTCTCAACATCTAACAACTTCTTCTATCATAACTTATTTAATCAATAATTATCCCACTTTTTTCCAGAAAATGCAATGTATATTGAAGATCATTGTCAAACGAAAAAAATCCGGAGCCACATTCCGGCTCCGGACCTTTGTCACGTTCTTTTGTATTTTCCTTAATTATCCAGTTTCTGTACTTCCATATCTTTTGGAAGGATCAGGTTCATGATAATTGCCACTACGAATACCACTGCTACTACGTTTGCAGAGAATACAGACTGAACAACTGGTGAGAATCCAGCCCAGATACCACTTTCACTGGTAGTAGTAAAACCAATACCAATAGATAATGCCATTGCAACGATGGTGATATTTCTCTGGGAGAATCCGCAATTTGCGATCATCTGCATGCCAGATGTTAAAATAGTACCAAACATCATGATAGTACATCCGCCCAGTACAGACTGAGGAAGGGATGCAAAGAAGTTACCAATTGGCGGGAACAGACCTGCCAGGATCATTGCTGCTGCACCTGTCATAATAGTAAAGCGATTTACAACCTTAGTCATTGCTACCAAACCTACGTTCTGTGAGAATGAGGTAACTGGCGGGCAACCAAACAAACCTGAAATAAAGGAACCATATCCATCACATGCTAAAGAACCGGAAATCTCTTCTCCTGTGATATCACGTCCTAAACCGCCTGCTACCAGTGCAGAAGTATCACCAATGGTCTCAGCTGCAGATACCATAAAGATGATACATGCAGACATGATAGCTCCTGCATGGAATTCCGGTTTAATAGGCAGCAGATGCGGCAATGCAATGATGCCGCCGGACATGATCATACTTAAATCTACCTTTCCCATAAAGATCGCAACAACATAGCCGACGATCAGACCTGCTAATACAGAAAGCTGTTTTAAATATCCCTTAGCAAACATGTTCCAAAGCAGACAGGTTGCTAATGTAATCAGACCTAACAGCAGGTTTGACATAGAACCAAAATCTGTTGCATAACCGCCGCCAAAGGATCTGGCACCTACTGTAAACAGTGAGAAACCAATAGCAGTTACTACAGATGCTGCCACGATAGGGCTTATGATCTTTCTCCAGTATTTTGCAAAAAGTCCTAAGGTTCCTTCAAAAAGACCACCTATAAGTACGGCTCCTATTACTGCCGGATACCCGTAATTAGCTGAGATCGTACTAAGTACAGTTACGAAAGTAAAACTGACACCCATTACAACCGGAAGTCTTGATCCGATCTTCCATAAAGGATACAACTGGATCATAGTTGCTATACCTGCTGCGAACATTGCATTCTGAAGAAGCATGCCAAGCTCTGCACCAGTTACTGGTACCTTTGCAGCACCTGCGATCATGGTGATAGGTGCCAGGTTGGATACGAACATTGCCAAAATGTGCTGAAGACCAAATGGAATCGCTTTTCCAATGGGCACCCGTCCGTCTAGTTTGTAAATATTGCTGATGCTGCAGTTTACATTCTCTTTCATAGTTTTTGCTGCCTCCAATCTTTTGCGATGTACTCTCATTCTAAAAGTACACCAAATTCGTAACCCCGCGCTTTCGCGCACATTTGCCTGTTCTTACAGGCGATTTCAGGTTTCATTACTGTCTTTCCCCAAAAAACAGAATGGATTTTTATTCTTTGTGGGCTTTTACTCTTCTGTCTGCTTTTACAAGCGGTTGTTTATGAATGGCTTACCTTGTAAACCTCCTCCACAATACGCTCCATGGCATTTAAGATATTCTCATATCCTGTGCAGCGGCACAGATGCCCGGAGATCAGTTTCTTCAGCTCCTCCCTGTTATATTTTTTTCCTGTTCCTACAATCTCTACCGCACTCATGATCAGACCCGGAGTACAAAATCCGCACTGTACAGCGGCTTCCTCAATGAATGCTTTCTGGATTGGGGACAATTCCCCGTTTGGCCCCTTTAATCCTTCTACAGTCATCACGCTCTTGCCGTCTGCCCACATAGTGAGATATATACAGCTGTCAATGGCCTCTCCATTAACCAGCACAGTACAGGCACCACACTCTCCTACTTCACATCCTTTTTTTACGGATGTAAGTCCTAAACGATTACGCAGTGTATCCAGAAGAGATTCCCTCTCATCCACTGCAAGTTCTGTTTCCTTTCCATTTACTGTCATATGAATGATCTTAAGCATTCTCTTCACCTCCCGCTCTTCTTATAGCCTCTGCCAGTCCTCGTTTTGCCAGTTCCTCGATCAACTGAAGGCGGAACTCTTTAGAAGCTCTCCAGGAAGATCTTGGATTTACTTCTGTCAGTGCCAGCCTGGCAAACTCTGCTGCTGCCTCTTTGTCAGAAACAGTCTTTCCTTTTAAATACGTTTCTGCTGCATGACATCTTAAAGGTGTAGGTCCGGCAACCCCATATCCCAGTCTTACATCTTCAATCATCTTTTTATCAGCAGATAATTTTACACGTACTGCACAGCCTAAGGTTGCGATCTCCATGGCTTTACGCTTTCCGTATTTAATATACTGTCCATACCAGCCTTCATAATCCTCTTTTTTGATGATAAAGCCTGTGCAGACCTCACATCTGTCTCTTACTGTACGTCCTGGTCCTGTATAAAACTCATGGATCGGCACTTCTCTGTGTCCTTCCGGTCCTTCTAACTGGATCAGTGCATTTAATGTCCACATACTTGCTGCAGAGTCAGCAGATGTAGCACCATTACAGATATTTCCGCCAATAGTACCTGTATTACGGATCTGCGGTCCTCCTACCATATCCACTGCTTCTCCTAACATGGGAACCAGCTTCTGGATAGTCGGGTCATTGGTAATATGTGAAAATGCGGTTGCAGCCCCGATCCACAGATCTCCGTTTTCTAGGATTTTTACACCTTTTAATTCTTTGATATTATGGATGGATACCAGTGCTCTTCCTGCATCCTTTCCCTCTCTTACACGGATGAGTACGTCAGTACCGCCGCTGATGACTTCTGCCTCAGGCTCCCGTACCAGTGCTTCTACTGCATCCTTTACATCTTTTGCTTCATAAAATGATTTAATATCAAACATACTCATTCACCTCCCTAGATCAGACCTTTTTCCTTGAATTTTTCAATCAGTCTCTGTGCTGTCATAGGACTTACATTCATATGGACACCTGTAGCATTTAAGATGGCATTTCTTACTGCAGGTGCAGTAGGAATTGCAGGCGGTTCGCCTAATGCCTTGTTTCCATAAGGGCCTGTAGGATCATCTAACTGGATAAACTCTACATGAAGATCCGGTGCATCCATAGCAGTAGGGATCTTATAATCCAACAGATTGTTATTTAATGGACGTCCTGTCTTTTCATCTACTAATAATTCCTCTGAAAGTCCAAATCCAAGACCCATGCTCATACCACCATGAACCTGTGCTTCTGCTGTCTTTGGATTGATCAGGATACCGGAATCATGAACATTGACGATATCCTTTACTGTTACCAGTCCTAATGGCATATCTACTTCTACATCTACGAAGCAGCAGCCGGAGGAGAAGGTATTATCCAGGCACTGATTAGTCACTTCTGCTGTCAGATGAATGGATTTATCCAATGAGTAAAAGGCTGTATCTGCTACCACTGCCACATCAAAGAGAACCGGATCACCACCATGTACAACGATCTTGCTGTCAACGATATCTAACATATCCTCTTTAATCTCATCTTCAGGAAGCAGTCCCAGCACTTTACGCAGCTTCTGGGCTGCTTCTTTTACCTGATCTGCATATATAGTCTTAGAAAGGTCTGTCACATCATGATTTAACATGTATGCAGCATAATCCAGAATACGGTGTCTTAATTCAACAGCACATTTCTTGCAGGCCATACCTGATACATAGGTCTGTCTGGAAGCATAAGCACCTGTATCAAATGGCGTAAGGTCTGTATCCTGTGTAGATACGATAAATATCTTATCAAAGGAAATACCAGTGGTCTCAGATGCCATCTGGCTAAATACAGTATCTGCGCCCTGTCCGATCTCTGTAGCACCCATAGATACCTGAATAGATCCGTCCTGGTTTAATACCATACGTACTGAAGATGTCTCCAGAGAAATTGGATGTACACCTGTTTTGTAACAGAAAATGGCCATTCCCACACCACGTCTTACTGGACCGGTCTGGTTCTTGTATGCTTCTCTCTTCTCATCCCAGTGGATATATTTCTTTCCTGCTTCCATACATTTCTTTAAACCATATGAATGGAAGGTGATACCATTTGCAGGATCCACGAAACCATCCTCCATACAGTTCTTCATACGGAATTCATAAGGATCCATGCCAATGGCTGTTGCCATATCATCAGTAAGACATTCTGTAAACCATGCTGCCTGCGGGATGCCATACCCACGCATAGCCCCTGCTGTTGGTGAAGAGGTATAAACGGTCCAGCAATCGATCTGGGCACCTAAACGGTCTCTGTACAGATCCTTAAATACATTTCCGCAGTTTGCACAGATAGCGTGGCCATGGGAAGCATAAGCTCCGTTGTTTGCATAAGCCTCTAACTGTCTTGCAAGAACGGTACCATCCTTTGTTACCAGGCCGCGGCATACACCTTCAATAGCGTGGCGGGTCCTGGTTCCGGAAATAGTCTCCTCACGGCTGATCTCCAGCCTTACAGGTCTTCCTCCTACACTCATTGTAAGGAATGCATTTAACGGTTCATAAAGCACATCCTGCTTATTTCCAAATCCACCGCCAATATATGGTTTGATGATGCGGACTTTACCGATAGGAATACCCAGGGCCTGTGATGTACAGCGGCGTACAATATGAGGGATCTGGGTAGAAGAAACAATAGTCACTTTTCCGTTTACGTCTACATAAGCCCAGGAAACAGGAAGTTCAATGTGACAATGGGAAATACGTGGTGTATCGTATACTTCATTGATCTCCACCAGATCTTCCTCTTTGTATTTTTCTTTTGCCTGTTTTAAGCCATCCTCAAAGGTAAAATCCTTTTGCCCCATAGTCATATGGGAGTGAACGATCACATTGTCTTTACGAATATCCGGATGCAGTGGTGTTGCCTCCGGTGCCATAGCTGCCTTTACAGTAACGATAGGCTCATATTCTTCATATTCTACCTTTACCAGACGGGCTGCCTGCGCAGCTGCCACCTCGTTTTCCGCTACAACTGCAGCAATATCATCTCCATACAGTCTTACTCTCTGGTTTAATACTCTTCTGTCGCAGATGTCCTGATGTTTTGCCTCCACGCTCCACGGATGGCCTGCAGTTGGAAACTGGCAGTCCGGCGCGTCAAAACAGGTAAGGATCTTTACAACACCAGGAACTTTTAATGCTTCTGTCAGATCAAAGCTTTTTACAAGACCATTTGCAATGGTAGAATGGATCACCTTTCCATGAAGGATATCTCTTGGCTCTAAATCCGCACTGTACTTTGCTTCGCCAGTTACTTTTCCATATGCATCGACACGGTTTAATCCCTGACCTACAACTTTCATAAACACTTCCTCCTTTACTAACCTTATGTTCTCCCGGAATCTTTCTGTACCTGATCATGTGAGAAGTTTTTTGTCTGCTGTACCTGAGAGGACATCTCCTATCTGATGAAAAACAGCTCTTTCCACTTCCCAATTTTGACCTGCCAAACCCCATCGCAGATGCTTACAGGATAGTTACGGAAAACGTACCCTGAGGGTAGAAAAAAAGAGCTGACTACATAAACTATGTAGTCAACTCTTAAGGTAGTTGGTAGAGACTCTGGGCCAATCCCCAGGATATACATATCAGACAATTGGTTTATTTGATTGTCTACATTATACATCTAACTATTTTTTTAGTCTAGATTGAAAAGTCTCAAAAATATTTTATTGTGTTTGTGCATATTGCACAATTTTATCTGTTTTTATTGATGTTTAATCGCTATTCTTGACAAAAAATAACGCATTTCTTTCATTTTGTCTATTCCAGAGCCTGCCGGATATCCTCAATAATATCGTCTGCACCTTCAATACCTACACTAAGGCGGATCATAGACGGGTCTACGCCTGCTTCTACTAACTGCTCATCTGTCAGCTGTCTATGGGTATGGCTTGCAGGATGAAGAACTGCTGTACGGGAGTCAGCAACGTGAGTTTCAATGGAACAAAGCTTTAACTTATCCATAAAGTCTGCTGCACCTTTTCTTCCGGACTTTAATCCAAAGGAAATAACACCGCAGGTACCATTTGGCATATATTTCTTCGCCAGTTCGTAATACTTATCTCCTTCCAGTCCCGGATAGTTGACCCATGCAACATCTTCCCTGGATTTTAAATAAGCTGCCACCTTTAAGGCATTTTCACAGTGCTTTGGCATGCGAAGATGAAGTGTTTCCAGACCTACATTAATCAAAAATGCATTCTGTGGGGACTGGATGGATCCCAGATCACGCATCAGCTGGGAAGTTGCCTTGGTGATATAAGCAAGTTTTCCAAATTTCTGGGTATAGATAATGCCATGGTAGGACTCATCCGGCTCTGTTAAACCGGTAAATCTGTCGTGATGAGCTTCCCAGTCAAAATTTCCGCTGTCCACAATACAGCCGCCTACAGTCATCGCATGTCCATCCATGTACTTGGTGGTACTATGGGTAACGATATCTGCCCCCCACTCAAAAGGACGGCAGTTAATAGGAGTTGCGAACGTATTATCCACGATCAGAGGTACACCGTGTTCATGAGCTACTTTTGCAAATTTTTCAATATCCAGAACAGTCAGCGCCGGATTTGCAATGGTCTCAGCAAATAATACCTTGGTATTTGGGCGGAAAGCTGCTGCCAGCTCTTCTTCTGACGCATCCGGGCTTACCAAAGTACACTCTACACCCATTTTAGGGATGGTAACTGTAAACAGGTTCGTAGTTCCGCCATAAATAGCTGCAGAACTGACTACATGGTCACCTGCCTGGCATAAATTCATCACAGCATAGAAGTTAGCTGCCTGACCGGAAGATGTAAGCATAGCACCTGCGCCGCCTTCCAACTCACAGATTTTTGCTGCTACTGCGTCATTGGTAGGATTTGCCAGTCTTGTATAGAAATAACCATTCTCTTCCAGATCAAACAGACGTCCCATCTGTTCGCTGGTGGTATATTTAAAAGTGGTACTCTGATAGATTGGAAGCTGTCTCGGTTCTCCGTTCTTCGGCTGCCAGCCGCCCTGAATGCAAATGGTATCTAATGATTGTTTCTTTTTCATATTCCTTCTCCTCGTAATTTTGGTAAATTAGTGCATACAGGCTCAGGTTCCCTGCGCTGCTGCACTCTGCTGCGCTTATTACATTATATGATGTGAGTGTCAAAAGTAAATTTTGCCACTCACTGATGTAACCGGATTGCTCCATTGCTATGCAATTCCCGCAATCCTCGAACACCTCAAACTCCCATAAAATGGCATGTTCACACCATTTTATTTCGTTTTCGGTGTTCGGCGTGTCAATAAGTACAAATTGCTTATTTGTGCGAGCACAAACGCAATTTATACTTTTGACACTTACATCATTATGATGTTGGGGTCAAAAGGTATTTTGACCCCTCTGATACCGAATTGCTACGTGCTTTGCACTCCCGCAATTCTAAAAACATTCGTAATCCGCTCATTTTTCTTCAAAAAATGGCTCCTTACTCATGTTTTTGGCGGGTCCCAAGTTCAAAAATCCTCCTTCATGCAAGCCCTCATCGGATTTTAGACCTTTTGACCCTGGTATCATCATTATATTCCAGTCATAAAAGCTCTTCAACCAACCGTTTTGGTCTGTTGATCATATGGAACATGCACACTAGTACATCGTTTTCGAAATAACTATACCACTCACTTGTCTGCGAATCTGATTGCACAGGTCTAAAAGCCTCAGCGTAGCCCGCTACGCCTGCGTTTTTAGACCTGCACACTCAAATCCGCATCCTACGTGATTAGTACAGTTATTTACGAAACGATGCACTAGTAATCCTGCTTTTGAGTATATATAACCCCATTTGGTGGCTGAATTGATTTACTTTTCAACCATTATGAATTCACATACACATACACGATCCCGGAAATGATCAGGTAAAACCAGGTGGTAGGATTGGAAAACCAGGTGGTAAAGAAAGACAGCATCATATACATAGCGATCTGGGCGTAGATCACATGACCTGCAGGACAGGTGAGTTTTCTCCTGAAACGGCCCAGCAGATAACAGCAGCCTCCTAAAAGACCGCCGAAAAATATCATTCCCACAACACCAAAATCATAAAAAGCATCGTAAAACAATGTTACTGTAGTCAGCTCCTCTTTTGTTACAAACAGAGGAAAATCTGCCAGTGACGGGAAAATAAACTTAAGTCCGGTCAGCGCCCATAATGGGAACAGGCCCTTAAGTCCAAAGGAAAAATGTTTTAACTCCGCCGCCATACAGTTAAAGTTATCGTAATTATTTGCAATATACATATATGGCTGGGTTATAAAGATTGGCATATGGCTGTTTTTCATCTCAAAAATGCCGTTTAAGTATTCTACGCTATGGCTGCGCAGCACTGTCAGTGCCACATAAGCCGGGATCAGTGCCACAAGGAGCACGCCCACATAGATCAGGCTGAAGCTTCCTGTCATGGAAATGTAGGTAAATACAGCCATCCCCACTGCCAGTATCAACTGGAAACGGGAAACGCATAAAAGCGGGATCATCACTGCCATAATATCGCAGACCACTGCCAGCCAGAAGCCTTTATACCGTATCAGTCCCCTTCCTCTTCTTGCTATCATCAGACTGTATACCACAGAAAGGCTTGGAACCAGTACGCAGGATACAGTAAAATAATGGACTCCTTTAATGTGAAAATAGGAATAAGCGTGTGGTACACCATAGGAAAACATTGGCACAAAATCCAGTCTCCATGCCTCAAAAGCAAAAGCTGATACAGATACCAGGGTGATCACAGTCATGGAGATCAGAATGCGGTTTGCCTGCAAAGGTGAGTCTGCAGATGAGTAATATTTGTATACAGATCCCATATCCGAAGCACTCCAGCCATCATACATCCTGGTCAGCACCTCAAATACCCACCAGAAGGCCATAACTGCCACAAAAAAACTGACCCAGGTAATAAGAAGCCAGTCTGTCTGGAGATAGGAAAGCTTAAAGCAGGAGACTCCCTGTCCTCCTATAAAAAACAGGCAGAACAGCCCCCGAAGGTGGATCAGGTTTCCTGTCCGGATATAATCTCTGATATACAGCCATATAGCTGCTCCAACTAAAACAAGGCCGGACAGCACATATAAGTGCTGCCAGGCCAGAATAAAACTGATTCCATAACAAATAAGATAAACTATCATTAACCTGTAATCTTCTCCACAAACTTTCTCATGTAGTCTTCTACTTCTGCAGTTGTAGCAAAGCTCATAGCTTTATCAGCTACTGCCTGAAGTTCTTCTACACTGTATTCTGTTACCATCTTTCTTGCGCGCAAGATGGCGGATGCGCTCATGCTAAATTCATTTAAACCAAAAGCAAGCAGCAGCGGGATCATCATTGGATCACTGGCTGCTTCCCCACACATACCTACCATAATGCCGGCTTCACGTCCACATGCAATAATATGGCGGATACTTCTTAATACTGCCGGGTTAAAAGTAGAATACAGATAAGAAACCTTCTTGTTTCCTCTGTCAACTGACATGGTATACTGTGTCAGGTCATTGGTACCGATACTGAAGAAATCTGCCTCTTTTGCAAAAATATCTGCGATCAGGGAAGCGGCTGCTGTCTCTACCATGATACCAACCTGGATGTCTTTCTTGTATGCAATGTTCTTTTCATCCAACTCAGCCTTGATCTCTTCAATCAGTGCTTTTGCCTCTCTTAACTCATCAATACAGGTTACAAGAGGGATCATAATACGGATATTGCCATATGCGCTGGCTCTTAAAAGTGCCCTCAGCTGCGGCTTATAAATATCCTCTTTTCTGTCCAGGCACAGACGGATGGCACGATAACCTAAAAATGGATTTTCGTCCTTTTCCAGTCCCATATAAGGGATCTCTTTGTCACCGCCGATATCCAGTGTACGGATGATCACCGGCTTACCGTTTAATGCAATAGCAACTTTCTTGTACGCTTCAAATTGCTCTTCCTCTGTAGGCATAGCAGTACGGTCCATAAACAGAAACTCTGTACGGAACAGACCAACGCCCTCTCCATCATACTGTAAAACCTTGTCTACATCTTCCGGCTTCCCGATATTAGCAACGATCTCTACCTGTACGCCGTCTTTCGTAACGGAAGGCTGTCCAATGTATTTTTCCAGTTCTTTTTTATCTTTTAAAAACTGCTTTCTCTTTTCTTCGTATTCTTTTTCTACAGAAGCTTCCGGATCTACAAATACTTCTCCTGTGCTTCCGTCAAGGACTACTTTATCTCCATCTTTTACTGCATCCATCAGGCCATTTACTGCAACTACTGCCGGGATCTCCAGCGCTCTTGCCAAAATAGCACTGTGTGAGGTTTTTCCTCCCAGCTCTGTTACGATACCGGAAACATTTTCCGGATTAATACCTGCTGTCATAGAAGGTGTCAGATCCTTTGCTACCAGTATGCTTCCTTTTGGCAGTAAAGATACATCTACAGACTCCAGACCCATTAATGTACGCTGCATACGTACCTTAATATCCCTCATATCTGTGGCACGCTGCTGCATCAGCTCATCTCCCATGGATGCGAACATATCTGCATACATATTGCATACATTTTCAATGGCAAATTCGCTGTTTACCTTGTCATTTCTTATGCTGCTTTCAATTTCCCCTGTAAGCATGGGATCTGATAAAAGCATCATATGTCCCTGCATGATCTCTGCTTCCTTCTCTCCCACGCGGGAAGCCAGATCGTCAGCCATCTTCTGTGTAGCTGCAATGGTCTTTTCCAGAGCCCCCCTAAAGCGCTGGATCTCCCCCTCTGCATCTGCTACCTCATTTCTTGTGATCACTAATTCTGCTTCTTCAACGATCACAGCTTTGCCAATGCCGATACCGGCAGAAGCGCTTGTTCCCTTAAACATATGTGTTGCCTCCTTATTGTTTTAATGTTCTCTCGGAATCTTTCTGTACCTGATTTTGTGAGAAATGTTCTCTCGGAATCTTTTTGTACTTGATTTTGCGAGAAGATTTTTTGTCAGTTGTGCCCAAATTTCTGAAGCGTACGCGGTGCGTACGTTAATGAAATTCGGGTGCAACTGGCGAAAAATCGGCCGCAAAGGCAAGTGCAGGAAAGACTCCGAGAGGACATAGAAGACTCCGGGAGGACATTTTATACTCGCGAACAGCCACCTATGGGCTTTACTGCCGCAGGCTGTTCATTTATTAATGATCCAGGAAAAACAAATGCCACCTGCGGTGCCGCCTGTTTTTCTTTGGTCTCATACTATCTATTCCCCTAATCCATCCTCTACGATTTTGATCATTGCTGCCAGTGCCTTTTCCTCATCAGGACCAGTGCAATTAAATTCAATCTCTTCTCCGCATTTTACACAGGCGCCAAGGACGCTAAGCACACTTTTCGCATTTGCCGTTACATTGCGGACTTTAAAAGAAACCTTTGATTTATACAGCAGAGCCTCTTTGCAAAGGATGCCTGCAGGCCTTAAATGAAGACCAGATGGATTTTTGATCACAGTTTTTCCACTTACCATATTTGATTCTCCTGATTTTTCCGCAGCATATAAACTGCCTTTTTCTTGTTTTCCCCTTAATTATTTCTCATGTTCTCTCGAAATCTTTCTGTGCTTGATTTTGTGAGAAGATTTTTTGTCAGTTGTGCCCAAATTTCTGAGGCGTACGTGGAACGTACGTCGATGAGATTTGGGTGCGACTGGCGGAAAATCGGCCACAAAAGCAAGTGCAGGAAAGACTCCGAGAGGACATTTCTCTTACTTAACGGCTTTCCCAGCCGCCGTTGTATAATTTGATGCAGCAGAGCTGCTTTCAGCAGCTGTTGTTTCCCCTCTGCTGCTCTCTGTCTCTTCTGATGCAGCCGCCGTTATTTCCCCTGGTTCTCTGTCATGAACGATGATCTGAAGGTCATCCTGGCTTACCAGCTCGTACGCTGCTCCCAGTTCAAAGGTTACAGTTCCCGGATGGGTTCCAGGACCCATATCGCTTACATCAACCTCTGCCTCTAACGAATCCTCCGTCAGCTGGTCTAAATCTTCTTTTAAACCTTTAATATTTAAACGTATCGCATCTCTGTCATACTGATAGCTGTAGTGGCTGGATGCACCTACCTGACGGATCTTACTTGTCTTTAATTCAATGGTACGGGTCTCTAAAGGTTCTACTTTTAAGGTTACATGGATCTTGCTGTTGGAATCAGCCAGTTCCACATTTTCCGGAAGATATTTATCCAAGTCAATGATCACTTCTTTATCCTCTGAAGCACCGTCCATATTTAACTCTGACTTAGGGATATTAATAGCATTTATCTCTGCCAGATCAGACTTAAGTCCTACTACATCAACAGAGTTTACATTGCTCTCAATACCTGTAAAGCGGTATCCGTCTGCCACTCTTCCCTCTGTCTCAAAATTCAGTCCCAATGTCTTTACTTTCAGGATAGAAAGAGTGTAGTCTGCCTCTGACCGGCTTAAGCTCACCTGGTCATCCAGAGTGATCTTATTTCTATTTGCATCAAAGCACTGGATCTGGGCTGTACCTGAAAGATCGGAATTTGCCCCGTCCAGACGGATGGTAATACCCACTGTACTGATCCGTCCCACCTGGGATTCCGGTCCGCTTACATATATGCTGGTAGGTACGATATTCACTGTTCCTTCCCTGTATCCGGACTCTGTTTCTCCTTCTGTATATGCGGTCAGCTCAAACTTTTTCTGCTGCACATCTTCCGTAGTCACGCGGATCACCATCGGTTTTGCAGTTACCGCATCCACTTTACTGTTCTTTATATCTACCTTCACCGGCACTGCTCCCGTAGGCTCATACATATCTGCCAGATCAATATAAGCCCTGAAATCAGAAGCAGAAATACTTCCTGCATCCAGTGTGCGTACCTTATATGCTACCGTCACAGTGCTGCGGTTATCGAGCAATTCATACGTTTTTCCGTTTGCGGAAAGTACATCTTCATTCAGCACCTCTAAAGGCACCTCTTTGGTGGCCGTCACATCCGGGTTGGAAATGTTGGTCACTGCCAGCCAGACAAAAAAAGCAAGGAAAACGGAAAGTATCTTCAATTTTAAGTTATTTGTCAGCTTTTTTCCCATTGATCAACCTTCCCTTCCATATCTTAAACCGGTTGGAAGAAACCGGCTCTTCTTTCATCAGTCCGGAAAGAATATCCCGAAGTGCCTCTGCAGTTGGAACACTGCGAAGCATTCCGCCTTCTGCAACAGATACCCGTCCTGTTTCCTCAGAAACAACAATAGTAAGACTGTCTGTTGTTTCACTGACACCTACCGCTGCACGATGCCTGGTTCCCAATGCCTTGTTAATAGACATATTGTCAGAAAGAGGAAGATAACAGGTAGCAGCTGCCACCCTGTTTCCCCGGATCACTACTGCCCCGTCGTGAAGCGGTGTATTATGTTCAAAAATGTTGATAAGAAGCTGGCTTGTGACCAGACCGCTGATCTCAATACCGGTCCTTTCGATTTCCTTTAAAGAAGTTCCTCTTTCAATGACCATTAAAGCGCCTGTCTTTACCTTTGCCATCTCAAAAGTGGCACGCACCAGTTCGTTCACAGTACGGTCATTAAATTCCTGACTGATCTTGCCGTCATCCTGGGCCAGAATACCGGATAACAGATTCTGGCTTCCCAGCTGTTCCAGGGCTTTCCTAAGTTCAGGCTGGAAAACGACCAGAAACGCCGTTACAGCAATAGCAGTAATATTTTTAAGGATCCAGACAATCGTATCCAGACGCAAAAGAACAGCCATAATGGAAAATACCAATATGACTAAAAGTCCTTTTAACAATGTCCATGCCCTTGTATTTTTTATCCAGAAAAGAATCTCATATACCAGAAACGAGATGATCGCAATCTCAAAGATATTCCGGAGGGAGATCCGCGGCAGCAATGTCAGCCAGGATGAGGCTTTCATCATAAGTTCTGTTAAGATTTCCACCTGTTATCATCCTCCTTTGGTCATATATACTTTTATACTTACTTATGTTCTTTCACTTTTGTACTTCGCTTTCTTGTGCTGATACGCTGTACTTTTACGTCCGTACTGCTCACGGTCATCTTGGGAACTGCTTTTACATAGTAATAATAATCATCATCTTCAAACTGCACATATTCTGTACAGGTATAATCTACAGAAAAGAAAAAGAAATTGTAGATCATAGCCAGCACCACAGACACGAGCAGGCCAAAGATCAGTGTTCCGGCCGATACAGACACACCAAATACAAAATCACCTACAAAAATAACCAGCAGCTGGGCTACTGTTCCTACCACAATAGCTATAACCCAGGCATAGTCCACAGAAAGTCTGTGGATCAGATATACCACTATAATGCCAACTGCACAGGCAGCGATCATTATCATCATAGTCTGGTTAAAGCATACAGACCGGATGATCTGGCTGTAACGCTGGACGATATCCACATTTCCTTCTCCTGTAAGGACACCTGCATTCTGGCGTATATACATCAGAAGATAGTAGAGAAAAACGCCGCAGCTCACTGGTATCACAGATATCAGGCTGCCTCCCAGACCCACTAAAAATGCCACTGCATACGGCACTTTAAACAAGAACGCAAGGGGCGTAAGTACCATAAGCCAGCTGTCTCCCGGCTTGAAGCCGTAATACAGCACTGCTACTACCAGTATCATCATCAATGTGATCAGTGCCATTTCCATGGATACTGCATACACATGCGCCACCATCACACATCCCATTAAAAACACGCTGGCACTATCCGGGAGCAGTGCACCAAAAACACAGAGCAACAGCACAACCGCTGGATTTTTTAATTTTGTCATGTAACCGATATTGGCATTCATACTTAAAACAGTACACAGGACAAGCAGCAGCCGGACCACAAAGCGTATCCAATAACTGTATTTATTATAAAATTCTTTCAGGTGCTCTTTTAACAGCAAAAGACCTGTCATAAAGCGGCTCCTCCTCTGTTTCCTTTTCCGTGGTCTTTCCCGAATTTGCGCTCCAGATGTTTCAGCCTTGCCATATACATAGTCTGGCTTCTGGATGCAAAATCATATCGTTTGGAATAAATCTTCCATGTAATAAGAAGATAAAACACCAGTCCTGTTATATAACCCAGTCCCCAGTTTTTTGCCCATGACACAACCGTTTCTATAGCAGCGCCTTTTACGATCACACCCAGCTTGTACATGATCCACATAAGAAGGATCAGCACAAAACTAAAGGTGTATCCAAAAAAAGAGCGGAATAACTGTCCTCCTACGTAATCACTTTTAAAGAACTGATTTACAGGGAAGATTTTTCTGCCCTGATGCTTTTCAAATACTGCCAGATCAGTCATCGCCTGGATCTTTTCCTCATTCAGCATAAAGCACTCCTTTATTTTCTTCCCAATGCTATCAATTTAGTATACCACATCTTTTTTTGTTTTGCGACACCTTAAATGAATTTTTTGTTTTACCGTTCATAATTGAATATTGTATGAAGCAATTATTAATTTTTTATTAATTTACCTGTCAAGGCTTGTATTATTCTCAAAATATGCTATTTTTTATTCTGCGAAAAAAAAATCAAACCAAACAGGAAAATATGATCAAAGTATTTAAAGTATTATTAAAGAGGTATAATTATGAAAACGCTTCAGATGATCCATTATTTTAATTTTGTGATCGCAACGGTATTTGTAGTATTTTATTTTTACCAGATTGGCTATCTACTCCTTGGTCTTTTCATGAAGCACCGTAAAGGCAGTACCGGCCCTCATAAGCTCCACCGCTATGCAGCTGTCATTTCTGCAAGAAATGAGGCAAATGTTATTGGCGGACTGATCGCCAGCCTAAAAGCACAGAACTACCCTTGCGAGCTCCTTGATATTTATGTGATCGCAGACAACTGTACTGATGATACCGCCCAGGTAGCTGCACAGGCAGGTGCAAAAGTCTACCGCCGCTACAACCATCAGCAGGTAGGAAAAGGCTATGCTCTTGATTATCTGTTTAAATGTCTTTCTGCTTCCGGCAAAGATATATATGATGGTTACTTCGTATTTGATGCAGATAATTATGTGGATCCTAACTTTGTAAAAGAGATGAATGCTACTTTTGACAGCGGACATTTTGCAGCCCTTACAAGCTACCGCAACTCAAAAAACTTTGGTGCAAACTGGATTTCCGCAGGTTATGGCTTATGGTTCTTGCGCGAAGCACGCTTCTTAAACTTCCCAAGAATGCTTCTGGGAACCAACTGTGCGATCTCCGGAACCGGCTTTTTAGTTTCCGGTGAAGTGATACGTGAAAACGGTGGCTGGCCATTCCATCTGCTTACAGAAGATATCGAATTTTCTGTAAACTGTGCCATTGAAGGCAAGGTCATCGGTTACTGTGACAAAGCTGTTATCTATGATGAACAGCCAGTAAAGTTCGGACAGTCCTGGACCCAGAGACTGCGCTGGTCCAAAGGCTTTTATCAGGTAGACTGGCATTACAGCTGGGGACTGATCAAGGGACTGTTCCAGGGCGGAAGGAAATCTTTCTCCTGCTATGATATTTTCATGACTGTTGCTCCTGGCATGTTCTTTACTCTTGCCGCTATCCTGATCAATCTGGGAATGGCATTTTCCTATATAACCGAACCTGGATACATAGCAAGGCTGATCGCAGCTGAGAATATCTCCTTCCTTACAAGAACGATCGTTATGTTCTACTTAAGCCTTTTAGTTTACGGTATCATTACCATGATCAGCGAATGGAAACAGGTGAATCTTTCTGCTTTTAAGAAAATCCTGTATACATTTACATTCCCGGTCTTTATGTTCACCTACATTCCGATTTCTGCCGTTGCACTGATAAAGAAAGTAGAATGGAAACCTATCTGCCACGGAAATACTTCCGGAGAGCTGATCACTTCTAAAAGAAATTAAATACGAATTTTTCCTGCCAACAGCAGGAATATTATAATAGACAAAAAAGCGATGCACGGATACATATCGTCTGGATATGCTTCCTGCACCGCTTTTTATTTAATGTCCTCTCGCAATTCTATTACCTTGATATTACAGTATGGCTGCCAGCCGCAAAAGGATCATATATCCGGCTGTTCCCACTGCAATACTTACTAATGTATTATGTTTCCATTTATAAGATAATGCCACGATCACTACTGCTGCTATTTTGGGCAATCCTATACGTACCACATCATTTCCTGTATCTTTTAAGCAATAGACGATCAGTACCGCCATAATTGCTGACGGAAGTGTTTTTCCAAGACGATCCAGCCAGTCCGGCATCTTCTGTGCTCCACTAAAAGCCAGAAAGGGCAAGGCACGGAGGAAAAAGGTACACAGGGCGGAAACTGTGATCGTGATCAATATTCTTTCTGTATTCATTTATGCTTCCTCCCCTTTCTTCTGTAATACCACTAAAAGTCCTGAAGTTATGAGCAATGCCGGAAGCATAAAACTGGAAGCTCCAAAGATAAGCAAACAGATAATACCTATCCCACAGCCTGCTAAAGCCGGTGTATGTTTATCTGTTTTCTCCCACTGATCAATAAATATGATCACAAATAAAGCCGTCATACAGAAGTCGATTCCTTTCATATCCCACGGGATCAGCTGCCCTAATACTCCTCCCAGAACAGCACCGATCATCCAGTAACAGCGGCTGAAAAATGCCACCAAAAACATAGCATCCTCTTTTTCTTTCCGAGGCAGTTCCAATGTGCAGTTTACTGCATAAGTTTCATCTGTCATGGTATGGATCATATAAAGCATCCGCTTTCCCATTTTCTTAAAATCTTCTAAGAACGTCAAACTATAAAAACTCTGGCGGCTGTTCATCAGAAGTGCCGTAAGAGCCACTGTTATAACAGAGGCGCCGCTGCTTAAAAATGTGATAAGCACAAACTGGAATGCTCCTGTATACACTGTCATGCTCACCAGTAAAGAATAATACCATTTAAAGCCTGCATCTTCCATCATAATACCATAGGCCATACTGACAAAAATGTAGCTGCACATAATGGGAATGGATTTGATAAACGCATATTTCCGGATCTGGGATTTTGTCATACCGTAGATGTCCTTTCACTCCATTTTCTTTTGGCCTATCATATCTTCTATTTCCTACTTTGTCAATAGGTAAGTATGCTTTTCATCTTTCGGCCCCTTGCAATGATCTCCTGACAGAAACAGAGATTACAATAATAAAACTACCGGGAATCGGATCGTTTCATCTAATTCCCGGCAGCATCATTTTGCTGTACTATTAAAATTTCTTACACCTGCTGCTTCAGCATTCCCGCACTTGTCATCCTTAAAGAATGTTCCGGTGGAATCTGAGGCTCTTTTGCTTCTGTATCCACTAACTGTAATGCTTTTACAGGACAGGCTTTTACGCAGGCCGGAAGCATTCCATGATGGACTCTTACATAGCAGCCATCGCATTTGATCATCTTGCCATTTTCGCCAAAAGAAGGAATACCATAAGGACATGCCATCGCGCAGCTGTGGCAGCCAATACAGTTGGTGGTATCATAAACTGTAAGATTCGTTTCTGGGTCTTTTTTCAGGCAGGCACTTGGGCATGCGCTGATGCACGGTGCATCGCTGCAGTGCATACACGCTAAAGACAAATGACTGTATTTTACATTTCCTTTTTGTTCCATTTCCAGGTCAAATACATTCCTGAAAGGTCTCTGGCCCTCTTTTACCTGGAAATCGTTCTGGTCCATGCAGGCAACGGAGCAGGCTCCACAGGAAATACACTTGGTAATATCCAGATCTATTGCATATTTCTTCAACGCTGCACCTTCTTTCTCATACCGCATCTGGTAGAATTATAAGCCGGGAAACCGGAATAGGGGTCTACGTGAGTTCCTGACATCAGGGAATTTACATCTGCTTCTGAATATCCATGGTAGAAGAATATCACATTTTTCTGTACTCTGTGTGTTGGATGCGCTTTTACAGAAATGGTTCCTCTCTCTGTAAACAATTCTATGTCGTCTCCTTCTTTTAAGCCCAGTGCCTGTGCATCTTCTATGGAAATATCGGCCATTGGATCCGGCCGCAGGCTGCGTACCCAGGGTACCTTGTGAAGGCGGGAATGGATAGCATTGGGCAGTCTTGCGCCGGAACAGAGGATAAATGGATATACAGTTTCATCTGCCTCATCCATTGGCTCACAATAAGTTGGAAGGGCATCTAAATGCCACTGCGGATGAGAAGCGATCAATTCTGAGTATAACTCAAATTTGCCTGTTGGAGTCTTACAGCCTTCTTCAAGGATGGTTCCCGGAACATAAGGTTTTACCCCCCGCACCTTTAAAGGCAGATCGCTGGCACGAAGTTCATCCATAGTAATATCCAGGTTAGATAAAATCTCTTCAATGTTCTTCTCATAGCCTTCTTCCAGGCGCTTATCCCCCAGGTTCATTACTTTTGCCAGTTCACATAAGATCTCTGCATCTGACTTGCTTTCTCCTACTCTGTCAATAGCAGGTTTAGTCAGCCATGCATAACCGCCCGGATAAGTCTCTAACTCGCCTCTTTCATAGGAAGTACATACCGGAAGAACAATATCTGCCATTTTGGCAGCATCTGTCATAAACAGATCTGTATCTACGAAAAAGTCCAGTTTTTCAATGGCGGATTTAAAATACTGGTCATCTGGAAGGATGCGGTAATTTAAGCCCATTGCAAATAATGCCTTAACAGGATAAGGTGTTCCCTCATGGATCTGTCTTGGCAGATCCACACACTGCATCTCCCGCTCCATATGATACCACAGTGGGAACCGTGTCGCTCCTACAGGAAGAACTGTATCCTTTGGCTCTGTACCATCTGCAAATTCATCTTCCAGTGTAGTAAAACCTGCGATCTGGTGAGTAAATGTATGCTCTCCCGGCAGTTGTCCGCCTTTACGGTCAAAGTTGCCTGTCAGTGCAGAAAGTGCCATAATAGCACGGTAATTCTGGAACCCATTCTTATGATGCGGGATCGGGGCACTGTTTTCGTTAATCGCCATAGACTTGCTCTCATGGATCATCTCACAGGCTCTTTCTACCATTTCATAAGGAACACCTGTCAGCTTTTCGACATTGGTCTCATTAAATCCAGCTGCATATTCTGCATATTCTTTAAAGCCATGAACATATTTATCAATGTATTCTTTGTCGATCCAGCCTTTCCGGATCAATATATTTCCCATACACAATGCCAGGGCACCGTCTGTTCCCGGATATGGGCGCAGATGCAGATCACACATTTTTTCTGTAGTTGGTGTGATCTTCGGATCTACTACAATGACCTTCATTCCCCTTGATCTTGCTTCTTCTGCTCCCTGAGCCTTTAAGTAACCGGAATAATAAGGATTAAATGCCCAGCCAAGAAGCAGGTCACAATTTGACATATCCGGTCTTGCCAGCTGTCCTATGGCTGTTTTCCATGCCATCCAGCCAGTAGTCATACAGGTACTGGACTCTGTACCGTAATTCATAGTTCCAAAGGAATGGGCAAAACGGCGCAGCCACGGACGGAACCATTTATTGTACCCACCGAAAAATGCCACTGCCTGAGGTCCATCTGCTGCTTTGATATGATTTAACTTTTCAGCGATCTCCTTATAAGCCTCATCCCAGGTGATCGGTTCAAATTTTCCTTCTCCCCTTTTGCCAGTACGGCGAAGAGGTGTTTTTATACGGTCTTCTCTGTAAGCAAAGCCACGGCCGGACAATCCTTTTGTGCAAAGGCATCCCTTATTTCTCGGATGCTCATCCAAGCCTTCCAGCTTTACCATTTTTCCATCTTTTACATAAGCGCATACACCACAATTATATGCCGGAGAACAGATAGCACAGACTGTATTCTTTTTTTCAATGCCGGTCTCCGGTCCCGGTATCTTTGCTTTTATTAAAGCCTCTAAACTATCCATGGATCTTCTCCTCAACTTCATCTATAAAAGGAACGGAAAGTCCTGCTTTTACCAGCATAGCCCGCTGATAATCCGGCAGAACAAACTGTTCACCTGCAAACAGCCGCAGCATATAATTTTTTATAATGCCGCTGATACGATAATTGTCTAAAATATTAGCGCCTACAATGCGCTTTCCGTCTAGCACCAGACGGATATACAGATCTTCTGAAAGCGAACCGTATTCCAGGATTTCTCCCTGCATCCGGTTGTCTCCAAAACCAATAAAATCCATGTTCATAAAGTGGGTGATATTGTGAAGGATATTTCCTTTATAAACAGCATCTCCCCCTGCCATGTTAATACCGGCAGTTTCTCCCTGATGATTGGCATTTGCCCACAGACCGATGATCTGTTTCTGTCCGCTTTCCAGATTATTCCCTTCACAGCAGTCACCTGCGGCATAGATTCCGGGAACAGAGGTACGCATATGGTCATCCACTACAATACCTCTTGTGATCTCCACTTCTCCCTGAACAGTCTCTGTAATGGCTCTTGTACCAATACACAGACCCACAATGTCTGCAGGAATCCTGCTTCCGTCTGTAAGCACAGCCACCTTTTCCCCATTTTCCTGTTCCATATGATCAATGGTAACACCAAACATTAAATGAACGCCCTGGGCTTCTACTCTCTTTTCAATCTCTTCTGCAACCTCTTTGTAAGCAGCCAGAGGAAATATATAGCTTGCCAGATCTAAAAGCCAGGTTTCAATACCATATTTATGAAGGACTTCCACCACCTTGATGCCAGCCATGGAAGCACCGATCACAACAGCATGTTTAATATCATTTTTCTTCAGTCTGTCTTTAAAGCGAAGGGCATCTTCTACTGTACGCATTAAAAATGCATCCTCAGGCTCCAGTCCTTTTACAGGAGGAGCAAATGCCCTTGCACCTGTTGCGATCAGAATGCGGTCATACTGCTCTGATCCATTTTCTGTTTCTACCAGATGCTCAGATCCGTGAACCTTTATTACCGTTTCTTTGCGAAGGTTAAAATCCACTTCTTTTTGTATCTGCTCCAGATCACCAAACGGGAACATTCCTTCATATTCCAGCTTTCCAAAGGCATAATACGTAGTCAACATAGGATTATAAGGGGCTCGTTCTGTATTGCTGTATACATCAATGCATCCCTCTTTATCCAGCTCACGGATCTTTTTCACTGCATGGTAGCCGGCTGTACCAAAGCCTACTACTGCGTATTTCATAGTCTTACCTCCCATAACATGGGAACGCGATGAGAATGTTATTGCCGCAACACCCCCACCGCGTTTTCCCGGTATCAAACAGTGATTACTGCTGATCCATTTTTTCTTTTACGTTCTTATAACGAACTAACATCAGCACAACTGCTGCAAGGATGAACAAGCCAATGTACAGGAACTGTCTTGCATTTAAGCTGGACAGGCTGACATAAGATGTAGCTGCCAGTACAACGAATACAACAGCTAATGCTGCATTTAACTTTGCAGGGCTCATGTACAGAGCAGATTTTCTGTATTCCTCAGGAAATACCTTAGGAAGACGGAAGCATGCATAAACCATTAACAGGTCAGTCAGTTTGCCACAGCCAGTACCCATATTTGCAATATCAGAGGTGTTCATACCAGTTACGATTGGAATGATACCAACCGCAAAGAAGAATAATAACAGGATAACAGGTGTACCGCCCTTATTTTCCTTTGCACAGGCCTCTGGCAGCCATCCGTCCATAGCAGCCCTCTGAAGAGAACGTGTAGTCCATGATAAAGTACCATTTAAAGTAGTCAGTAATGCAAACCACGCACCGCCGATCACGAAGAACAGGTAAATAGGAGCAGGAAATACAGATTTTGCCACTACAGAGATATTTACACCAGCTACTTCCTCAACAGGAAGAACACAAGCAGCAACAATACCAACTAAAGCATAAAAAATTGCAACAAGCAGTGTAGAAAATACCATAGCCTTTGGAATAGTCTTTCCAGGATTTTCTACTTCACCGCCATTCTCAGCTAAGAACTTAGCACCTGCACATGCAAAGGAAAGCATGGCAGCACCGCGGAGGAATTTCATTGGGCCGTTTGGCATAAGGTTTTCTTTATTTAATGCCAGTGCAGACCAGTCTACCTTAGGAAGACCAAATACAATGTAAATAAACAGAGAAATAAGTAATAATGCTACCATGAACTTCTGTACTTTTGCAGAAGTCTTCAGGCCGATCATATTTACTGCTACTGCCAGGGTCAGTGCGCCAAGTGCTACTAATTTCTGATTTACATCAGGGAAGATAACAGCTACATAGCTTGCAAAGCCAATGGCAAAGGTTGCGATCAGTACCTGCTGGAGAACGAACATCATCAAAAATACGAAAGATGCTCTTGGTCCGATCAGTTTTTTAGCATACACATAGCTACCGCCGGTTGCAGGCATACTGGATGCCAGAGTTGCCATTGGAACCAGCTGACATACAGCGATCAGT